>NZ_CP081002.1:0-300000 GCF_029590555.1 Sphingobium sp. V4 | reverse complement strand
GGGGGAATTGCGCGTGGACCTGTCGCCCGAATGGATTGTGTCACAATATCGAGCGCATTATCCCGACTGGTCGGCCGAGCGCATTTTCTATGCCGCGACCACGGCCGGGCGAAGCTGGCCGGGACAGGTGATCGAGGCCGAGGCGCGGGCGCGGGCAGAGGCGCCGACCTGGGTCTATCAAGTCGATTTCCAGTCGCCGACACAACCCAAGCGCGGTGCGCCGCATACCATGGACATAGCATTGGCCTTCGGCACGCTGGATGCGCCGGGCTCGTTTACCGGTACGGGCGCCGCAGCGCGGGCCGCGTCCATGGCGATGATGGCGCGCTTCCTGGCTTTTGCCCGGGACGGCGATCCCAACGGGCCGGGCATGGAGGCCTGGCCCCAATATCGGCTCGATCGGCGGACCACGATGCTCTTCGACGTCGAAAGTCGAATAGTAGAGAACCCGCGTGGGTGGGAGCGCGCATTATTCGCGCGCGTGCCCTATATCCAGCCGGGCAGTTGACAGGCGACAGTGCCTTCCTTTCGCACAAGTCCCGCATCTGCGGGGATGGCGAGCAAGATAAAAGCGCCGCCCACGCTCTGCCGCAAACGAACCGGTGGACAAGTCGTGGCGTGGCCTACTCCTTCACCGGATAGGCGATGATCAGCGCCAGCGGTTCCTGCCCGGTCTGCCTGATCCCGACCACCGCACCGTCATAGAGATATGCGGCCATGCCCGGCTTCAGCGCCCGGGTTTCCCCGTCGGAGGTGACGTCCCCGGTGCCAGAGAGGACATAATAGACCTCGTCATGGGCTATGGGATGGAGGCCGATCGCAGCGCCGATATGGAGGATGCGCTTGCGAAACTCCATGCGGCGCGGCTGGGGCACGGCATCGCTGATGCGATAGGCGGTGCTCATGCCGATCCGGCCGTGAGGCGTCTGCTCGTCGCGGCGGACGCTGTTCTCATCGATCACGGCCATCGGCGGCGCGCCCGACGCGGCAGCCGCAGCCATGAGGAGGGGCATCATGCTCATTTCCGATCTCCTGCCTGTTCTCCCTGCCGCATCATCTTGTCGCGATCGGACAGATGCTCGGCGATTTTCTCCGACTTCTGGCCAGGATAGCGGCCCGACTTCGGCTCCATCGTGTCGAGATCCCAATCGGCCTCGACAAAGGGCGCGCGGGTCTGCGCCATCTTGGGATAGCCGCCCACTTGCCGTTCATCGTCGATAATCTCGCCGCGTCCCTCGGCCACGAAGAAGAGGACGCGCAGATCGTCGGCGTCGCGATCCCAGGGGCGGGCGCCGACGTGGGCAAGGACATGGGTTTCAACTTCGCGCACCGGCAGAACCTGTGTGCCGGGCCACCAGACCGGCGGGGCGGGCAGTTGGTTGAGCCTGGCACGGGTTTCGCCATAACGACCGAACATCGGGAGCGGCTGGCCGAACCTGTCCACGGCGATATTATCCTTGCCGTGATAATCGAGGTCGCCGTCGCCGCCCAGCGTCAGGAACGGGAGGCCCTGGGCAGTCGATACGCCGCCGCGCATGACATTGCCCACGGCCGAGATCTTGCCGGTCTGGTAGGGATGCTCGCCCCATTCGAGTGCCATCAGGTTGTAATGGAGCGCCCGTTCGCCGGGATCATAGAGGATATTGTTGACCAGTTCCACCTGACCGCCGCCCTTGACCAGCGGGTTGCGTTCGACATTATGCGCGTAGAGATTGCGGTAGATGAGAATTTCGCTGGCGTTGTCGTGGATCAGCGTACCCTTGCTATGCTCGCCCTTGGGGTGGCTGGCGTTGGCCAGCCCTTCTGCTGCGATATTATAGGAGAAGGTGATGGCGTGGCTGGTATTCTGCCGCCACTCCTCCGGTGTCCTGCCCTCGAAACGGGGACCGGAGGCCGACATATTCTCGTCGATCGCCCAAGTGAAACTGCAATGGTCGATGATCACATTATGGGCGCCCACAGTCGAGAGCGAGTCCGCTTCCCAGCCGCTCAGTTTCGGCTGGCCATCGACGCCGGTGCGGACGCGGATATGGCGAACGACGACATCATGGGTTGCAATGTCGATCCCGGTCTTGATGAGCGTGATGCCGGGCGAGGGCGCGGTCTGGCCAGCGATGGTGACATGGGGTTCGCTGATCTTCAACGTCTGGCGCCCCATGTCGATGACACCGGCCACCTCGAACACGATGATGCGTGGTCCCTTCGCCTCGATCGCTGCCTTGAAGCTGCCGGGCCCGTCGGGGGCGAGGCTGGTGACGCGGATGATGCGCCCGCCGCGTCCGCCGGGCGTCGTTGCCGCCCAGCCGACAGCGCCGGGGAAGGCGATGGGGGAGGAATCCTGCCGAGCGGAAGCGGCGGTAGCCGATGGGACGGCCATGACCAGCATCGCGGTCAGCAGGGGCAGGCGGAACAGCCTTGGGGACCGGGCGACATTGGCAAGCAAGGCCATATCCGGCAACAGGGGATGCGCCATCAGTTTCATTCTCCTCTCGTCCGCAATCTTGGCATCCCGCTTCGGCCGTTGCAACCTTTTCTGACACCGGTGTCTGACTAAGCCATTCATCAGATCTTGAACGCCCCAGATGACTGGGCGCTGGTAGATGATGAGGGCAGGCAATCCCTGCTCTTGCTCCCGGCGCGGTCTCGCCACTCCCCATTCTCATTACAGACCGCCCGCCCGACATTGGATTATCGATCAATGATACAGGCCGGGATCCGACTGTGTGCGACCATCGCTTCGGCAAGAGGCGTCACCGGCCCGCACCGCCCATCATGGATGCCGATCAACGAACACGGCGGTGCAACCGAGACGCCTCAACCAAGGCGTTCACGATTGTGGTTAAAAGCGCGGAGCGGGCGGCCATAGCACCGCCTTCGCAAAGCCTGCCTCAAAATAATTCCATTTATCTCAGATGCCTACATGCCGTTCCGATCTGGTTCGGTATCATGAATGCGGCAGCATATTGACAGGCTTTTGTGTTGGGCGCATTTATGACACCGGTTTCCGCGATGTGCTGACGACCAGCTATAGCTGGCGGCGCGCGGGCTGGGGGAGGTTGCGGCCATAGTGAGGCGCACTCCTCCCGGCCGGGGATAGCCCGGAAACCCGCCTGCGCCTGATCGCAGGGTGGAGATTTGGGAAGGGAGTGGATGAACGTGCAGATTCAGCAGGACAAATTTGCGGCGCGGCGCTGGTTGGCGGGGGCATCCTTCGCCGCGATGGTCATGACCCTTTCGAGCGGCGCCCTGGCCCAGGATGCGGCTGCCCCGCAGCCACAGGACGTGGCGGAGGGCGAGGTCGCCGACATTGTCGTCACCGGTTTCCGGCAGTCGCTGGGTGCGGCTATCAATCTCAAGCGCCAGACAGTCGGGTCGGTCGATGCGATCGTGGCCGAGGATATCGCCAAATTCCCCGATCAGAATCTGGCGGAGTCGTTGCAGCGCATTCCCGGCATCTCGATTCAACGCGACGGTGGCGAGGGGCGGGCCATCACAGTACGCGGCCTGGGTGCGCAATTCACCCGCGTCCGTGTCAATGGATTGGAAACGGTCGCAACTTCGACCGATGGCGCCAGCTCGAACCGCGATCGTGCATTCGATTTCAATGTCTTCGCATCCGAACTGTTCAGTTCGCTGGTGGTCCACAAGACCGCCGAAGCCTCGCTGGACGAAGGCTCGCTGGGCGCTGTCGTGGACCTTAACACCGGCAATCCTCTGGCCGGTAAGGACGGTTTCACGTTCGTCGGATCGGCGACAGGCTCCTATAATGACCTCAGTAAGAAATGGGGGCCACGCCTTGCGGGCCTGCTGTCCTGGAAGTCGCAGGACGGACAATGGGGCGTGTCGCTGTCGGGTGCCTATTCCAAGCTCGACACGCTCCAGATGGGCAATAACACGGTGCGCTGGTCGCAGGCGCGGTTCGACAGCGTCGATGGCACCCGCTGTTTCACCACGCAGAACAGCGGCGGCGCCTATGTGCCGAGCGCGGCCTGCAACGACGCGGCGCTCGCCTTCCACCCGCGCATTCCGCGCTACGGCGAGATCGCGCAGGAACGTGAACGCATCGGTGTGACCGGATCGATCCAGTGGGCGCCTTCGGATGCCACAAAGATTTCGATCGACGGGCTATTCTCGCGCTTCCGCGAGACGCGCGAGGAGAAATGGGGCGAGGTCCTGCTGCGCTCCAACGAGCGCTCGATCGACGTGGTGGACCCGGTTTATGACAGCAACAACAATATGGTGTCGGCGACGCTGAACGACGCCTGGGTCCGGACCGAACATTATCTGCGCAAGTCGCAGACCAAATTCTACCAGTTGGGCGCGACCTGGGACCAGGATGTGAGCGACAGCTTCCGCTTCACCCTGCTGGGCGGCTTTTCCAAGTCGGATGCGTCGATCCCGGTGGAGACAACCCTGGTGTTCGATGATCGCGACGCGCAGGGCTATAGCTACGACTACAGCAACATGCGTCGCCCGGTGCTGACCTTCGGCACCAGCGTCACCGATCCCGCCAATTTCCAGCTGGCGGAGATCCGTGATCGGCCGTCCTCGACCGTCAACAAATTCCGCACCGCGCAGCTGCGCACCGAATGGGACGTGACCGACGGCTTCACGGTTAAGGCGGGGGCGGTTTATCGCCGCTTCTCGTTCGACACCGAAGGTTTCACCCGCGACACGGTGGTGTGCGGCAATGGTGGTGTCGACCGGGTGCTAGGCACCGTGAACTGCTCGCCGAGCAGCCTCTTCGGCCCGACTGCCGTTTATGGCTTGCCGGTCACCTCGCAACTCGCCGAGTTGTTTACCCTGAAGGGCGCGGGCGCTCCGGCGGGGACGACCACCCAGTGGCTGATCCCCAATCTGGCGACAGGGACGGACTATACCAATCTTTATGAGCGGGCGCTGACTGTGGACGCGGGCAACACCCGCGGCGTGGTGGAAAAGACCAAGGGCGGCTACATCCAGTTCGATGCCAAGGGCGACATTTTCGGGCTTGAATATGCGGCAAATGCCGGCATCCGCTACGTCAGGACCGAGCAGAGTTCGACGGGCCTCAACAATGGCCAGCTGGTCGGCGTATCCCGATCCTATGAGGATTGGTTGCCGGCGGTGAACGTTGCGCTGTTCCCCCACCGCGACATCATCATCCGCGCATCGGTTGCAGACGTGATGACCCGTCCGTCGCTCGGCAACCTTACGCCGGGCGGGTCGGTCGACGGCTTCAACTATCGCGTCAGCTTCGGCAACCCCTTCCTCGATCCTTTCCGTGCGACTGCCTATGATCTGGCGATCGAATGGTATTTCGCGCCCCAGTCGGTATTCTCGGTCGCGGCCTTCAAGAAGGATGTGCAGAGCTTCCCGATCAGCCAGACGATCACCGGGACATTCGCATCGACCGGCCTGCCGCTGTCTGTCATCCCGCCCAGTTCGCCAGCGGCGATCCAGCCCGAGCGGGCGGAAGGCTGGGCGATCAGCACGATCGTCAACGGCACTGGCGCGAGCCTCAAAGGCATAGAGTTGGCGGTCCAGGCACCCTTCACCTTCCTGCCCGGTTTCCTGTCGCGCTTCGGCGGTATCCTGAATGCCACCTTCGTGGATTCGAGTGCGGACTATACTGTCTCGGGTCCGGCAATCGTGCCGGGTGGCGGCAATGTCGCGGCGGTGCGCAACGCGACCCTGTTCGGACTCTCGAAGAGGGCGTTCAACGGTACGCTCTATTATGAGGATGCGAAATTCTCGGCACGCGTTTCCGCCAGCTATCGCAGCAAATATATCGACCAGAACAGCGGAACCGGCAATGTGTTCGAAGGCTATAACAGCACGATCAACGTCGACGCATCTGTCCGGTACAAGCTGACCGACTGGATCGAATTGTCGCTGGAAGGCATCAACCTGACCGACGACTATCGCGACCGCTACACCGACCAGGACGCCAATCGCAATTATGAGCAGCTGCATTTCGGCCGCACCATCCAGCTGGGTGCACGGTTCAAGCTGTAACTGCTCGGCCGGGCCGCCTCTGCACGGGCGGTCCGGCATTTTCCATTCAGGAGAGATCATGACCATCAGCCGCCGCGATGCGATGACCGGAGCCTTGGCGGGCAGCGCCCTTGCGCTGGGGCATAGCAGAACGGTGATGGCGTCGCCCGGACCTTCATCACGCCTTGCGGTCGAGTGGAAACGCGGACCGGACAATCAGCGTATCGCCGACCTTGGCGACGGGCGTTTCCTCAATCCCCTGATTTCCGGCGACCGGCCTGATCCCGCCATCCTGAAGGACGGCGCGGATTATTACATGACCTTCTCCACCTTCGATTCCTATCCCGGCATCACCATCTGGCACAGCCGCGACCTCATCAACTGGCAACCGCGCAAGGCCGCGTTGACAAAGAATATCGGGTCGGTCTGGGCTGTCAGCCTGGAAAAGCATGAGGGTCGCTATTTCCTATACATTCCGGTGAAGGCGAGTCCGAACAGCATCTTCGTCATTCATGCCGATAGCATCGACGGACCCTGGAGCGACCCGATCGACCTGAAACTGCCCGCGCATATCGATCCATGCCATGCGGTGGGCGAGGATGGCAGCCGCTGGCTGTTCCTGTCCGGCGGTGACCGCATCCGCCTGTCCGATGACGGGCTGTCGACCGTGGGCGAAGTCGAGCATGTCTATGATCCCTGGCGTTATCCCGACACGTGGGATGTGGAAGGATTTTCGCCCGAGGGCCCGAAGATCCACCGGCATGGTGACTGGTTCTACATGCTGACGGCGGTGGGCGGCACCGCTGGGCCGCCGACAGGACATATGGTGATCGCGGCTCGGTCACGCTCCATCCACGGACCTTGGGAACAGCATCCCGGCAATCCGCTGGTGCGGACCGAGCGGCTGGACGAACGCTGGTGGTCGCGCGGTCATGCCAGCCTGGTCGAGGCGCCGGACGGGAGTTGGTGGGCGCTCTATCACGGCTACGAAAATGGTCTCTGGACGCTGGGGCGGCAGACACTGCTCGATCCCGTCGAATGGACTTCGGACGGCTGGTTCCGCATGACCGGTGGCGACCTGTCGCAGCCGCTGCCCAAGCCCCGCGGCGGGCAAGCCTTACCCCATGGGATGGCGCTGTCGGACGATTTCCACGACCTGAAGCTGGGCGCGAAGTGGAATTTCTTTCGCCCGGGCCCGGACGAAGCAAGCCGGGCGCGGGCGGAGAAGGGCGCGCTGGTGCTCAAGGGACGGGGCACCGCACCGGTCGATTCCTCCCCGCTGCTATTGATCGCGGGTGACCCAGCCTATGAATTCCAGTGCGATATCGAGATCGCGCCGGGCGGAACGGCGGGGTTGCTGCTCTTCTACGACGACAAGCTCTATTGCGGCCTGGGCTTCGACCAGACGCGCTTCGTCACCCATCAATATGGGATGGAGAGAGGACGGCCCGCCAACCCCCATGGTCGCCGGCTGACCATGAAGGTCATAAACCATCACCATATCATTTCCTATCATCTGAGCGGGGACGGCGGGCGGACCTGGCGCCGGTTCGACCGGGGGATGGAAGTGTCGGGCTATCATCATAATGTCCGCGGCGGTTTCCTGATGCTGCGGCCGGGTCTCTATGCTGCCGGGACCGGCGAGGCACGCTTCCGCGATTTCCGCTTTCGCGCGCTGTGACGAATGGCTGGTTGCGGCGGAGAACCAGTGGCATGGTAGCGAAAGCCGACAGCGATCTGGACAGCTGAACGACATTGTACGGCGTGACGGAATTTAACATAATATATATTATCGAATATTAGTCCATATCGCCCCCGTGGTATGTGCCGGAACATGCGGGTTGGCCCTGTTCGCTTCGGCCCATCGGCTGATAGCGTCGTCCGACGGTTCGGGGAAACCGAGCGGCATGGGAGACCGGAGCGATGGACGGAAGCGTTGCAGCCTTGTTGGCGCGGGCGCGGATTGGCGATTGCCTGGCGCGGCTTGCGCGCGGCGAAGATCGGCGTGACGCCGGCCTGATCCGGTCCTGCTGGTGGCCGGATGCGCGCTATGACTATGGCGTGCGGGCCGGCGATTTTGCCGACTATCTGGCGTGGGTAGTCCCCGGTTCCGACGCCATTGCCAACACCCAGCATATATTGGGCCAGAGCCATGTCGAACTGGCGGGCAGCAAGGCCAGGGCCGAAACACATGTCCTCTCCTATCATCGCGTCGACATGGGCGCGGGCGATCGGGACAAGGTGATCGGCGGGCGTTATCTGGATCTGCTGGAGGAACGTGGTGGGAACTGGCGCATCGCCACCCGGATCATGCTGTATGACTGGTGCTGCGACTGGGGCGAGGCGGCCGACTGGTCCAAGGGGCTGATGGGCCTCCCCTTCCCGGCAGATCGCCATGCGGGTGATGCCCGGCGCGACGCCAGTGTCGCCTTCTTCGCCCAAGGGCACGCCTGATGGGCCCGCTGTCGGGCAAGGTCGCGCTTGTCACCGGCGCGAGCCGGGGCATCGGCCGGGGCATCGCGCTGGTCCTCGCCGAGCAGGGGGGCACCGTCTATGTCACTGGCCGGACGGTCAATCCGGGTGATTATTATCTGCCGGGCACGGTCGGCGAAACCGCCCAGCAATGTACCGAGCGGGGACAGGCCAGCGGCGGTCGCGGCATCGCGGCGGTCTGCGACCATGGCGACGATGCGGCGGTTGCGGCTCTGTTCGAGCGGATCGAGGCGGAACAGGGGCGGCTAGACATATTGGTCAACAATGCCTTCCTGCTGTCGGACGATCTGATCGAACCCAAGCCCTTCTGGGAAAAGCCGCTGTCCAACCTGGAAATGTGGGATGTCGGCGTCCGCTCCAACTTTGTCGCCGCCTGGCATGCGGCGCGCATCATGGCGCCGCAGCGGTCGGGACTGATCGTTGCCATCTCGGGCTTCGCCGCCGTGACCTATACCTATGGCGTGGTGTTCGGCACCGCCAAGTCGGCGGTCGACCGCATGGCGCGGGACATGGCGATCGAGCTGGCGCCGCACAATGTCGCGTCGCTGACGCTGTGGCAGGGGCTGACCCTGACCGAGAAGGCGCGCGACAACCTCGCCAGGATGGGGGAACGGATGACGCAATCGATCACCAGCCAGCAAGGCAGCTCGGTCGAGCATCCCGGCCGGGTGATCGCGGCGCTGGCCGCAGACCCCGACATCATGCAGCGGTCGGGGGGCGAATATATCACCGCCGAACTGGCCCGGCATTATGGCATCGTCGACATTGACGGCGCCGTCATTCCGTCGGCGCGGGCGACCAGGGGCGCCCCCATCTGGGGCCCAATCGCAGGGGCCGGCCGTCATGGGCAATGAACTGGACACCCGGCTGGCCGGCCTGATCGACCGGCAGGCGATCGCGGACTGCCTTGCCCGCTTCTGCCGGGGCATGGACCGGTTCGATCGCGACGCCTATCTGTCCGCCTTTCATGCCGATGCGGAGATCGCGGCCGGTCCCTTCGTCGGCAGCGCGGCCGATTGCTGGGACTGGGCCATGCCCCTGCATGACCAGGCCCAGAGCCTGACCCATCACGTCCTGCTCCAGTCGAGCATCGACGTGGACGGCGACACGGCCCATGGCGAAACCTATTATCAGTTCATCGGCCGCAACCGCGACGACAGCGTCATCATGGCCGGGGGACGCTATATCGACCGCTTCGAGCGGCGCGACGGCGCATGGCGGATCGCGCTGCGGGTCAATGTCATCGAATGGTCGGTGATGCCTCCCGCCGTCGCCATTCCCTTCGCCGATGTGCCCGACATCGCCGCCAATGGCGTGTCGGCGCGCGGGCGGGAGGATCCCTCCTACCAGCGCCCGCTCGTCAATCGGCGGGCGCGGCAGCGGCCGGACGCGGCGCTATGACATCTCTGGCTTCCCCCCTGACCGAAAGCACGACCATGCGACGCACGACGCGGAGCGGATGGAATATCCGCTGGAACGAAGCGCTCGCCCAAGCGGCGCGAGCCGATGGCTGGTGGCGGGACGACACCTGCGCCGACGCGCTGCGCCGTGCCGCCATCGACACGCCCGACCGGATACTGGTGCAGGACGATATGGGCCAATTGTCCGCCGCCGTGCTGCTCGCTCAGGCCAGCGCCCTAGCCCGGTCGCTGCTGGCTCGCTTCGCCCCCGGCAGCGTCATTTCCTTCATGCTGCCCAACTGGCGGGAGGCGGCCGTCATCTACATGGGATCGACGCTGGCCGGCATGGTCGCCAACCCGATCCTGCCGTCGTTGCGCGACCATGACCTGCGCTTCATCCTGGCCGATGTGCGGAGCCGGATGATCTTCATTCCGGCGAGCTTCCGGGGGCATGACTATGCCGCGATGCTGGCGCGCGTGAGCGCCGATCTGGCAGAGCCGCCGGAGATCGTCGTTCTGCGCGGCGAACCCGGTGCGACCGGGGACTTCGAGGCGCTGCTGGATACGCCGGGCGGTGACACCCTGCCCGCACTGGACGCGGGCGACGTGCGGATGGTGATGTACACCAGCGGCACCACCGGCCAGCCCAAGGGGGTGCTCCACAGCCATAATTCGCTCAATGCGCTGATCCGGCAGATCGGCCGCCATTGGTTGGTGGAGCCAGGCGACCGTTTCCTCGTCCCCTCCCCGATCAGCCATATCGGCGGGTCCATTTATGCGTTCGAGATGCCTGTCATGCTCGGCACGACGGCGATATTGATGGAGAAATGGGACGGAGACGAGGCCGTTCGGCAGATGGTGCAGGGACGCTGCACCCATATGGCGGGGGCGACACCGTTCCTCCAGACGCTGTTGACGGCGGCCCGCGCGGCCGCCACCCGCCTGCCCCACCTCAAGCTGTTCATCTGTGGCGGCGCCTCGGTGCCGCCAGCTCTGATCCGCGATGCTGCGGACTATTTCGACAGGGCAATCGTCAGCCGCGTCTATGGCTCGACCGAAGTGCCGGTGACGACCATCGGCGTGGTCGACGCCACCGATCAGGCCCATGCGGCCGACACCGACGGCCGGCCCGGCATCGCGACCGTGCGCCTGTCGGCCGAGGGCGAGATTTGCGCGCGCGGGCCGCAGATGATGGTCGGCTATATCCATGCGGAGGACGAGGCGGACGCCTTCGATGCGGACGGCTTCTACCGGTCTGGGGACCAGGGCGCCTGGGTCGATGGCGATCATCTGGTGGTGACCGGGCGGATCAAGGATCTGATCATCCGCAACGGCGAGAATATCTCGCCCAAGGAGATAGAGGATCTGCTGGCCGGCCATCCCGACATCGCCGACATCGCGATCGTGGGCATCCCCGATCCGCGCACCGGCGAACGCGCCGTCGCCGTGGTCGTGCCGCAGGCGGGGGCGACGCCAGACTTCGCGGCAATCAGCGACTTCCTGGCGGGCCATGGGGTGGCGCGGTTCAAATATCCCGAAGCGGTAACGCTGTGGGATGCCCTGCCCAAGAACGACGCAGGAAAGGTGCTGAAGCACGCCATCCGCGCGTCGTTGACGACGGGCTGAGGCGCTTCAGCACCGACGAGGCGCGTCAGAGGCCCCGCGCCGCGCGCTCGCAGCTGTAACGGATATGATCGACATGGCCGTCCAGCCCGAAGATGAGTGGATTGGCGCTGTCGAAGATGCCGTCCTGCTGCGCGGCGACATCCTCGATCGTCCAGCCCGGCCGGTAGACGCCCCGGCTTTCGCCGATGAAGGCGCGGGCGACCCGCCCGGCAATCGACACCAGCATCTCGCCGCTGACGGGGCAGCTTTCATGCGCCAGCCAGCCGACGACGGGTGCGACAAGGTCCGGACCCATGGGCGGATAGGCCGACACGTCGATGCCCTCGGCCATGCGCGTGACCGCGCCGGGGACGATGATGTTCGACTTGACGCCTTCCGCCGCACCCTCGATCGCGACGACATTGTTGAGGCCGATCATGCCGGCCTTGGCCATAGCATAGTTGACGACGCCCTGATTACCGTAAAGGCCGCCGATCGAGGAGGTCAGCACCACCCGGCCATAGCCCGCCGCGCACATGCGGGGAAAGGCGGGCCGCACGACATGGAAGGCCCCGCGCAGATGGACGTCGAGCACCGCGTCGAAATCCTCCTGGCTCAAGTCCTTGAGCGAGCCGTATCGCACATTGCCTGCATTGTGGATGAGAATGTCGATCCGGCCAAATTGGTCGAGCGCGGCATCGATGATCGCCTGCCCCCCATGCGGTGTCGCGACAGACTCGGTGCAGGCCATGGCCTCACCCCCGGCAGCGCGGATCTCGCGGACCACCTCCTCGGCGGGGCCGACATCTCCGCCCTCTCCGCTCATCAGGCCGCCCGGATCGTTGACAATCACCCTGGCGCCGCGCTCGGCGAGCAGCAGCGCGTAGGCGCGCCCCAGACCGCGCCCCGCTCCCGTGATGACGGCCACGCGATCATCGAATCTCAACAGCGACATGGACAGTTCCTTGGCATGAATAGGTCCATGATCGGTGCGCTCCGGCGGGCGTGTCGGCAAGTCTCCCGCCAGCAGGCATCGCCCCCGCGTCATTTGCGGCCGGAGGGTCACTCCGCCCTGCGACTTTGGCTATGACCGCAGCATGACAGGAGAGGATTGGGAAGCGGGATGCAGGTAGCGATCATCACCGGGGC
Source organism: Sphingobium sp. V4 (assembly GCF_029590555.1). Taxonomy (NCBI): domain Bacteria; kingdom Pseudomonadati; phylum Pseudomonadota; class Alphaproteobacteria; order Sphingomonadales; family Sphingobiaceae; genus Sphingobium; species Sphingobium sp. V4. Next base: position 287,377 of record NZ_CP081002.1, on the reverse strand, counting down.
GGGCAGCGGCATCGGCCTATGTACGGCCAGGATGCTGCACGATGCCGGCATGGCGATCGTCGGCGTCGGGCGCGACCCCGGCAAGCTGGCGCAACTGGAGCAGGACATCGCCGACCCGTCGCGGCTGGCGACGCTGTCGGTCGATGTGACCGATGATGATGCGCCGGCGCGGATCGTAGCGCTGGCGCTGGAGCGGTTCGGGCGGATCGACTTCCTGATCAACAATGCCGGGGCGGGCAGCCCCAAGCCCCTGCACGAGACCGACGACGCGACACTCGACGCGTTCCTGAACCTGATGCTGCGCGCGCCCTTCCGCCTCTGTCGCGAAGTGATCGGCCATATGGGCGATGGCTGCGGCATCGTGAACGTCACCTCCACCTATGCGGTGGTCGGTGGCCGGCGCGGGGGCGCCTATTCGGCGTCGAAGGGCGGCCTCGACGCGCTGACCAAGCATATCGCCTGCGACTATGGCCCGCGCGGCATCCGCGCCAATTGCGTGGCGCCGGGCGTCACCATGACCGACATGGTGCGGCACCGGTTCGACGACGAGATGTTCAAGCGGGTGAATGTGGAGACGACGCCCTATCCGCGCCTGGGCGAGGTCGAGGATGTGGCGAGCACCATTGCCTTTCTCTGTTCTCCGGGCGCCGCATTCATCAACGGGCAGACGATCGTGGTCGATGGTGGCTGGACGTCGACCAAATATCTTTCGCCGCGTGCGCTCACCTCCACCTGGGTCGAGGCCGAATAGGGGGTGGCGCGGAGGCGGCGGTGGCGCCGTCTCCGGTCAGGCGAGCTGGGGTTCGCGTACCAGCATTGCGGCGAGCCGGCCGCTGATGATGTCCTCCGCCTCCGCCACGATCCGCGCGACCAGATCCTGGCAGGTCGGGATGTCGCGGATCAGCCCCTGCACCTGGCCGGCCCAGACCAGGCCGGCGTCGATGTCGCCGCTTTCGAGCGCCTGCCGCCCCTTGAGGCCCGACACGAGCGGCCGGATATCCTCGAATACCGCGCCATCGCGGGTGCTGATCTCCACCACCTGATCCGAGACGCTGTTCTTGGCGACGCGGCCGGTATTGTGGAACTTGCGGAAGATGAGGTTGGTCGAGCGCTCGTCATTGTCGACGAGGAACTGCTTGACCTTCTGGTGGATCGGCGCTTCCACCGTGGCGCAGAAGCGGGTGCCCATGTTGATGCCATCGGCGCCCAGCGCCAGCGCGGCGGCCAGGCCCCGGCCGTCGCCGAAACCGCCGCTGGCGATCATCGGGATGCTGAGCTGGTCGGCCGCTGCCGGAATGAGGATCAGGCCCGGAATATCATCCTCGCCCGGATGGCCCGCACATTCGAAACCATCGATGGAGATCGCGTCCACGCCCATCCGCTCGGCCGACAGCGCGTGGCGGACGGCAGTGCATTTGTGGATCACCTTGATCCCGTGTGCCTTGAAATCATCGACATGTTCCTGCGGCTTGTGGCCGGCGGTTTCGACGACGGTGATGCCGCTATCGATGATCGCCCGGCGATAGTCCGCATAAGGCGGCGGGCTGACCGAGGGCAGGATGGTGAGATTCACGCCGAAGGCCTTGTCGGTCATCGCCCGGCAGCGGTCGATTTCGCGACGCAGGTCGTCCGGCGTCGGCTGGGTGAGCGCGGTCAACATGCCCAGCCCGCCGGCATTGGAGACGGCGGCGGCCAGCTCGGCCCGGCCTACCCACATCATGCCGCCCTGGACGATCGGATGTTCGATCCCGACAAGATCGGTGAAGCGCGTCCGCATGGCCATCAGAGCGCCTCCACGATCGTGACGTTGGCGATGCCGCCGCCCTCGCACATGGTTTGCAGGCCATAGCGCTTGCCGCGCGCGCGCAGGGCGTGGATCATCGTCGCCATCAGCTTTGTGCCGCTGGCGCCGAGCGGATGGCCGAGCGCGATCGCGCCGCCATGGACGTTGAGCTTGTCCGGGTCCGCGCCGATCGCCTGGAGCCAGGCCATGGGGATGGCGGCGAAGGCCTCGTTGACCTCGAACAGGTCGATATCGTCCAGCTTCAGGCCTGCTCGCTCCAGCGCCCGGCGGGTGGCCGGGATCGGCTCCTCAAGCATGATGACCGGATCGCCCGCCGTTACCGTAAGATTGTGGATGCGCGCCAACGGGGTCAGGTTGAAGCGCTTGAGCGCCGCTTCGCTGGCCACCAGCACGGCTGACGCCCCGTCGGTCATCTGACTGGCGTTGCCTGCGGTGATGGTGCCGCCTTCGGCCAATGTCTTGAGGCCGGCCAGCGCCTCCATCGAGCTGTCGGCGCGCACGCCCTCATCCTGGACGAAGGGCCCCTGAAGTGTTTCGACCGGCACGATTTCCCGATCGAAGGCACCAGCAGCGATCGCGGCGGCGGCCTTGTGATGGCTGCGCATGGCGAAGCCGTCCATATCCTCGCGGGTGAAGCCATATTTGTCGGCGATCGCCTGGGCACCATGGAACTGGCTGAATTCCGCGATGCCGAAGCGCTGCTGGATGCTGTGAGGCCATGGCCCATCGCCCATGCCGGCCTGGGCATGAAGGGTGAAGTTCGACATCATCGGCACGCGGGTCATGCTTTCGGCCCCTGCGGCAACCACCAGGTCCTGCGTGCCGGACATGACCGCCTGCGCCGCGAAATGCAGAGCCTGTTGCGACGAGCCGCACTGCCTGTCGATGGTGACGGCAGGAACGCTCTGCGGCAGTTTCGATGCGAGGACGACATTGCGGCCGAAGGCGAAGGCTTGCTCCCCCGCCTGGGTGACGCAGCCCAGGATCACATCGTCGATCGCGGCAGGATCGACGCCGGTGCGATCGACCAGCGCATTGAGCACGACCGCGCCGATGTCGGCCGGATGGGAGCCGGCCAGCGCACCCTTGCGCTTGCCGCCGGGCGTGCGGACGGCTTCGACGATATAGGCTTGTGCCATGGATCAAACTCCCCTGAAATCGGGCCTGCGCTTTTCCAGCAGCGCGGCCAGCCCCTCTTCGCTTTCGGTCGCGGCGCCCGCTGTCGCCATGGACCGCAATTCCCGGTCGAGCTGGGTTTCAAGGCCCGTCTCGAAACTGTCGTAGAGCAACGCGCGGGCGGCGCTGAGCGCGCGCACCGGCCCGTCGGCCAGCGCCGTGGCCACGCGCAATCCTTCATCCGTCAGCGCGTCATCATCGACCATGCGGGTGATGAGGCCAATGGCTTCGGCCTCGTCCGCCTTGATGCGGCGGTTGGTCAGGATGATCTCCTGCGCCTTGCGCAACCCGACGAGACGCGGCAGGAGCCAGCTGAGGCCGCCATCTGCCGTCAGGCCGATCGCGCCATAGGCGGCGGTGAAATGCGCCGACCGGGCAGCAACGACCACGTCGCCGAGCAGCGCCAGGCTGAAGCCGGCGCCAGCCGCCGGCCCGTTGACCATGGTGACCAGCGGTTTGGACCCGCGAACGAGACGTTGGATTGCGGCATGGAGGGTGGCGATAAGTTCGCTCAGCACTTCAGGGCGGCGATCGCCCGCCCCGGCGAGCAGCGGGAGATCGCCGCCCGCGCAGAAGAGGCGGCCATTGCCGGTAATCAGGATGCAGCGCACCGCGGGATCATTCTCGCACCGGATCGCCGCCGCCAGCATCGCCTGCGCCAGCGGCAGGGTGATGGCATTGCCCGCGTCCGGCCGGTCGAGCGTGATCCGGGCGATGCCGTCCTCGACCGTAAAGGCGATGCCCGCCCCGCTCACCGGGGCGCCATGCGGATGGCGCCGTCGAGACGGATGACTTCCCCGTTGAGCATGGGATTGCGGACGATGGATTCGACCAGCTGCGCATATTCAGCCGGCTTGCCAAGACGGCTGGGGTGCGGCACCTGCGCGCCCAGCGCATCCTGCACATTCTGGGGAAATGCCTCCAGCATGGGGGTGAGGAAAATGCCGGGCGCGATCGTCATGACGCGGATCTTGTGCTGGGCGAGGTCGCGGGCCACCGGCAGGGTCATGCCGACCACGCCGCCCTTAGACGCCGAATAGGCGGCCTGGCCGATCTGGCCGTCAAAGGCCGCGACCGAAGCGGTGTTGACGATGACGCCGCGCTCCCCGTCCAGTTCGTCGGCCGCCGCCGCGCGGGCGGCGAATTTGGAGATGACGTTGAAGGTGCCGACCAGATTGACCGCGATCGTCCTGGCGAAGCTGTCGAGCGGATGAGCAACATTCTCCTTCCCCACCGTCTTGACCGCCGGTGCGATGCCAGCGCAGTTGACGAGGATGCGGGGGACGCCATGGGCCTGCTCGGCGGCGTCGAGGCCGGCGGCGACGCTGGCGTCATCCGCGACGTTGACGGCGACATGGACGCCTCCGATCTCGGCGGCCACGGACTTGCCCGCTTCCTCGTTCAGGTCGAAGATCGTAACCTTCGCGCCGTTGGCGGCCAGCATCTGCGCCGTCGCCTTGCCCAGGCCCGAAGCACCGCCGGTAACGATGGCGGCCAGTCCCTTGATGTCCATGTTCTTTCCCTCTCCGAAATCAGACGAGTTCGACCGCCATGGCCGTCGCCTCGCCGCCGCCGATGCAGAGGCTGGCAACGCCGCGCTTGAGCCCCCGATGCTCCAGCGCGCCGATCAGCGTCGCCAGGATGCGGGCGCCCGATGCGCCGATCGGATGGCCGAGCGCTGTCGCGCCGCCGTTCACGTTCAGCTTGTCCGCCGGGATGTCCAGTTCGCGGGCGGCGATCATGGCGACGACGGCGAAGGCTTCGTTCACCTCGAATAGATCGACATCCTCGACCGACCAGCCTGCCTTTTCCAACAGCTTGCGCATGGCAGGGACGGGTGCGGTGGTGAATTTCGCAGGTTCATGGGCATGGGCGGCCGTGGCGACGACGCGGGCGACGACCGGCAGGCCCAGCCTGTCTGCCACGCTCTGCCGCGTCATCACCAGGGCGGCGGCGCCGTCGGAGATGGAGGAGGCGTTGGCGGCGGTGATGGTGCCGTCCTTGACGAAGGCGGGCTTGAGCGAAGGTATCTTGTCCGGCCGCGCCTTGCCGGGCTGCTCATCGGTGTCGATCACACTGTCGCCGCCCCGGCCCGACACCGTCACCGGCACGATTTCGCGTGCGAAGGCGCCCGAGGCGATCGCTTCATTGGCGCGGGCGAGCGAGCGGATGGCATAGTCGTCCTGGTCGCCGCGCGTGAACTGATAGTCGCGCACTGCCTCCTCGGCGAAGACACCCATCGCCTTGCCGGGTTCATAGGCGTCCTCCAGACCGTCCATCATCATCGTGTCGATGATCCTGTCATGGCCGATCCGCGCGCCGGCGCGGTGCTTGGGCAGGGCATAGGGGGCGTTTGTCATGCTTTCCATGCCGCCCGCTACGACCAGGTCGGCGGTTCCGGCGACGAGCGCCTCGTGCGCCATGATCGCCGCCTGCATCCCCGATCCGCACATCTTGTTGACGGTGGTCGCTTGCGTGTTGAGGCCAAGGCCCGCACCCAGCGCCGCCTGGCGCGCAGGCGCCTGACCAAGGCCCGCAGGCAGGACGCAGCCCATATAGATGCGGTCGATCGCGTCGGCGGCGACCCCGGCGCGCGCGACCGCCGCCTTCACCGCCGCCGCGCCCAGATCGGTGGCCTTGAGCGGCGAGAGCACGCCCTGGAACCCGCCCATGGGGGTGCGGGCATAGCCCGCGATGACGACCGGATCATGTTCCATGATGGATTCCCTTCAAAGACTGCGCGCGATGACCATGCGCTGGATGTCGGATGTGCCCTCGTAAATCTGGCAGACGCGCACATCGCGGTAGATTTTGGCGACGCCATATTCCTCCAGATAGCCATAGCCGCCCAGCGTCTGGAGCGCGCCGGACACGATTGCCTCGGCGCTTTCGGAGGCGAAGAGCTTGGCCATGGACGCCTGGGTCAGGGCGGGTTGCCCTGCATCCTTGAGCACGGCGGCGGAGAGGACGAGTTGCCGCGCAGCCTCCAGCCGGGTGGCGAGGTCGGCGAGGCGGAAGCCGACCGCCTGATGATCGATGATCGCCTTGCCCATCGAGCGGCGATCCCTTGCATAGCCGACCGCGATCTCCAGCGCGGCCTGCGCCATGCCGACGCATTGCGCGGCGATGCCGATCCGCCCCGTCTCCAGATTGGCGAGTGCGATGCGATAGCCCTGCCCCGGCTCCCCGATCAGCAGGTCGTCCTCGACGAACAGATCGTCGAAGCGCAGGGCACAGGTGTCCGACGCGCCCTGCCCCATCTTGTGCTCGACCTTGTCGACAACATAGCCGGGACGGTCGGTGGGGACGAGGAAGGCGGACAGCCCCTTCTTGCCGGCCTGCGGGTCGGTGACAGCAATGACCATGGTGAGGCCGCCGATCCGGCCCGAGGTGATGAACTGCTTGGAACCGTTGAGGCGCCAGCCCCCTTCCACCTTCTCCGCCCGAGTGCGGATCGCGGCGGCGTCCGACCCGGCGTCGGCTTCGGTCAGGGCGAAGGCGCCGATGGTCCGGCCGGCGATCAGGTCGGGCAGGAAGCGCCGTTGTTGCGCGGGGCTGCCGTCCTTGAGCAGGCCGCCGACCATGATGCTGTTCTGGATCGACACGATCGTAGAGAGCGCGCCGTCGGCCGCCGCGATCTCCATCAGCGCGAGCGCATAGGACACCGAATCCGCCTCCGCCCCGCCAAAGGATTCCGGTGCGGTCATGCCCCACAGGCCCAGCCCGCCCATCTCCTCGAACAGGGCGGGCGGATAGCCGCCCTCCGCCTCGAATCCGGCGCTGTGGGGGCGGATCCGATCCTGCGCAAATCCTCTCACCATGTCCCGGATCGACAGCTGAATTTCGGTCAGCATAAACTCACTCGTCGTTTATATACTGATGAGTAGATTGCTTATGGCCGCGTTTTTTGTCAAGAGGAGGGCGAAGGAGTTTTCATTGTCCACCGCGTCCGCTTCGCAAGCCCCCTCCCCCTTTCGCACACGCGCCGAAAAGATCCGGGACCGCGAGGAAAAGCGCGAGGCGGTGCTGCGGGCGGCGGTGCGGATGTTCAATGCGCGCGGCTATCACGCAACCTCCCTGGACGATGTGGCGGCGTCGCTGGGGATCAGCAAACCGACCATCTATCATTATCTTGGCAACAAGGAGCAGGTGCTGATCGAGTGTGTGACGCGCGGGCTGGAGCCGCTGCGCCTCGCGGCGGAAGCAGCCAGGCACGAGCCGGGCAGCGGCCTTGACCGGCTGCGCAAGTTCCTGCGTCATTATGCGCAGATCAACATGGATGATTTCGGCCGTTGCGTGGTTCGCACCGGCGATGAGTCCCTCTCGCCCGATGGCGCGGCGCTGTTCCGCGCGGGGAAACGCGACATCGACCTGGCGCTGCGCGGGTTGATCGAGGCGGGAGTCGCTGACGGATCGATCGCGCCGGTCGACGTGAAGATGGCGGCCTTCGCCCTGGCGGGCGCGCTCAACTGGCCGGCCCGCTGGCATGATCCGGCTGGGCCGATGACTGTCGACGCCATCGCCGATGCGCTGGTCGACACGCTGATCGGCGGACTCGCGCCCCGGCCGTAGCCGGGACGCGTCGCCCGTCATCCCATGGTCGGGATGACGAAGCTCTGGTCGACCACAGCGCCGCCCGAGGGCCAGCGCTGGGTGATCTTCTTGGTGCGGGTGTAGAAGCGCACGCCGTCCATGCCATATTGATCCAGGTCGCCGAAGCCCGACCGCTTCCAGCCGCCGAAGCTGTGATAGGCGACCGGCACCGGGATCGGCACGTTGATGCCGACCATGCCGACCTCCACTTGGGCCGCGAACTTGCGTGCATAGTCGCCGTTGCGGGTGAAGATGGCGACGCCGTTGCCATATTGATGGTTGGTGGGGTAGCTGAGCGCTTCCTCGAACGTATCGGCGCGCAGGATCTGAAGCACGGGGCCGAAAATCTCCTCCTGATAGCTTTTCATCTGCGGTGTCACGCGGTCGATCAGCGTGGGCGCAAGGAAGAAGCCCTGCTCATAGCCCTGGAGCGAGAAGCCGCGGCCGTCGACGACGATCTCCGCGCCCTCATCGGCCGCCATCTGGATGTAGTTTTCGATCCGCGCCTTATGCTGGGCGGTGACGACGGGACCATAATGGGCATCGGGATCGGTCGAGATGCCGACGCGCAACCCCTCGATCGCCGTCACCAGCTTGGCGCGCAATATCTCTGCCGTCGCTTCGCCCACCGGGGTCACGACCGGCAGCGCCATGCAGCGTTCGCCCGCGCTGCCATAGGCCGCGCCGATGATGTCGGCCACCGCCTGGTCCATGTCCGCGTCCGGCAGGATGATGCCGTGATTCTTGGCGCCGCCCATGCACTGCACCCGCTTGCCGTTCTGCGCGCCCCGGCCATAGACATAGTTGGCGATGTCGGACGAGCCGACGAAGCTGACCGCCTTGATGTCCGGATGGTCCAGGATGGCGTCGACAATCTCCTTGTCGCCATGGAGGACATTGAGGATGCCCGCCGGCAGGCCGGCCTCCATCGCCAGTTCCGCGAGCCGGACTGGCACCGACGGATCGCGTTCGGACGGCTTGAGGATGAAGGCGTTGCCGCAGGCGATGGCCGGCGCGGCCATCCAGAGCGGGATCATCGCCGGGAAGTTGAACGGCGTGATACCCGCCGCGATGCCGATCGGCTGGCGCATCGACCAGACGTCGATGCCCGGCCCTGCGCCTTCGCTATATTCGCCCTTCAGCAGATGGGGGATGCCGCAGGCGAACTCCACCACTTCCAGGCCCCGCTGGATGTCGCCCTTCGAGTCGGCCACGACCTTGCCATGTTCGGACGAGAGAAGATGGGCGAGATCGTCCATATTTTGTTCGATCAATTCCTTGAACCGGAACATGACGCGCGCCCGACGCTGCGGGTTCATGGCGGCCCAGGCCGGCTGAGCGGCGCGGGCGGAGTCCACCGCCTGTTGCAGATCGACGGCGCGCGCCAACCGTACCTGCGCCTGAACCGCCCCGGTAGAAGGGTCCAGTACGTCCGCCGCGCGACCGCCCGAAAGCGCCAGTTGTTCCCCATGGATGAAATGATTGACCGTCCGCATGACACTCTCCTCACACCAATTCGCTGCGGCGGGACTAGACGATCCTGATTGGTGATTATACGGTAATCAACCCACAATCATTGTGTAGAAATACATATGCTGAACCCGGATGACCTGCGCCTGTTCCTGACCATCCTGCGGGAAGGCAACATGCTGGCGGCGGCCCGCCGGGTCGGGATGGACCATAGCACGGTAGCGCGAAGGATCGGCCAGCTGGAGACGGCGCTGGCCGTGCGCCTGTTCGATCGGTCGCCGCGCGGGGTGACGCCGACGCAGGCCGCCTTCGCGCTGCAACCCCATGCCGAACGGATCGAAAGCGAGCTGCTGGCCGCCGCCGCCAGCGTGCGCGATCGCGACCGGGCGGTCGACGGCACGGTGCGGCTGGCGACGCCAGAGGCCTTCGCCAGCCATTTGCTGGCCCCCAGGGCCGCCCAGCTGCGGGACCGGCATCCGGGGCTGGTGCTGGAGTTGGCGTCGGAAAGCCGGACGAACAGCCTGTCGCGGCGAGAGGCCGACATGGCGGTGATGCTGAAGCCGCCGCCGCGCGGCCGGCTGGTGACGCGGAAGCTGGCCGATTACCAGCTGGGCCTGTTCGCCTCGCGCGCCTATCTGGACCGGCATGGCGCGCCCGAGACGCGGGCGCAGCTCTACGACCATGTTTTCATTTCCTATATCGAGGAACTGGCCGGCTTCCCGGAGATGATCGCGCTCAATCAGTTGCTGCCCGGCGCCACCATCGGCTTTCGCGCCAGTTCGAGCGCCGCGCAACAGGCCGCCGCCGCCGCGGGCCTCGGCCTTGCCTTCCTGCATGTTTTCGCTGCCAAGGATGACGATCGGCTGGTGCAGCTGATGCCCGACGAAATGCAGTTGTCGCGCAGCTACTGGCTGGTGATGCACGCCGATCTTCAGCGCCTGCCGCGCGTGCGGGCGGTCGCCGATTTCATCGGGGAGGTTGTTCGCGCGGCGCGCGATCGCCTCTGAATAGGGGTCAGAGCGCGCGCGGGAGGAGAGAGAGAAGCTGGTCGCTGACTGCCGAAACAACCGGACTGGCATCGTCCTCCGGCTGGCAGCCGGAAGAACGCAAGACACCCATCATCGCGCTGGAATAAACGGCAGCCAGCAGATCGAAGGCCTCGCCCCGCAGGGCCACGCGATCGACCAGCGCCTGGCGGCTGGTGATGCCGCGCAGATAGCGCAACTGCAAAGTCAGCGCCGCATCGGTGCGGCCGCGTGCGACGGCCAGGATGAGTTCATCGATCGCGCGCAACTGGAGCCGTGCCGGCAGGTCTGAAACCGGCGCGACCGACGGCCCGTCCCTGTCCGACATCTCCTCCCGCTCGCTGGTCAGGCTGCGATAGACCTCGCCATAGGCGAGGCGCAGCAGATCGTCTGTTCGCCGGCAATTGTGCGAAACGACGCCCAGCGTCAGGCCGGTCGCCGCCGCCACGGCGCGATGGGTGATCGCGCCCACGCCCCCGTCGGCGAGCAGCGCCGCCGCGGCGCGCGCGATGTCGAGACGCAGGCCGTCAGGCTTGTCCAACCCGCCCGAACCAATGGCGCGCGCCATCAGCGACCGTCGCCATGGGGCGTGGCGGGGCAGTTCGCCCATCAGCCAACCCACCCAGGCCGCCGCCATTTCATCCAGGCTGGCGCGGTCGGCCGCACGGTTCCAGCGCATCAGGTGCAGGCCGCTTTCTCCATCGAAAAAATGGCGGCACAGTTCGGCCTTGTCCGCCATGTCGAAGTGCGCGCAGACCTGTTGCCAGAAATGCCGCCATACCGCGTCCCAGCGTTCGCTGAGGGTAGCGAAGCGCGCGGATCGTCCGGCCAGCATCTGGCATTCGCGCCAGGCGAAGGCGGTCATGCGCTCCTGGGTGCAGAAATCGTCGATCAGCGCGGCGAGTACTGGGCCCAGCGCATCGGCGGAAGGTGCATCGGCGCCGCACGCCTCGTCCAGCATGGCCAGTTTGGCGTCGCACCATGACTGGCCCATCGCCACAGCACGCTCTTGCGCGGCTTCATACAATCGTTCAATATCATCGAAGTGATAATAGAGAGCGGATGGACTGAAGCCGGCAGCGCTGCCGATGCTGCGCGCGGACATCTCCCCCGTCCCGCGCTCCATCCAGATGGCCAGGACCGTGTCGACCAGCAGTTGCGCCTTCATCGAAAGGCCGGAAAATTCGGAATTTGTCGCTGACATCCTGGCAGTCGCTTTGTTGGGGCTGATGCAAATCTACCAGATCATTCGCCACCGCCAACCCCCGCCGGTTGCACAAAACTGCAACTGTCCCGTCACTCCTGTTACATACAGACGTTCTAACCGCGCCCCGACTCACCATGACATCGGGGGAATATATGACGGTTCACAGGTCGCAGCGGACGCAGGTTCGCATCATGATGTTCGCAGGCGCGGCGTTGCTGGCGCTGGCGGCGACGAGCAGGGCTGAGGCGCAGCAGATGGCAACGCCCGCCGCCATGGAGGAAGATGCGTTTGACGGCGAGGCGATCGTCGTCACCGGTTCGATCGCGACGGCGCAGGCCGCCTCGGTCGAACTCAAGCGCAAGGCCGACAATCTGATCGACATCGTGGCGGCGGATTCGGTCGGCCGTTTCGCCGACCAGAACAGCGCCGCCGCCCTGTCACGACTCCCCGCCGTCGCTGTGCAGCGTGACCAGGGTCAGGAACGCTATATCCAGGTGCGCGGCGCGCCGAACCGCTGGACATCGGTCAGCATCGACGGCGTGCCTATGATCGGCGTCGATGAAGGCGGCACGACCCGCGCCTATCGGTTCGACGCGGTGCCCGCCGTGCTGCTGAGCGCGATGGCAGTGAACAAGTCGCTGACGTCGAACCTCCAGGCCGAGGCGATCGTCGCCAATATCGACCTGCGCACCTATTCGCCGCTGGCCAAGACCGGCTTCGACCTGCAGGGCGATGTCGGCTACGGCTTCATGGAGCTGGGTGACAAGGACCAGCGCCAGGCGTCGCTGCGCGCCAGCTGGTCCGACGGTACGTTCGGCGTCGTGGTCGGCGGATCGCATTATCGCCGAAAGCAGACGACCGACAATCGCGAGGTGGGCGCCTATGACGCCAAGGGGCCGACCGAGTTCGACATCCGCTCCTACCAGCTGGAGCGCGAGAATAATGGGCTGTTCGGCGCGATCGAATATGAGCCGGTCGAGGGGCAGCGCTTCTTCATCCGCTCCATCTACACCGAATTCAAGGATGACGAGCAGCGCAACCAGTATGAGTTCGACCTGGACAGCAGCAGCGCGATCGGTACGCGCGGCTTTGCCAGCGGCGACCTGGTCGGCGTGCCGGTCGTGTCGACCTTCAACTATGGCGAATATCGCACCCGCAACTATATCAACACGATCGGCGGCGAATATGAGAGCGAGGACGGGCTGAAGGCGTCGGTCAACCTCAACTATACCCGCACGGAAAATACCACTTACCTGCCGCTGACCCAGCTGCGCACGTCGGGCAATGCGTCGCCCTCGATCCATTATGACGCCAGCGATCCGCGTTTTCCGATCATCAGCCTCTACAGCACAGTCGGCACCGGTGCGAGCCGCACGCGCGGCGCGTCGCTGACCGCCATCGACCAGACGACGGTCAGCTCCAGCGGCATCGTCATTCCGGGGATGCAGGACACATTCTCCGACAGCTACACGGTGAAGGCCGACTTTTCCAAGGCGCTGGGCGCCGCCACCTTGTCAGGCGGCTTCCTCTACGCCGATCGGGACATCAGCGGCTTCACCTTCGCCACGTCGAACATCGTCTCGCTCGCCAGCGGCGCGAGCGTGGGCCAGCCCTTCAATATCGGCAAATATGTGACCAGCAAGCCGTGGGATACGAATTTCCCGCTCGGTTTCAGCTTCAACCAGATCGACAATGTCGCGATGCGCCGCGACGTCGACTCGCTGCTCGCGGCGTTGCAGGCCGCCGGCCTCTATGATCCGGCCAAGAATGTGCCCGCCGCCAACCGCTACCGCCTGAATGAAAAGACGCTGGCCGGCTATGTCATGGGCAAGGTCGAGTTCGAAGGCGGGCAGGTGGTCGCGGGCGTGCGCGTCGAACATTTCCGACTGGACAATGTCGGTACCGCCGTCACCGCGGCGGGCACCGTGCCGCTCTCCGCGCAACAGAGCTACACCGACTTCTTCCCCAGCATCAACGCCCGCTTCGACCTGACCCCGGACCTGGTATTCCGCATCGCCGGCCAGCGCGGCATCGCGCGCCCCTCCTTCGGCGAGATTCGCGTCGGCAGCTCCATCAACGACACCAATTCGCCCGGCACGATTTCCGGCGGCAATCCCGATCTGAAGCCCGAATATACCTGGGGCGTGGATGCCAGCCTGGAATATTATCTGTCCGGCGGCGGGCTGGCTTCGGTCTCGGCCTTCCATCGCTGGGTCGACAATGTTCTCTACCAGAACCAGCAGGCGGTGGGCAGCGACCTGTATGACAGCAACGGTGTCGACCGGTCCGGCTATCTGCTGACTTCGACCTTCAACGGGACGAGCGGCAGGCTCTATGGCGTCGAGTTCAATTATCAGCAGCAGTTCAGCTTCCTGCCGTCGCCGCTGGACGGCTTTGGCGTGCAGGGCAATATCGCGCTGCTGGGCGGTCATTTCGACACGTCGACGGCGAAGAAACTGCCCTTCCAGGGGCTGTCCGACACCGTGCTCAATGGCTCCTTCTACTATGAGAAATATGGCCTGTCGGCGCGCGTCAGCTATCAGTGGCGCAGCGACTGGCTCGACACGCTGGGCGGCCTGGGCAGCGGCGAATATCGCAAGGGCTATGACAATCTGGACGTGTCGGTCCGCTATGCGGTCAATGACAATCTGACTCTGTTCGCCGACGCCACCAACCTCACCGACGCCATCTACATGGCTTATGAGGATGATGAGTCCAAACCCACCGAAGTCGAACAGGTCGGCCGCCGCTACATGTTCGGCATCCGCTTCGCGCTCTGAACCAGAAGGACCAATGTGATGCGCTTTTTCCGTTGTTTACCGCTTCTGGCGATCGGGTTGGCCATGGCGGTTCCCGCCTTCGGCCAGTCCCAGGCCGCGCCCGTTCCTGCCATCGCGATGCCCGCGCACGACCGGCTTCTGCCACTGGAGGGCGGGCAGAATTTCCGGGATCTGGGCGGCTATCGCACCGCCGATGGGCGGGTGGTGAAATGGGACAGGATCTACCGGTCGGGCGCAATGTCGCGCCTGACCGAAAAGGACTTCGCCTGGCTCGCCGCGCATGACCTCAAGACGGTGGTAGACTTTCGCGACACCCGCGAACGCACCGCCGAGCCGGTGAACTGGCCCGCGACAGCAAAGCCGACCGTGCTGTCGCGCGACTATGCGATGGAGCATGGCATGTTCATGAACGCCTTGCTCAAGCCCGACCAGACCGGTGAGGAAGTAAGCAAGGTGATGGCCACGCTCTATCGGGACATCCCCAACCTGTTCGCCGACCAGTATCGCACGCTGTTCGAGCAGCTGCTCGCGACCGACGGGGCGGTGGCGTTCAACTGCTCGGCGGGCAAGGACCGAACGGGGGTCGCCGCCGCCATCCTGCTGTCGGTGCTGGGCGTCGATCGGGAAACGGTGATCCAGGACTATCTTCTGTCCAACGCCCATTTCCGGCCGCAGGCGATGAAGGCGGATGATCCCAACATGGCCATGTTCCGCAAGCTGCCGCCAGAGGCGGTCAAGGCGTTGATGGGCGTCGACCGCCATTATATCGAGGCCGCCTTCGCCACGATGGAAGCCTATCCCGGCGGCATGAAAGGCTATTATCGCGAGAAGCTGGGCCTGGACGATGTGAAGATCGCCAGCCTGCGGGCGAAATATCTGACCAGGGCCGGTGCCTGATCCGGCCTTCCGGGCGGGCGGGGCGTCATGCCCCGCCCGCTCCGTTTCATTGCGCCGGTGCCTGCACCGGAATGGCGAAGGACAAATGCGGCGGCTGGTTGTAGGCGCTGTTCTGCCAGGCGATGCCGAGCCGATAGACCGGATCGTGCATCAGCGTGGCGAGGCGGATCGCGGTCGGCCAGGGCGTGGTGTAGAGGCGCAACTCGCTGCTGTCGCTACTGCGCACCAGCAGTTCCTCGCGCCAGTCGCCGACGATGTCAGCCGACAGGGCCGGGTTCTGCTTGGTGCCGTTGTTGGATCCCACGGCGTCGGGCGTCAGCAGGGGTAGTTCCCGGCTCGCCCGCCAGTCCCATTTGCCGATGCGCGTGCCATCCAGCAGCTCGCGCAGGCCATCGCCGTCCCACCAGATGGCGAAATTGGCCGCGCGGGGATGGCCGCCAGGGATGACATTGCCCTTCGCATCCCAGAGGTCGGGCGAATTGGAGGCCCATGCTTCGGCGCCGGGGTGGCGCGGATCGATGTCCACGGCGATGCCGCGTCCGGTGTCGCGATCGGCCGGCTTGGTCCAGAGCCGTTCCCCGGTCCGCGCGTCGAGCATGGCGGCCCCGATATTGCCGTTGCTACGCATATCCTCATGCACGCCGAATTTCTCCAGGCCGGGGCGAGCGGGATCGAGGTCCGACACATGCATGGCGTCGCCATGGAAGAGACGCGCCGACCATAGCCCCCGGCCATCGTCATCCACGACCATCGATCCGTAGAAGATTTCGTCGCGGCCATCGCCGTCGACATCCGCCACCGACATCTGGTGATTGCCCTGCCCGCCATAGTCGCCATTACCCGGAACGGCGCTGTCGAACAGCCAGCGCTGCGTCAGCTTGCCGTCGCGCCAATCCCAGGCGGCGATGGTAGAGCGGCCATAATAGCCGCGCGCGAAGATCAGGCTGGCGCGCTGCCCGTCGAGCATGGCGACGCTCGCGAGATAGCGTTCCGATCGGTTGCCATAGGCATCGCCCCAGCTGGCGCTCATCTCCTCGGCCGCCGGGTTGTCGCCGCTGGGCCCACGCGAGGGAGCATAGGGCGCGGTGGCGAGCGCCTTTCCGGTCATCCCGTCGAACAGGGTCAGATATTCCGGGCCGCGCAGTATCCGCCCTTTGAGCCGCGCCACCTTGCGTCCGTCCGGGAGCACGGTCGCCCCGGTGCGATCGGCCTGCGGCGCTTCCCCATCATGCTCGCGCCAGTCCGCGCTGGCGTCGCCGATCGTCTTGCCCGCGCCGTCGATCGTGCCGTCGGCGGTCTTCATTGCCACCTCTGCGCGGCCATCGCCATCCAGGTCGAACACCATGAACTGCGTATAATGCGCGCCCGAGCGGATGTTGCGGCCAAGGTCGATCCGCCATAGCCGCTTGCCGTCGAGCGTATAGGCGTCCAGCAGCGTCTCGCCCGTATAGCCGCCAAAGGCATTGTCCTTGGCGATCGACGGATACCATTTGACGATGATTTCATAACGGCCATCGCCGTCAAGATCGCCCACGCTCGCATCATTGGCGGTATAGCTGTAGCGCTCGCCGTCTGGCGTCATCCGGTCTGCCGGCCGGTCGAGCGGGACAGGAAGATAGCCCGTGGCCCAGGGCGTAGCAGTCGCCACTGTCCGACCAGTCGCATCACGTAGGCTGTAGCGGCTCTGCGCGGTACCGGCGGGATCGGTGACGCTGCTCGCATCCTTCGCGCCGATGCGCTTGATAAGCCTGCCGTCGCGCAGCAGAGTGAAGCGCAGATCGGCCGCATCAGTGCGGAGAAGGCGCCAACTGACATGAATTCCCTGCCCCGCCGCCAGCGGGACGGCCACGAGGGCGCGATCGAGCCGCTCCATGTGGCGCGCAGCGGGCGCCGCCGCCTGGATCGCCGCGGTTCCCAGCAAAAGTCCCGCCATGCCGCCCAAACCTGCCAACGCATCTGCCAACCGCATAGCCGCTCCTCTCTCCTCTTTGGTGGCAGCTATAGATCGAGTACATGGACGCAGCAATAGCGTTCCATATTTACATATATCATCCCGCATTATGGGATATATATGACCTTCCCAGGCCGGGGACTGGCGATTAGGCTGGCCATAGCCATAAGAGGAGAGGATGGTCATGAGGCGCAAAAAGGCGATGGCGTTGCTGCTGGCTGCGTGGGGCTTGAGCTTGTTGCCGTTCAAGGCAGCGCAGGCCGCAGCGATCGACTGCCCGTTTCGCGATGCGCCTTTTTCGCAAGCGTTGCCGATCGTCGACATCCTGCTCAGCCCTCAGGCAAAGGCGGTCCTGGAACGCGATGTTCCCGATCTTTTCAAGGCGCTGCCGCCACGCTTCTTTACTACCCAGGCGCCAACCTTCGCCGCGATCCTGACTCTGGACGAGATGGTGGCTTCCGGGCGGGTGCCCGCCGCTCAGGTCGCGCGCGCCGATGCGGCGCTACGGCGGCTACCGGTAACGGCACAGGACGGGCAGGTCCGCTGCGCCCGCTATGATGACGACCGGCCGACCTTCACGCTGCCGGCGGGTCGGCCCCGCCTGCTTTTGTTCGAGAAGATGACCGGCTTTCGCGATGGTCCGTCGGTGGAGGCGGCGCGATCGGCATTTGTCGACCTTGCGGCGCGCCGGGGATGGGCGATCGCCGTCACCGACAAGGGCGGGGCGATGAATGCGCAGACTCTGCGGCAGTTCGACGCGGTCATCTGGAACAATGTCAGCGGCGACGTCCTCACTCTGTCTCAGCGGCAGGCGTTTCGGGACTATATCGAGCAAGGCGGCGGCTTCGTGGGCGTGCATGGCTCCTCGGGCGATCCCGCGACCTTCTGGCCCTGGTATGCGGACACGCTAATCGGCGCACGCTTCGCCGGCCACCCGATGAACCCGCAGTTCCAGGATGGGCGGATCATGATCGAGGACGGTTCCCATCCGGTCGCGCAGGGATTGCCCGATCAATGGATCATGAAGGATGAATGGTATAGTTTCCGCGCCAACCCCCGCGCGACCGGCGCGCGGATCGTCGCGACGCTTGACGAGAAAAGCTATCAGCCGGGCGCGGCGCTCATCATGGGCGACCATCCGATCGCGTGGAGCCGCTGCGTCGGCAAGGGCCGGGTCTTCTACTCAGCGATCGGACATCGGCCCGAAACCTACACCGATCCGAGATATAGTCGGATGCTGGACAATGCGCTGGCCTGGGTGGCGGCACCCCGGAGGAAGGGCCCGCGTTGCGACTGATCAGTCGATCAGGCGGAACGCCATTTCGACACGCAGTCCCAGCACCCAGGCATCGTCGATCGTCGGATCGGCAGACGGATTGCGGACATATTGCAGGTTCGGCTGGACCGTCAGCCAGGACGTCAGTGGCGCACGATAGGTCGCCTCCGCTACCATCTCCGCCCGCTCGGAGTCATTCGCGCGGCGATATTCGGGCGAGGTGAAGGCGCCTATAACGGCAAAGCCGATCTCGTCGTCCGGCCGCCCGCCGACCCAGCCGCCCAGCTTGATCCCTGCGCTGGCGAAGCGATCGAACATGTTGAATTTCTTGTCGGCGATGCCGAGGCGGAAGAAGCCGTCGACCTTCCGATCACCATCCTCGGCCAGCGTCTTTTCGCCCCGCAGATAGAAGCCGTCGTTGCCGTCGGCCGTCACGCCGTCGAACCGTTCGAAGGAGGATGTGTAGCGCCAATGGCCGATGAGCAGACGACCGCCGGCGACCGGCGCTTCCACTTCGCCGATCAGCAGCGCGCCCTCCCCCTTGCCAAGCCGGATGCTGGTGCGGGACGGATGGTCGGGGTTGCCGGGCACGCCATCGAGCACCGCCGCTCGCACCGCCCAGCCCTCCGCCGGCCGGTAGAGGACGCGCGCGGCAAGGCCCGTTGCGGGGAAGATCGAGGGGCCGTTGCGGCCCGACATGCCGATGTCGCTGCCCATGCCATGCGCGCCGCCGACGAAAAGGGTTGCCGTTTCCAGCATATCGAATTCGGAATTGAGGTCATAGATGCCCGCGCGCACCGACAGGTTGGGCGCCAGCATCTGGTCGATCCAGGCTTCGTAGAGCTTGAACGCCTGGGCATTGGCCTCCATTTCGCTGACCATCTGGGCGTCGCCCACCACCTCCGAAATGGACTGGCCATTATTGTAGAGGCCGTAGACATGCATCTCGGCTCCGCGCCAGCCGACCAATTCCTCCAGGTCGACTTCCATTACAAGGTCGAGATTGTCGAGATAGCGGGCGCGCCGCTTCAATCCGCCCGCCACCGTGCCCATGATGTCGCTGCTATAGCTGAGGTCGAAGACGATCGGCCCCT
This sequence comes from Sphingobium sp. V4, assembly GCF_029590555.1. NCBI lineage: Bacteria > Pseudomonadati > Pseudomonadota > Alphaproteobacteria > Sphingomonadales > Sphingobiaceae > Sphingobium > Sphingobium sp. V4. The sequence goes on along the minus strand of NZ_CP081002.1, from coordinate 268,104 downwards.
CACCGGGCGCATGTTCCCCGGCATGGATATGCGAATGTGGCCGGATCGGCGTGATCCGCGGGCTGATTGCGCCGGCGTCCATCGTTGCCTCGGTCGCGGGCGCGGCGGCCGCAGCGGCCAGCAGTAGTGCCGCGCCGATCATGTCAGTCGCTCCATGGGCGGGACGGGGTTGTGGGCCTTCGACATCATGGTGACGTACAGTAGGCGGGCGCTATCCGATCGGATAGCGCGGATTTCAGGCCCGGCACGCCATGGATGATCGAATTTCCGTGGCGGTTCAGCAGGAAACGCCGCAGCGACAGGCTGCCGGCCTGGCCCATCGGGCGGCCGGCATGACAAGGCGAGGACGGAAGCATTTGACGCCGGCGGGCCGAACGCATAGGCGCGGCGGCACAGCCAACCCACGGGGTGTCCTGGCGCAGTCAGGGCTGAGACGCGGATCGGGCGCAGGGGGCGTCTAGGCCGCGGACCCGAGAACCTGATCCGGTTCACACCGGCGGAGGAATAGGGACCATGAAGCGTTACGTCACCACTGCATCCATTTGCGCGATCTCCCTTGCCTGCGCCATGCCGTCCACAACCCGTGCCGCGGACGCGAGCATCACCGTGACGGCGCGCGGGCGCGAGGAAGCGGCGATCGCCGTGCCGGACAGCGTCACCGTCTTCGGCCCAGCCGACATCATCGCGCGCAAGCTCACCACGATCGATGATATTATCGCAGCAACGCCCGGCATCTTCCTGATAAACGACCAAGACCCCGGAACCAACCTGATCTCGATTCGCGGCGTGTCCACCAATCGCAACCAGTCGCCCTCCATTGCGATGATCGTCGACGGGCTGGCGCTGCCGGATTCAGAGCTCTTCACCTTGCGTCCCTATGACATGGCCCGGATCGAGATATTGAAGGGTCCGCAAGGCGCCCTGTTCGGCCGCTCGGCCTCGGGCGGCGCGATCAACGTCGCGACCAATGATCCGGGACCGGACTGGGGCGGCGAAGCGGCGATCGGGATCGGCAATGGCTTCACCTGGACTGCCGACGGAGTGGTCAATGCGCCGGTTTCCGAGCAGGTGCAACTGCGCCTTTCCGGCTCCTACCGCAACAGCGATGGCTTCATCCGAAACAGCTATCTGGACAAGAAGGTCGACGGCGCGATCAGCCGCAACCTGCGGCTGAAGGCGAAGGTGGCGCTGACCGAAACGGCGACGCTGAAGCTGCGCCTCGGCTGGGCCGATGAGGAAGGCGGCGCGGCCTATATTTCATCCGGCAATGTCACCGGCCTTTATGGCGGTCGCCTCTCGGGCAAGGCGCTGACCAATCCCTTCGGCGATTTCGAAGGGCGCGCCGATCGGCAGTGGTGGGGCGCGCAGGCCAGCTATGAGCAGGAACTGGGCGATACCCTTCTGCTCAGCTGGACTGGCGGCTATGATGAATATCACAAGGATTTTGTTGAGGAACTGGATTTCCGCAATGACACGCCGATCACGCTGAACGGCGTACCCTTCTTCCCGGACGGTATTCAACCCATCGTCCAACCGGTTGATATCAAGGCCTGGACCAGCGAATTGCGCCTGACATCGCGCGCTGCGTCGCCGTTACGCTGGCATGTCGGCCTTTTCTTCCAGCGGCTGGAGCGCGACCGGACCGACGATTTCGGACCGCTGCTGTTCGGCGGCGAGCCCCTGCGGGCGGAAACCCGGTCCAGCCAGGTCGGGATTTTCGGCCAGGCAAGCTACGACCTGCTGCCCCGCGTCGAACTCACGGCCGCGTTGCGCTACGACCGCGACCGGCGCAGGGAGGACACGGTGGGCACGGCCAGCGGCGCGCTGCTGGCGGCCCGCGCCCGCACCTTCGACAAATGGCAGCCAAAGCTGTCGATTGCCTGGCGCCCTTCGGCAGACCTGACCGCCTATGTGACCGGCGCGGTGGGCTTCAAGGCGGGCGGCTTCAATCCCCTGCCCGGCCCGACGGATGTGTGGCAGGCGGACTTCAAGGCCGAAACCACCCGGTCGGTCGAGGCTGGCATCAAGGCACAGAGCAGCGACGGCCGTGTTCGTGCGACGCTGGCGGGCTTCGTCACCGACTATGACAATTTCCAGAATACCGTATTCCTCGGCAATTCTGTGGTGCTGTCCGTCCCGCAGGTCAATGTCCATGGAATCGAGGCGTCGGCCGATGTGGCGCTGGGCGCGGGCTTCCGCGTCGACGGCGGGCTGGCCTGGACCCACAGCCGCACCGGGCGTTACCTGACCCCCAATCCCACCCTCGAGCCGGGCGAACCGGCGATCGTCGACATGAGCGGCAAGCGCACGCCCAACGCGCCCGACTGGACGGCGAATGGGGGCGTCGGCTGGCGCGGAGCGGCCGGTGCGGCCACGGTCGATGCGCGCTTGTCCGCCACCTACGTCTCCCGAGTGGATTTCGAGATCGACAATATCCTATACTCACCCGGTTATATATCGGTTGACGGCCGGGTCGGGGTGAGCGTGCAGGACTGGACGCTGGAACTCTGGGCGAAAAATCTGTTCGACCGCCGCTGGGCGATCTCCGCCTTCGGCCAGCAGCAATTGCCGCTGCTGCTGGGGCTGGGGCCGGGCGGTCCCTATGACAGTTTCACGATCAATAGCGGGCGTCAGTTCGGCGCCAGCGCCAGCCTGCGCTTCTGAAGGAGCACGCCATGGGATTTTGCGACGAAATCTGGGCCGATGTGGCGCCGCTGCGCCAGGCGATCCTGACGCAGCCCTTCCTGGAGGAACTGGCGCAGGGCACGCTGCCACCCGAAAGTTTCCGCCATTATATCGTGCAGGACAGCCTCTATCTCGCCGAATATGCGCGGGTGCTGGCGATCGCCGCCGCGCGCGCGCCGACGGCCACAGGCCGCCTGGAATTTTCCGACGGCGCCAAGGTCGCGGTGCAGGTGGAGGAAGCGCTGCACCAGGCCTTTTTCGCGCAGTTCGGCGTCACACCCGACATGGCACGGGCCAGCGCGCCCAGCCCGGCCTGCCAGAATTATACCGGCTATCTGATGACGCTGGCGGCGACGCGCAGTTACGAGGAACTGATTGCCGGTATTCTTCCCTGTTTCTGGGTCTATTGGGAGGTTGGCTGCGCCATCAAGCCGCGCGCCGCCAGCCCCAATCCCTATGCGCCCTGGATCGATACCTATGCCGATCCGGGTTTTGGCGAGGCGACCGCCCGCGTCCGCGCGCTGGTCGACCAGGCGGCGGAAACAGCGCCCGCTCTGCTGCGTGACGCCATGGCGCAGGCCTTCCGCATGGCGACCCGCTATGAATGGATGTTCTGGGATTCCGCCTATCGGCGCGAAAGCTGGCCGATCTAGAGCGCGCTGCATTAAATTGAACGCAGGACGCGCGCTCTAGATGTTTGTTGTCGCATCGGTTTTTCGCAAAACCGGTGCCCACTTTTGCGCAAGATGCTCTAGCCGCGAAAGCCCGCCAGATGGAGCGCCCCGTCCAGCGGGTCGCCCAGCATAGGGCTGAGCCGCGCCACCGTCCGCGCCTTGAGCCAGGGGCGCATTCGCGGGGCAAGGCCGCCGACCAGCGTGCAGCGGCTCGCGCCGCGCTCGAAGATCGTCTCGATGAAGCGCTCGACATGCGCCACCGCATCCTCGACGATCGATCGCGCGATGGCGTCACCCGCTTCGGCATAATCCATCACCAACGGCGCGAAGCTGCCATAATCCCTCGGGCTTGCCTGATCCATCCAGCCGATGGCCTGCGCCGTGTCATGGCCGAAGCGGTCCGTCACGGCGCGGCTCAACGGCGTCGCCTGCGTCCGCCCGTCGAGCGCGCGCAGCGCATGGCGCATGGCGCTGAGGCCCAGCGCCGCGCCGCTCCCTTCGTCGGAGATAGGAAAGCCATAGCCGCCGATGGTGAAATCCCGACCGCCTGCGCGCACCTGAGCGATGCTGCCGGTGCCCAGGATCAGGATCGCGCCGTCCGCACCGCCATGGGCACCCAGATTGGCGATGAAGGCGTCGGTTTCATAAGTGACCGAGGCGAAGGGAAACGCGAAGTCCCGCAGCGCATCACGCACGCCGGGGCGCGAGATGCCGGCGATGCCCATGCCCGCACGAATGGTTGCAACCTGCTCCGTCGATAGCCCGGCTGCGGTCGTCGCCTGTTCGGACACAGCGCGCAACGTCTCGTATAGCGCCTCCAGCCCGATCCGCGCATTGGCGGTCCCGCCCTGTCCCGTGCCGATCACCGTGCCATCCGCCGCGATCAGGCGCGCCCGGCAATTGCTGCCGCCAGCGTCGATGCCCAGGTAAAAGGTCATGAACCGGCCATCTCCTTCTGTTCGTCGCCCCAGTGACGATCGCGCGTCGTGTGGCCGATCCCCGGATTGCACTGGTTGCGCGGATCGATATGTCGATAGAAACCCTCCAGCGCAGGCTTGGCCCGGTAGAGATGGCCGACATTATGCTCCGCGGGATATTCCGCGCCGCGCTCGTCGAGCAGCGCCCATAGCCGATGCTCGAACGCCAACGGATCGACGCCCTTGCGGACGATATAGTCCTGATGGAACACATGGCAAAGGAAATGGCCGTAATAGAGGCTGTGGATGCTCTGCGCCGCGAGGTCGGGGGGCAAGACCTCCTGCCAGTCCAGCATGTTGCGCGGCAGGGCTACGTCCAGCGGGACGATGTCTGCCACCTGTTCGGGATGCACCGCGCGATAGCGCACCGCGGCTCCTGCGGTCACGAAGCGATGGAGGAATGCCTTGGCCGCCAATTCGGGCGTACATTCGAAATAATCGCCCTCGCCCTCGGCCAGCAGATTTGACAAGAGTGCGCGCGTTTCCGCCAAAGCCAGTCGCGGCATCTTGAGCAGCAGATGATGGGCGAAGCGGTCGCGATAGTGCCGCATCTCTGGCGGCAGATGATCGGGCAGAAGCCGTCCGATCCGCTGCATCATCCGATCGCTGAAACCCTCGCCCAGAAAGCGCATCCCGTCCACGCGCGACTTTAGCGCGAAAAGCGTCGGCAACCGGTCCGTTCCCAGCCGCTCGATCGCGACGAACATATCCTTGCCATAACGGTCGGCGATGTCGAACGCATCCCGGTGCATATATTCGCCCGCGATCGGTAGCGTGGCGAAATGGCCCAGGATCGCGCGGCGGATCGCCGTCAGTTCCGCCGGATCATTGGTGCCGATATAGAAGGTCGCCGCCCCTTCCTCCTTCGCGAAGCTATCAAGCCGCACGGCAAAGACGATCAGCTTGCCCGCACTGCCCGCCGCCTCGAACAGGCAGCGGCTGTCGGCGTTGAAGCGGGCCGGCGTCTCGCTGTCTATGTCGCGGACATGCGTGGCGTAGGCGCGATCATGCGCCCAGCGATCCACCGCCGGGTCCACGTCCCCTTCGTCGAAATCGCCCTGTTCCAGCCGCCGCAGCATCTCTTCGGGATCATTGCCCAGCGCAACGCCCAGATGGTTGACCAGCCGCAGCGTCCCGTCCCCGCCGACCACGGCATGAAGGCTCAACTGGGTGAAGGCCGGCCCCCGCTGCACCAGCGAACCGCCCGAATTGTTGCACACGCCGCCGACCACCGATGCGCCGAAGCAGGAGGAGCCGATCACTGAATGCGGCTCCCGGCCCAGCGGCGCCAGCGCCTTTTCCAGGGAATGGAGCGTGGTGCCCGGCAGGCAGATCGCCTGCCGCCCGTCGCCGATCAGGTGCAGCCCGGCGATCCGCGTGGTGCTGATGATGACGCAGCCGCCGGGATAATCCTCGCCATCGGGGGTCGACCCTCCGGTCAGTCCGGTGTTGGACGCCTGCATGATGATCGACACGTCGGCGGCCACGCAGGCCTGCGCCACGCGCCATTGTTCGACGAGACTGCCCGGTCGCACGACCGCCAGCGCCGCGCCCGAGCCGGTGCGATAGCCATGGCGATAGCGCGCCGTCGCCTGCGTGCCCGTCAGCACATGGCGCGGCCCGACGATCACGCGCAGCGCGGCGATCAGGTCGCTCATTCGCCGGCCTCGCTCAACTGTCCGCCGATCCAGGTGCGCCGCACCCGCCGGTCCGCGTCGAGATGCACCAGGTCTGCGCGCAGCCCCGGCGCGATGGCTCCCGTCTCCCCGTCAAGCCGCAGGAAGCGCGCCGGATTGCCGCTCGCCAGGCGTGACGCCTCGACCATCGAGCAGCCCATCAGGTCCATCGCATTGCGGAAGGCCTGCGCCATGCTGAGCGCCGATCCGGCCAGCGTGCCGTCCGGTCCCCGGCAGGTTCCGTCCACCACATGGATGGGCTGGCCCATCAGGGTAAAGCTATCCCGCTCCCCTCCGACCGGCGGCATGGCGTCGGTCACCAGCATCGCGCCTTCCAACCCCCGCGCGGCCAGCGCGACGCGGAGGGCGGCGGGATGCACATGCAGCCCATCGACAATCAGGCCGAAATAGCTCCCCCGGTCCAGCAGCGCGGCCGCAACCATGCCCGGCTCCCTGCTCCCCATCTGCGTCATCGCGTTGAACAAATGGGTGAAGCCGGCCAGCCCCTCGGCGAGCGCCGCGACCGTCTGCGCATAGTCGGCCAAGCTGTGCCCCGCGGCAACCAGCACACCCGCCTCGGTGAGGGCGCGGATCGCGCCGGGCGGGGCCAGTTCAGGCGCCAGCGTGACGATCCGCCGCCCGATGGTGGGCCGCGTCAGTCGCTCCAGCACCGCTGGATCGATGGCGGTGAATTTGGCCGCGTCATGAATGCCCTTCTTTCCGGGATTGAGATGCGGCCCCTCGATATGGACGCCCAGCACGCCCGGCACACCCTGCCTCAGCGCCTCCTCCCCCGCCGCGATCGTCGCATCCACGACATCGGCATCGTCGCTGATGAGGGTCGGCAACAGGCCAGTGGTGCCAAAGCGCCTATGCGCCTGCGCAATCGTGCGGATGCCGTCCACGTCCGGCCGGTCATTCAGCAGCACGTCTCCGCCGCCGTTGACTTGCGTATCGATGAAGCCCGGCAGCAGCCAGCCGCCATCCAGGTCTACTTCCACGCACCCGGCCGGCAGCGAGCCGCGCGGTACGACCGGCCCTATGCGCGCGCCGTCGATCAACAGCGCATCGTCAGGCGCTATCCCGTCCGGCAGCACGATGGCCGCGCCGACCAGCGCCTGGATCGTCATAGCGTCCGCGTCACCTTGGCCAGATGCGGGGGCGTGTCGGGATTGCGCCCGCGCGCCAGCGCCAGGGCGTTGGCGAGGCCATAGAAGCTCTGGATCTGGGCGATGGCGCCCAGTACCGGATGGACCTCCCAGCGACTGGGCAACGCCAGCGTCGCGGCAACGACATCGTCGGGATGGCCCGCGGCGATCACCTGCGCGCCGCGCGCGCGGAAATCCTCCAGCCGCTCGCGCAGCCCCGCCCGCGCCGCGTCCGTCGGCCCGAGCGCCAGCACGGGGTCGCCCGCCCCGACCAGGGTCATCGGACCATGCGCGACCTCGGCGATGCTGAAGGCCTCCGCGTGCAGATTGGATGTTTCCTTGAATTTCAGCGCCGCCTCGCCGGCGATCGGCAGGGTCGGGCCGCGCCCCAGCACGAGCATGGTGCGCGCGTCGCGCAGCAGCGGCACCGCCTCGCCCCAGTCTGCCGCCGCCGCCGCGCGCAGCGTATCGCCCACGACGGGCAGCGCCTCGCCCAGGGCTTCGTCGCCGCTCCATTCGGCAACCAGATGCGTGATCGCGACCAAGGTGGCGATGAAACTCTTGGTCGCCGCCACGCTGGTTTCGGGTCCGGCATGGATGGGGATGCAGATGTCTGCCATCGCCGCCAGCGGGGAGGCTTCGTCGTTGACGACCGCAACCACCAGCGCACCCTGCCGCTGCGCGTCCTGCGCCGCCGCGATCAGGTCCGGGCTTCGGCCCGATTGCGAGATGGCGATCAGCGGCACACCCCGGAAGCGCGGAGATGTCGCATGGTAGAGCGATCCGATCGAAGGCGCATGGCTGAGCGTCGGTATGCCCGCACGCGTTTCCAGCAAGAACTTGGCGAAAGAGGCCGCTTGGTCCGAACTGCCCCGCGCCAACGTCGCGGCAAAGGGCGGCGCCAGTGCCCGCAGCCGCTGTCCCGCCTGCCGCATGAGGCCGGCATTGCGTGCGACCTGCGCTTCGCAGCGGCCGGGCGCTTCCGCAGCCTCGCGCGCCATCAGCGTGGCGATCCGCTCGTCTCGGTGGTCGATCATGCCGAAACAATACCAAATGCCGCTGAAAGGGCAATTGGAATTAATTTGGTTGCATCAGACCAAAGGAGGGATAATACCAGATCAACGAACGGCTGCGCGCGCCCGTCGTGTCCCGGCCGCTCGTCGATGAACCGACCACACCGCCGGCGCCAATGCCCCGTCCCGGAGTATCCATGAGTACCGAAGCCATCGATCCGCGCTATGTCGATATCGACCAATGGCCGACCATCCGCGCGGTCGAGGCGATGCTGGAAGGGCAGATGGCCGCCATCGCCGCGATCGGATCGCAGACCGGCCGGATCGCGCAGGCCGCGGAGGCCGCCGCCCTGCGATTGGGCGCGCGGGGACGATTGGTCTATGTCGGCGCCGGCACCTCCGGCCGGATCGCGGTGCAGGACGGCGTGGAACTTTACCCGACCTATAACTGGCCGCAGGAACGGCTGATCTTCCTGATGGCGGGTGGCCTCGCCGCGCTGACCGAGGCGGCCGAAGGCGCCGAAGATGATGCGGACGCCGCGCGCGCCGAAATCCACGCCGCTGAAATCGGCGCGCAGGATGTGGTGATCGGCGTCGCCGCGAGCGGTCGCACCCCCTATACGCTCGCCGCCATCGCCGCCGCGCGGGAAGCCGGGGCGCTCACCATCGGCATCGCCAATAATGCCGGCACCGCCCTGCTCGACGCCGCCGACCATGGGCTGGTCGCGGAAACCGGGACGGAGATCGTCGCCGGCTCCACCCGGATGAAGGCCGGGACCGCGCAGAAGGCGATGCTCAACATGCTGTCGACCGCAATCATGCTGCGCATGGGCCTCGTCTATCGCGGCCGCATGGTCAACATGCGAATCTCCAACGAAAAGCTGCGCTTGCGCGGCCAGGCGATGGTGCGCGACATTGCCGATGTCGACCTGGGAACGGCGGCGCGCGCGCTGGACTCGGTCGGGCAGGACATCAAGCAGGCGGTGCTTGTCGCCATGGGCATAGCGGCGGAAGAGGCGCAACGGCTGCTGGAGGCGCATGGCCAGAATCTGCCGGACGCAATGCGGGCCGTGCAACAGGGGGGATAGCGGAGATGCGGGAAAAACTGGTTCCTCGCAGCGAGGACGGCACGCCGCTCTACCTGCAACTGGCGCGCAACCTGCGCGATCATATCGAAAGCGGGGCCATCACCCCCGGCAACGCGCTGCCGTCGGAGCGCGACCTCAGCGAAATGGCCGGCATATCCCGCGTCACCGTGCGCAAGGCGATCGAGCAGCTGATCGAGGAAGGCGTGCTGTTCCGCAAGCAGGGATCGGGCACTTTCGTGGCCCGACGGATCGAGGCGCCCGCCTCCGTCCTCTCCAGCTTCACCAGCGACGCCCGATCGCGCGGCGAGGATCCCGGCGTCATATGGATGATGAAGAATTACGCCCAGCCCACCGAGGAGGAAGCCGCCATGCTCGCCATCTCCACGTCCGCCCGTGTCGCCCGGCTCGGCCGGGTGCGGCTGTCGGGCGGGGAGCCGCTGGCGATCGAACATGCGGTCGTGCCCGCCGACTGCCTGCCCGATCTCTCGACCATCGGCGACTCTCTCTACGAGGCGATGGGGCGCAGCGGCTTTCGCCCCACTTCCGGCACCCAGCGCGTCCGCGCCTCGCTCGCCACTCCCACCGAAGCGGGGCTGCTAAGCGTCCGCCAGAATAGCGAGGTGCTACGGATCGAGCGGCTGACCCGCATCCCCGGCGGCCGGGCGGTGGAATTCACCCGGTCCGTCTATCGCGGCGACCGCTATGACTTCGTGACCGAACTCAAGGAAATCGGCTGATGACCGCCACGATCGCCGCCGAGGCACATGATCTGGGCGAAGGACCGCAGGCCAGGCGGCCACCACTGCGCACGCTGGGCCTCTATCTGCTGCTCGGCTTTTCGGCCGGCCTGCCCTTCTACATGTTCAACGCGGTACTAACCCTGCGGCTCGCCCGGCACGGCGTCGACATCGTCATCATCGGCTTCTTCGCCTGGATCGCGCTGCTGCCGACGTTCAAGTTCGTCTGGGCGCCGTTGCTGGACCGCTACAGCGTCCCCGGCTTCTCCCGCTTCTGGGGCAGGCGGCGCGGCTGGATCATGCTGTCGCAACTCGGCATCTTCTTCTCGATGGTCGCGATGGCCTTCACCTCCAGCGACCAGAGCCTGCCGCTCACCGCCCTGTTCGCGATTCTGCTCGCCTTCTGGACGACCACGCTGGAGGTCGCCGCCGACGGCTGGCGTATCGAACTGGCGCCCACGCAGGCCGAACAGGGACCGATCGTCGCCGCCAATCTCTGGGGCTATCGCAGCGCCATGGTCGCGGCGGGGAGCGGCGCTGTGCTGGTCGCGGCCTGGGCCGACTGGACATGGGCCTATCTGGCCATCGCCATCGCTGCCTTCCTGCCCTTCCCCATGCTCGCGGCGATGCGACCCGAGCAGGAGGGCGCGAAGGGGCGGGCAAGCGCGCTCGCCAGCGGCACCCTTGTCAGCCTCACCATCCTCGCCGTCACCGGCGTCGCCACCGCCCTGATCGGCTGGGCGCTTCTTTCCGCCGTGCAGGGCGCGGGCTTCTCCGCCCAGACCAACGTGACGCCGATCGTTCTGGCCGTGGCGCTGCTGCCCTTTGTCGCGCTCGCCATCGCCCTGCCCCGCATCCGCCGACTGCCCGCCGACGCCCCCTCGAAAATGCCGGGCTTCATCGCCCCCTATGTCGAGATTTTCTGGCGCTACGGCTATGCCGTGCTGCCGGTGCTGGCCTTCGTTTCCTTCTACCGCATGGGCGATGTGCTGACGCTCACCCTCTCGCATCCGCTCTGGAATGCGGCGGGCTACAGTCTCGAACAGATCAGCATGGCGGACGGCGTCGTCGCGCTCACCTGCTCCATGGCCGGCGTGGCGCTGGGCGGACTTTGCGCCGCGCGACTTCCGATGACGGTCGCGCTCATCATAGGGGCCTGCGCGTCGGCGATCGGCAACTGGGTGTTCGTCTGGCTCTGGTATGCCGAACCCTCCTCCTTCGTCCTCTATGTCGCCGCCGGTGTAGACCAGTTCGGCCATGGGCTGGAGGGCGCCGTGTTCGTCGTCTATCTTTCCATGCTGGTCAGCCCCCGCTATCCCGGCACCCAATATGCGTTTCTTTCGGGCTTCGCCTTCCTGTTGCCGCGCCTGATCGGGGGCGCGGCCGGGGCGATCCAGAAGCAGATCGGCTATGACGGCTTCTTCATCCTGTCGGGCGCGCTCAGCTTCGCCGCCATTTTCTTCCTGCCGATCGTGATGCGCGTTCGGGCCAGAACTGCTTAGAGGCCAATGATGATCGAGCAAATCTGCGAAGCCGCCTTCGCCCCGGCCGCAGCCGCCGTGAACAGCGGCCGCATCCCCGGCGCGACGCTGGGCGTGGTAAGCATCGATGGCCGCAGCGCCGTCCGCTTCGCCGGAGCGGCGGCGATCGTGCCGGACCGGGAGCCATTGACCCGCGACCACTGGTTCGACCTTGCCTCCGTGTCGAAGGTGATCGCCACCACCACCATGATCCTGCACCTGGCGGAGCAGGGCCGGCTCAACCTTGACCGGCCGCTGACCGATGCCATCCCTGACCTGCGCCAATATGATGTGGCGAACGCCGCGGAACGCAGACTGACCTTCCGCGATTGCCTTGCCCACCGCAGCTTCCTGCCGGCGGTCGAGCCCATCTACACCTATGGCGACGATCCCGCCCGGCTGCGTGCCTTCGTCCTGCAACGGGAATGGCGCCATGGCCCGCCGGTCTATTCCGACATCAACTTCATCCTGCTCGGCATCGCGATCGAGCGCATCACTGGCGCGCCGCTTTCCGCATGGCCGCTGGGTGAAGGCCTGTCCTACGGGCCGCCCCCCGGCCCCGCCGTCGCAACCGAAGCGTGCAGCTGGCGCGGCCGGGTGCTGAAGGGCGAGGTGCATGACGAAAACGCGTTCGCGCTCGGCGGGGCACCGGGCCACGCCGGGCTGTTCGGCACGGTCGATGGCGTACTCGGCTTTGCCCGGGCGATGGTCGACGGATCGATCCTGTCCCCAGCGATGCTGGCGGAGGCCCGGACGGCGCAGGAAGGGCACCGCACCTGTGGCTGGGAGCGGGCATTCGACGGCTGGTCGGGGGGCGACGCCTGCTCAGCCGAAACCATCGGCCACACCGGCTTTACCGGCACGGGCCTCTGGATCGATTTCGAACGCGGTCTCGCCTGGACCCTGCTCACCAACCGCGTCCACCCCACCCGCCACGCCGATAGCGGCATCTTCGCCCTCCGCCCGGCGGTGGGCGACGCGCTGATCCGGGCTTGGGAGGCGCAGTGAAGGGGATGTAAGCGCGCGAAACTGCGCCAATTTGTCGCCAAGCCCCCTCTCCACCTTATTGCCGCAGGTTATGGGTTGCGGCCTTCGTGCCTCTGTTTCACCGGTCTGGTTGCGGTCTATAGTCCGCCTCATGCGCCTTGCCTTCCCCCTGCTCGCTCTCGTCCTTCCCCTGACCGGTGTCGCCGCGCAGGAAGCTGCGCCGCCGCTACAGGTCCGGATCGAACGGCAATTGGCCCAGGGTCCGGCCGGCGCCCGATACGGCCTGCTGGTCGCCACGCTGGAGGGAGAGCCGATCATCGCGATCGCGCCGGACCAGCGTTTCATTCCCGCATCCAACACCAAGATGTTCACCACCGCAGCGGCCTATGCGGATCTCCCGGCGCTGGACCGAGCCGCGCAGGGGACAGGCGTCCGCATCGAGCAGGGCGATCTCATCCTGGAAGGTCGCGGGGACGCACGCCTGTCCAGCGCGGAGGATTGCGCGAGCGACTGCCTCCAGACGCTCGCCGATGCGATCGCCGCAAAAATCCGGCAAGTCCGCCACATCGTAGGCGACGACAGCTGGTTTCCCGATGAGCGTTGGGGACCGGGAATGAGCTGGAACAATATCCAGTCGCGTTATGGCACCGGCATTTCCGCGCTCACGCTGGACGACAATGAATTAGCCGCCACAGTGATCCCCGGTGCAATCGGCGCTCGTCCGGCGATTAAGGCGTCCACTTATTATGCGATCGACAATCGCATCACGACCGTCCCAGGCAAGGTCGCGGCGATCGTCGCCGACCGCGCGCCCAACAGCCGCCTCCTGCGTCTGACCGGCACGATCGGTGCGGAGGCGCAGCCCGTTTCGCTCCATTTCGGTGTCGACGATCCCGCGCATCATGCCGCCTGGCGCCTGAGCGAACTGCTCCGTGCCCGCGGCGTGCGCGTCGACGGCGATATCCAGACCCGCCATCGCCCGCTTGCGCCTGCCGATGACCCGACGATCCGCAAGGGCGCGCCCGCTGCCCGGCCGCCCGCACCGGATATGGTGGCCCAGCTTCCCGCCCTGCCGCTGGCCGACGACATGCGTATCATCAACAAGCAGAGCCAGAATCTGCACGCCGAGTTGATGCTGCGCCGTGTGTCGCGCGCGACGGGCAGCGGCTCGATCTCTGATGGACAGGCTGCGCTGCACCGGCTGATGGCGCAGGCGGGCCTGACCGAAGGCAGCTACAGCTTCGCCGACGGCTCGGGGATGTCCTCCTACAACCGTATGACCCCGCGCGCCGCCGTTACCTTGCTGGCATGGATTGCGCGTCAACCCTGGGGCATGGCCTGGCGCGAGACGCTGCCCATAGCCGGGCAGGACGGGACGTTGCGTAACCGGTTCAAGGGTACGACGCTGGAAGGCAGGCTGTTCGCCAAGACCGGCTCGCTCAACGCGTCACGCGCACTGTCGGGCTATCTGGTGACGAAAAGCGGCCGGACGCTGGTCTTTTCCGCGCTCGCGAACGACATGCCCGACGGCACCGATGCGCAGGCCAGCGACGCCGTCGACCGCATATTGGTGGAGATTGCCGGGGCGTTCTGACCCTCGTCAGATCACGCCGGCACAATCTCCATCCGCCCGGCCGCGTGTCGATCCACCGCCTCCCGGCTGAACCAGAGCGGCTGCATCTCGCCCGCCACCCAGCGCGGATAGAAGTCGCGATAGCGCGCCGAGCGAGGGTCGCCCGACTGGCCGGGCAGCAGCAGGAAGCGGCTATTGTCCCACGCGCCGACATCCGCCACCAGCAGATAGCTGGCACCGTGCGACACCTGATAGCCCCGCTTCCCATTGAACCCACGCGCCATCGGCGTATAACCGTCGCCGCCCGACCGGCCGCCGTCGATTTTGGGGAAGGCCGCACCGATCCCCGGCAGCGACGAGAGCGGATGGGCGATCGTGACCCGGTGCAGGTCGCCCCAGCGCCATTGCGCCGGATCGGGACCGCCCTGCTCCAGCGCCTTGTTCCAACCCGCCACCAGCGACCGCTCGATCAGCGCGTCGCGCGCCAGATTCGGCACCGGACCGAGGCGCTTGTCCGGTGTCGCGAGAATACGCAGCATCTCGAACAGGTTGACCGACGGTATGAACTCTCGCGCGGCGGCGGGCACGACGAGATCGCGGAAGCCCGCCTGCAATTCCGGCATCACCATTTCATAAAGCAGGGCTGCCGCGCTGTCGGCCTCCAGCCCGCAATCCCAGCGCTTGAGCATCGCTGCGGCCGGAGCGGCCTCCGGCAGCAGCTTGTCCGGGATCAGCTTCACGAGCGCGCGCGCCGGAAGCGACCGAACATCATGCTGGAGCGCGATGCTGTCCTCGATGCGATGCCTGGGCTGGCTGCGCAGCACGTCGGAAATGCGGTCGTAGCGGAAGGGGTCGCTCCAGTCGAAGCTGATGACGTTGCTGGCGTGGGGATAGTCGGGAGGGATGTTCAACTGGTTGGCCGACGCGAACCAGCCTTCCTTGGGGTTGTATACATGGGGCATCTCCTCGACCGGCATGATGCCCGTCCAGTCGAAATCGCCGTCGCCCGGCGCCGGGAACAGCCCGTCATGCCGGGGCCGCCGGGGGGTGAAGCCGATCGTCTGCCACCCGGTATTGCCGTCCACATCGGCATAATGGAAATTGGTCGGCGACACATGGATTTTGAACGCCTGCCGCAGCGACGTCCAGTCCCTCGCCAGGTTGATCGCGATGATCGCGAAGCGCATGTTGGCGCCGGGCAACATGCTGACCGTGGCGAATGCGCTGGCCCGCTGGCGCGCTGCGTCCTGCGCCACGATTGGCCGCCCCTGTGCATAACGCAAGCTCACGCGCTGCGCCGGCCCGTCCTTGACCGCAATCTCGTCCTCGAACGTCTCGAACCGCCTCCATCGCCCCTTGTGCCAGTATCGCTCCGGATCGTCCTCGTCGGTGCGCAGGATGAACAGGTCTGTCTGGTCGATGTGGAAATTGGTCCGGCCGAAGGCGAAGCGATCCGTGTGCCCCTGCATGATGCCCGGCAGGCCGGGTGCCCCCGCACCGATCACGTCCAGCCCCGGCGCGGTCAGATGGACCATGTGGCGGGGACTGAATCCGCCGATGCCCAGATGCGGATCGTTGGCAAGGATCGGTCGCCCGGTCGCGCTGCGGGACGGCGCGATCGTCCAGGCATTGCTGCCCTGGGCAAAACGATCGGCGCGGCGCTCGGCACGATCGAGCGATGCCTCCTGGATGGCGTCAAAGGGCACGGGCCGCGCCGATGGGTCCAATATTCCCAAATCCGCATCGCTCACCGCAGCGCAGTCCAGCCCCTCCGGCACGGTGAATGACCAGGCCGGGCGCAGCGGCGCCATCAACTGATCCGCATCCAGCAGCCCTAGCGCCTGCATCTGCGCGCGGCGCACCTCATCATCGGCATCGCCCATGCCGATGCCCCTGTTGCGCACCAGGTCGCGCACGTCCCAGCGCAGCGGCTGAAGGTTCAATATCCCATATTCGAGCGGCAGTTGCGTCGGATCGGCCGCCAGTTCGGAGATCCGCGCATTCACGCCGGCGACATAGCCCTTTGCACAGTCCAGCACGCCGGGCGGCAATGCCGCCAGTTCCGCGTCAATGTCGCCGCGATAGAGGAACAGCCGCGCCGCCTTGTCCGCCGCCACGAAACGTGGGCCGAAGGCTTCGGCCATGCGCCCCATGTCGCGGCGATACTCCATGTCGATCTGGAACAGCCGGTCGCGCGCCACCAGATAGCCTTGCCCGAAATAGGCGTCATGCGGCGACCGTGCCCGCACATGGGGCACGCCCAGCTCGTCCTCGATGATCTCGATCGGCGCCCTCGCCCCTTTCGCCCTGAGCTGCGAGGCCTTGCCGCCCTTTACCAGCGACTTCGCCATCACCTTGCCCGGCAGGGCCAGGGCGGCCACGGAGGCCAGAAGAAACGCTCGACGCTGAATCAACTCAGCCTCCTTGACTAGGGGATTGTTATGCGACGATTATCGCAGGATGGCCGGCCGCACATATAGCAAGCCGCCCAGCGCCCATAACTGCAAGCTATCAACCAGCGTGATGGCCGTTGCGGTTCGCCGCCATTCCCTCAGGCTATACCTTTATACGATCAAAGTAATACCAAATCTATTGACCAGCCGCGACCACCCTGTAACCTCCCCGTCATGGAACCGGCGTCTGCCCCCGTCAAGTGAGGGGCGCGGCGGGGATCGTGATGACGGCAGGGCGGGGATCGGCAGAAGGCTTGAGCCCGCCCTGCGGTCATGTGGTGAAGGGAAGGGTCGGGCCAGATCGGCGCTCTGACGCCGCGCGTGCAATCACTGCGCGCAGCCCTGTCCCGTGACAAGGGGGTTCTGTACATGCGTGATTTCAGGCGAATTCGTCGGTCGTTCGGCCGCTCGCACGGCCTTGGTCTGGCGATGACCGCGCTGGCTCTGGTCCATGGCGCGCCCGCCCTGGCGCAGGATTCGGCCGCCCCGCAGCAGGGCGTCGAAGCGGATGCGCCCGACAGCCAGATCGTCGTCACCGGCACTCGCATCATCCGCAACGGCTTCCAGTCTCCTACCCCTCTGACAGTCATGACGCAGGAGGACATAGAGAACCAGTCGCCGACCAATAATATCGCCGACTTTGTCAATCAGATCCCGGCGCTGGCGGGCAGCACCCGTCCGTCCAACTCACGGCTCGCGATCAGTTCGGGTCTGGCGGGCGTCAACACGATGAACCTTCGCAATCTGGGTGAGGTGCGTACGCTCGTGCTGCTCGACGGCCGCCGCTCGGTCGGATCGACCATCACCGGGCTGGTCGATATCAACACCTTCCCCCAGTCGCTGGTGAAGAGCGTCGAGATCGTGACCGGCGGCGCTTCGGCCGCCTATGGCTCCGACGCCGTCGCCGGCGTCGTCAACTATGTGCTCGACAAGACGTTCGAAGGCCTCAAGGTGGAGGCCGACAGCGGCATCACCGACAAGGGTGACGGCTTCAACTACAGCTTCTCCGGCGCGGTGGGCAAGAGCTTCGCCGGCGGGCGCGGCCGCATCCTTCTGGCTGGCGAATATGCCCATCGCGACGGCATTTTCGAAGTGGATCGCGACTGGAACCAGCTAGGGTATCGGACCGTGGCGAATACCGCAGCCGCCATTGCCGCTGGCGGCCCGGCCAATCTGGTGGTTCGCGGCGCGGGCACATGGAACGCCACGCCCGGCAGCATCATCCGCTCGCAGGTCGGCGGATCGACAGCGCTGCGCGGCACCTATTTCGACCAAGGCGGCGTCGCGCGGCAATATCAGTTCGGTTCGCTGACCGACAGTTCGCAGACGGTCGGCGGCGACTGGGCGATCAACGACACATCGCGTCGCATCGGCCTCGATGCCACGGACGATCGGCGCGGCGTCTATGGCCGCCTCAGCTACGAACTGGCCGACTGGATCGGGGTCTATGGCGAAGCGTCCTACAACTGGAACAAGACGCTGTTCAATTCCGGGCCGCAGGCGGCGACCTTCACCCTGACCGCCGACAATGCCTATCTGATCCAGGCGCTGGGCAGCGCCGCGCTGGCGGGCGTGACGAACGTCACGCTGGGCACGTCGGCAGCCGATATGCCCTATCGCAAGAACAACAGCAGCCGCGAGGTGCAGCGCTACACCATCGGTGCGGGCGGTGAATTCCAGATGTTCGGCAACAAGGCGATATGGGATGCCTATGCCCAATATGGCCAGACCGACACGCATGAACTGCTGCGCGACATCATGAACACGTCGCGCCTGGCCCTGGCGACCGACGCCGTGTTCGCCCCGGCGGGCAATGCGCTGGGCGTGGCGGCGGGCACGATCGTCTGCCGGTCCACCCTGACCAGCCCGACCAATGGCTGCATTCCGCTGAACCGCCTCGGCGTCGGCGTCGCGAATCCGGCGGCGGTCGAATGGGTGCTGGGCGATCCCTATCGCGACCAACGGTTCAAGCAGACGGTGGCGGGCGTCAACCTGTCCATGACGCCCTTTGCCACCTGGGCCGGCGATGTCAGCGTCGCAGTGGGCGGCGAATATCGCAAGGAAGAGGTTTCGGGCTATGTCCCGATCGAATATCAGAGCGGCTGGTCGGTCGGCAATTTCCGTCCCACCTTCGGCAGCTACAATGTCAAGGAAGCCTATCTGGAAACGGTCGTGCCCCTGGGCCTGGGCGCGGAATTCAACGGCGCGGCGCGCATGACCGATTATTCCACCTCCGGCACGGTGACGACCTGGAAGGCCGGCCTGACCTGGCAGCCGATCGACGACATTCGCCTGCGCGGCACCCGCTCACGCGACATTCGCGCGCCCAACCTCAACGAACTGTTCCAGTCGGGCACGTCGCGCACCAACACATTCAGCACCGGGTCGGCTTATGGCCAATATGCCGGCGCGACCTTCCGCGAACTGACTACCGGAAATCTGGCGCTGAAGCCGGAAAAGGCCGATACGCTGACGCTCGGCGCCGTGCTGCAACCCCGCTTCCTGCCGGGATTCTCCTTTTCGGTCGACTGGTTCCGCACCAAGGTGTCAGATGCGATCAGCCAGTTCTTCGCCGACGACATCGCCCGCCGCTGCACCGAAGGACTGCAATCCTTCTGCGATGCCATCGTCCCCGATCCGGATGGCGTGCGCGACTATTTCGTTTCGGCCAGCCCCTTCAACTTCGCCAAGGTCAAGGTGCGCGGCATCGACTATGAAGCCAGCTACCGCGTCCCGCTCGACCAGATATTCAACAGCAGTTCCAGCAACCTGACCTTGCGCGGCACCGCGACCAACTATCTGGAAAACCTCGTCGACAACGGCGTGTCTGTGGCGGTCGACACGGTCGGCCAGAATAGCGGGCAGACCAGCGGCACGCCGGAGTGGATCTTCCGCCTGTCGGCGACCTTCGACACGCCGAGCTACTCGATCACCGCGGTCGGGCGCGGCGTCAGTTCGGGGACCTACAACAACACCTATGTCGTCTGCACGTCGGCCTGCCCGACCAGCACCGCGGCCAATCCGACGATCAACAGCAACCATATCGACGGTACATTCTACACCGACCTCAACTTCACCGCGAAGATCAAGGTTGGCGGGTCCGACGGTCAGTTGTTCTTCAACATCACCAACCTGTTCGACAAGGATCCGATCCTGCTGCCAGAAAGCGGCCTGTCGGCCAATTCGACCTTCAGCGACCTGTTGGGTCGCGCCTTCCGCGTGGGCGTGCGCTTCAAGACCAACTGAAGCGAGGCAAAGGACAAGGGGGTGGAGGAGCAATAGGCCTCTCCACCCCCTTTTTCGTCGGCCAATGTCGCGGATGCTATTGGCTGACCAGTTGCTGGACCATGGCGTGGACCGCCGAAAGCTGCGCGCCGCCCTTCGTCTGGAAGTTCAGCCCACTATAGCCCCACCAGTCCCAGCACCCCTGCGGATTGAAGGGAATGCTGCTCTTGTCGACCTGCGGATAGAGGATGATGATGCCGTTGCTATCCGCCCATTCATTATAACCCAGCTTGCCATAGACTGCGTCGCCGACCGCGTCCGCGCTCTGGAGGCAGCCATGGAAAACGACATGCACCGCGCATTTCGCGGCGCTTTGCTGGCAGCTTTTGGGGACATAGAGATAGCCCGAGGGCGCCATGCCGCTCAGCGCACCGGCGAACTGAGCCTGATCGAACGCTATCGGCGAGGACGACAGGCTCGCGGCCTTGGGTTTCAGCGGCCCGTAGATCTGAGTCAGGATCGCCGCCGGCTGGTCGTAGAGCGCGCCGGCCACGGTGCATTCGTTGACGAACGGCGCCTGGGT
Source organism: Sphingobium sp. V4 (assembly GCF_029590555.1). Lineage (NCBI taxonomy): Bacteria > Pseudomonadati > Pseudomonadota > Alphaproteobacteria > Sphingomonadales > Sphingobiaceae > Sphingobium > Sphingobium sp. V4. The sequence continues at coordinate 247,765 of NZ_CP081002.1, read as the reverse complement.
GATGGCGCAGCCATTGCCGAAATCGTCCGAGATGAACGCATGGCCGGCCGCGGTTCCCTTGACATATTGGATGCTGCTCGCCGGCACGTTCGCCGCTCGATAAAAATCATGCACCGCGTCCATCACCGATTGCCTGACGGTAGTGTCCTGGGTGCCACTGAACAGATAGATTTTCTGACCGGCAATGTGATTGACCGGATCAATCTGACCCAGGCCGGCAAAGCCGACCGCAGCCTGGTAGGACGATTGCCCGACAGGCGCCCCCTGCATGCAGGTGTAGATTCCGCCCAGATTGACATAGACGCAATTATAGGGACCGCCAGCAACCACGCCCACGCCGATGGTGCTGGCGGAGAAGGCGACATCATATTGCACCGCCATGAAGGCGCCGGACGACAGGCCCGAAATCGAAATTCGGGCTGGATCGGCGCCCAGTGCGGGCAGTTTTTCCGCAGCGGATACACCTTGCGGAGCAAGGAGAACGAAAATCGAAAGAAACGACAGGGTTAGTCGGCCAATACGCATGATTGCCTCCTAAATATCTATAAATTTTCATGAATAGACGAATCGCCCTTCACGCCCTCTCACATCCGTTTCTTATGAATATTCTTCCATCCTTTTCGCACAGAATCGTTGCGAGCAGGATATGAAATATTCCGAATCGGGGTTAATTATGGATAAGGCACGAGGATGTGCCGGAAATGGGTACAATGGGTCGCAATTTATTTGCAGGGTGGGGGATAGGTATCGGCTCCGCCGCAGCCCCGGCAATCGTGCCACCCTTGCTAAAACTTTACCGACCGTTGTTGAGTGATTTCACACCCTCAAGGGCAGGCCGTCGGCCGAGGCCGCAGCGATGCCCGACCCGCCGCCGCGCCGGTCGCCTGGCTGTCGCTGACCGCCAACTGGCCGTTCACGAACAGCCTGGCTACGCCCACGCTCAGTTCGCGCGGATGCACATAGTCCGCGCGCGGGGCATAATGGGCGGGGTCGATCACCACCACATCGGCATGATAGCCCGGCTTCAGATAGCCGCGACGGTCGAGCTTGTAGATGTCTGCAGTCAATCCCGTCGACTGACGAACGAAGGCCTGGAGGCTGATGACCTTCCGGTCCCGGACATATTGGACATATTTTTCGGGGAAGGTCGCGAACATGCGGGGGTGCCCATCGGACCCGTCCGAGGAGGTCACGACCCAGGGCTGTTTCATCAGCAGGTCGACATCGGCCTGCGCCATGTTGAAGGAGGCGACGGCCGTGCCCTTGCCCTTCTTTCCCGGTTCGCTGGACTCGATGCTCTGGCGAATGATGCGCAGCGCCGCATCGCGCGGATCGACTTGCCACTCGGCCGCCACCTGCTCCAGCGTCCGGCCGGTCCAGGGGAAGCCCTGAGCGATCAACAGCAGCGCCTTCGCACCGCCGCGCCGCCGCAGATTATTCTGCATCTCATCCCGAATCTTCGTCAGCGTCGCAGGATCGTCCAGCCGCCGGACCAGCGCCGTGCCGCCGCCATCCACCGCCCAGCCCGGCAGAAGCGATGCGTCCAGGCTCGATCCCGATGCCAGCCAGGGATATTGGTCGGCCGTCACATCCTGCCCGGCCTTCCGCGCAGCCTCGATTTCCGCGATCACCGCAGGCGCCTGGCCCTGCACATCCACGCCCAGCGCCTTGAGATGCGCGAAATGGACCGGCATTCCCGCTTGCCGGCCGATGGCGATGGCTTCCTTCACCGATCCCAGCAAACCGATGGAATAGCTGGACTCGTCGCGCTGGTGCGTGTCGTACAGGCCGCCCCGGATCGCCGCCTCCCGCGCAACAGCCACCACCTCTTCCGTCCTGGCGAAGCTCTGCGGCGGGTAGAAAAGCCCGGCCGAAAAGCCGGTTGCGCCCTCGCACATGCCCTTGGCGACCAGCGCCTTCATCGCGTCCAGTTCATTCGGCCGGGGGGGGCGTGCATCCTGCCCCAACACCCGCTGCCGCACCGCGCCAAAGCCGATGAAGGGCACGATGTTCGTGCCGATCCCCGACGCTTCCAGCTTCGCCGCATCCGCGCCGACGTCCGGCGTGCCGAAACCGTCCACGCCGATCATCACGGTGCTGACCCCCTGGTTCAGCCAGGCGGCATTGACCCGCGTCGCGGCGTCGGGCGAGCGGATGAAGCTGTCGGCATGGGTATGGGCGTCGATGAAGCCGGGGGCGACGATCATGCCCCGTGCGTCGATCACCTGCGCCGCCGTCATGGGCGCGGCGCGGCCGACATAGATGATCCGGTCTCCCTTCAGCGCGACATCGCCGACATAGGGTTCGCTTGTGCCGCCATCATGGATGGTGCCGCCTCGGATAAGGATGTCGGCTTTCTCGCCCGGTGCCGGGCCTGCCACCGCTGTTCCGGCCGCCAGTCCCCCCGCTAGCAGTAGCGTCCGAAGGCGGCGGAGAACGACAGACGAGGGCATACAGCGAAGTCCTTGGAAGGTGAGCCTTATTGGCAACATGGCCCCGATAAGTCGCGCCCGTCCAGAGCGGCGTGTTGCGCGGCCTATAACCGGATGTCATAGCGGCTCGCAGCGCCGCTGTCGTTATCGCAAGGACGGGCCGCAGCCAAAGGGGACGCGCCGATGAACCTGCGCCAGATCGAAATTTTCCACGCCGTCTATCTCCACGGCACCGTCAGCGCCGCCGCGCGCGCGCTGAACGTGTCCCAACCCGCCGTGACGAAGGTACTGCGCCACGCGGAACGTTCGATTGGCCTGCCGCTGTTCGAACGGGCCAAGGGCCGCCTGATCCCGACGCAGGACGCCCGCACGCTCTTCACCGAAGTGTCAGACATTCAGGATCGGGTCCGCTCGCTGCGCCAGGCGGCGCAGAATATGCGCCATGGGCGCGGCGCGATCCTCCGCGTTTCCGCCCTGCCCTCGCTGGGCCTCGGCGCGATCCCGGATGCCGTAGCGCGCTTCCTGCGCGGACATGAGGACATCATGTTCGACCTCCAGACGCTGCATCATGATGAAATGGTGCGCAAACTCTATGAGCGCGAAACCGACATCGCGATCAGCTTCGAGGTACCTCTGTCCGCGCCGGTCGCCCATCAGGTGATCGGCGAAGGCGAACTGGTCGTCCTCTACCGCGAGGAGGACATGCCTGACGCGCCCGGCCGACTCCATCTGGAGGAACTGCGCGACCAGAAGTTCATCAGCCCGGTGCAGAGCGGCCCGATCGGCCGCGTCCTCTCCGGCGAACTCAACCGTCTCGACGTCGAACTGGACGAGGTGGTGTCCGCGCGCACCTACTATATCGCAGCCGCCCTCGTCCGCGCCGGGGTGGGCATGGCGATCGTCGATAATTTCACCGCCCACGCCGCCACCGCGCCGGGTCTGTCGAGCCGCCCGCTCCAGCCGGCCATCACTTTCGACATCAACGCCGTCTATCTCCAGAACCGTCCGCCGTCCAAGACCGCGTCCGAATTTCTGGCCCTGTTGTCAGAGGTAATCGAAAGCCTATAGCGTCAGGCTATAGCCTATGCGGGCCTTGCTATTGGGGTTGGACCCGCCGGGACGATACAGCGGACGTCCCATCAGCACAGGTTCGAGACATCCATGATCGCCACGCCCTATCTCCTCTATCTCGGCCACAGCAATGACGAGATCGGCATCAAGACTTCGCGCGGCCTGGCGGTGTTCCGGCCGGATGTCTGCGTGGGGGAATTTCGCCACGACGAGTGCCGCCTGACACTCGGCCTGCGCAGGATGGACTTCGCGACGGCTTATGCCACGGGTGCGCGGACGCTGGTGCTCGGCATCGCCAATGCCGGCGGCCGGCTGGGCGAGGATCTGGTGCAGGACGCGCTCGCCGCGATGGCGGCGGGGCTGGACATTGCATCGGGGCTGCACCAGCGACTGAAGGATGAACCCCGGCTGGTGGAAGCGGCCGCGCGGCTCGGCCGCACCCTGCATGACGTGCGCGATCCCCGTCCCGACATCCCGGTGGGCAATGGCAGGCGCCGCGCGGGCAAGCGCCTTCTGACCGTCGGCACTGACTGTTCGGTCGGCAAGATGTATACGACGCTCTGCCTCGCCCGTGCGCTCGCGGCGCGCGGCGTGGTGGCCGATTTCCGCGCGACCGGGCAGACGGGCATCCTGATCGCCGGGGACGGTGTGCCGCTGGATGCGGTGGTCGCCGACTTCATTTCCGGCGCGATTGAGCAGATTTCGCCGGATCGCCACGATGGCGGCTGGGATCTGATCGAGGGTCAGGGTTCGCTCTTCCACCCCTCCTTCGCAGGCGTGTCGACCGGGCTGCTCCATGGTGCCCAGGCCGATGCGCTGGTCATGTGCCATGATCCGCTGCGCCGGACCATGCGCGGCCTGCCGCATTACAGCCCGCCATCGCTCGCCGATTGCGTGGAGGCGAACCTGCGAACTGCGCGCCTGACCAATCCGGACGTCCGCGTCGTCGGCATCGCGCTCAATACCTCCGCGATGGAGGAGGCCGACGCCGTTGCGCTGTGCGCCCGCACGGCGCAAGAGTTCGGCTTGCCCTGTTCCGATCCCTATCGCATGGGTGTGGAGGCAATCCTGGACCGTCTGCTGGAATCATCTGCCGCGACAGTCGCCCACGCAACGGAGAATGCCTGAATCCCATGCGCCGCACGCTGACCGCTCTGGGGGAAGTCTTCCCCCTCGCCACCCCCTTCCGCATCTCGCGCGGGGTCAAGACCGCCGCGGAAGTGGTCACCGTCACCCTTGCCGAAAACGGCGCCATCGGTCGGGGCGAGTGCGTGCCCTATCCCCGCTATGGCGAAAGCGTCGATACCAGCATCGCGGAGATCGAGGCGGTGCGCGAGGCGCTGGAGAAGGGCGTCAGCCGCCGCGGGCTGCTCGAAATCCTGCCGGCGGGCGCAGCGCGCAACGCGGTCGACTGCGCGCTCTGGGATCTGGAACTGAAACTGGCGGGCAGCGACATCGCCACCGAATTGAGCCTGCCCAGGCCGCTGCGTCCGATCGCGACCGCCATGACTGTCGGCCTCGACACGCCAGACGCCATGGGACTGGCGGCCGCAGCACTGGCCCATGTGCCGCTCATCAAGGTCAAGGTGGACCGGAACGATCCCGCCGCCCAGCTTCGCGCGGTCCGGGCCGCTGCGCCCGCGCCGCGCCTGATCGTCGATCCCAATGAAAGCTGGACCATCGCGGAGGTCAGCGACCTTCAGGGATTGATGATCGACTTGCGCGTCGACCTGCTGGAACAGCCGCTGCCAGCGCATGAGGATGGCGCGCTTGATGGTTTCCGGTCCGCCATCGCCATCGCCGCGGACGAATCCGTCCATGTCGCAGCCGACCTCGACGGTCTGCCCGATGGCTATCGCGTCGTGAACATCAAGCTCGACAAGGCAGGCGGGCTGACCGCAGCACTTCACCTCGCCGACGCCGCGCGCGTGCGTGGCCTGGACGTCATGACCGGCTGCATGATCTGCTCCTCCCTCTCGATCGCGCCCGCCTGGGCGATCGCGGCGGGTAGCGCCTTCGTCGATCTCGACGGGCCGCTTTGGCTCTCGGCCGATCGCGACGGCGGCGTCACCGGCAATCGCGGTTATCTGCTGCCGCCGCAGCCGGGCTTTTGGGGCGGGCTGTAACCCCCATGACCGCGTTCGCCCGTCGCTGGTTCGCCGTCCCGCTCTGGCAGCGCGTGCTGGGCGGACTGGCCGTCGGCGTCCTGCTGGGCCTCTATTGGCCCGCCGCCGCATCCTGGATCGCCTTTGTCGGCGAGATTTTCGTCCGGTTGATCCGGATGCTGGTCGTCCCGATCGTCTTCGTGTCGATCGCTTCGGGCGTGACGGCCCTGGCTGATCCGCGCCGCCTGGGATCCGTCGGCGGACGCACGGTGCTTCTGTTCGCGCTCACCACAATCTGCGCCGTTTCGGTCGGGATGGCGCTGGGTCTTCTGGTCGGTCCCGGCGTGGGCACTGCGCTGGGCAAGGCGGTGCCCCATGCGCTGGGCGAAGCCAAGTCGTTGCACGACCAGCTGGTCGGGATCGTCCCGGTCAACATCGTCCAGTCGCTCGCCGAAGGGGACATGCTGGCAATCATCTTCTTCGCCATGCTGCTGGGCTTCGGCGTCATACTGGCCGGCGACGAAGGCCGGCCGATGGCGACCATGCTCCAATCGGCCAGTCGCGTGCTGTTCCACCTCGTCCGCATCGTCATGGAAATCACGCCCTTCGGCGTCCTTGCCCTGATCGCCAAGGCGGTGGCGGACAATGGCGTTGCCGTCTTCGCCAATATCGGCTGGCTGGCGCTCTGCGTGCTGCTGGGCGTGATCGCGCAGATACTGATCGTCCATCTGCCGCTCATAGCGCTCGTCGCGCGCCTGTCGATCCGCCGCTTCTTCCGCGCCGCGATCGACCCGTTGCTGGTCGCCTTCTCCACCGCTTCGTCGGCCGCGACCCTGCCGGTCGCGTTGCGGGTGGCGCAGGATACGTTACGCATCGAACCGGCGATCGCTTCCACCGTGCTGCCGATCGGCGCCAGCATCGGCAAGGACGGGACTGCCATGTATGTCGGGCTGCTCAGCGTCTTCAGTCTTCAGGCGCTGGGCGTGCATCCCGATCCCGCGATGCTGGCGATCATGCTGCTGACGGGATCGCTTGCAGCCTTCGGCACCGCGCCGATCCCTTCCGCTTCACTCTTCATGCTGGCCGCCGTCCTGTCTGCCGTGGGCGTCTCGCCGGAACAGACCGCACTGGTGGTAGGCTTCGTCCTGCCCTTCGACCGGCTGCTCGACATGACGCGTACGGTGGCCAGCGCCAGCGCGAATCTGACCGTCACCGCGGTCGTCGCGCGGCAGGAAAAAGCGATCGACGGTTAGCGGCCGCCCCGTTCCGGCACGATCCTGCCGGCACAGCCGCTCCGGTCCTTCTTGGCGGCGCAACCGGCAACATGGCAGTAGCCACCCGGCCTGTCGGGCAGGGCCGGCCTGCGCGGGCCGGGGGGCGTCCAGCCGGGCGGCGGGGTTCCGCAAAAGGCGATAGGGCGGCTGGCGGCAACCGCCGGTCCGGCGCCGATGGCCAGATTCAGGCAGGCCAACAGGGCAAGACTATATCGCATGGCTGAACCGCTTTTCCTGCGGCTCCAGATAGGCGTCGAAGCAGGCGGCGATGGCGCGGGCATAGGGCCGTCCGGCCGGCGTCAGCCGCACATGGTCTCCGCTGCACCGAACCAATCCCAGGGCTTCGAAGCGAGAAAGGTCGACGGGCGGAACCATGCCCAGATGCGCCTCCCCCTGGCACAGCAGCGCTTCGATGATCCGCCCCCGGCGCCGGTCATCGCCGGTGCGGACGAGCCCGCGCGTCGCTGCCAGCTGGCCCACGGCGATCCGCTCGCGATACGGGCCAGCGCGCTTCTCGTTCTGGATGATGAGGTCGGGAAACTGGCTGATCGCGCTCGCCCCCATGCCGATGAGGACATCGGCGTCATCGTCGGTGAAGCCCTGAAAGTTCCGCCGCAAACGCCCCTGCTGCGCAGCGCGCGCGAGGGAGTCGCCCCGACTGGCGAAATGATCGAACCCGATTGCGTGATATCCGGCCGCGACCAGCCGGTCATGTCCCTCGGCCGCCATGGTGAAGCGCGTCCGCAGGTCCGGTAGGTCGGTGACGTCGATACGGGCCTGGCGGGGCAGCAGGCGGGGCATATGGGCATAGCCAAACAGGGCGATCCGCGCCGGCGCCATAGCGATGCTGGCGTCGAGCGTCGCGACGAGATCGTCCGGAGACTGGCCCGGAAGGCCGTACATCAGATCGAAACCGACAGCGACATTGACAGCAGCCAGTCCCTCGACCGCGCGTTCCACCATGTCGAGCGGCTGGATGCGGCCGATGCGAGCCTGCACCAACGGGGTGAAGGTCTGCACGCCCAGATTGACCCGATCGACGCCCATGGCCGCCATCGCGTCGATCCATTGCCGGTCCAGCCGACGCGGGTCCAGTTCGACCGAAATCCGGGCATCCTGCGCGTCGAAGCAGAGCAGCAATTGCTGGAGCAGCCGGATGAAGTCGACCAGCGGCAGCGAATTGGGGCTGCCCCCGCCAAAGGCGATGCGCCGCACCCGCCCCCGCCCGCCAAGCCGCCGCGCCACCAGCGCAATCTCCCGCTCCAGCGCCTCGACATAGGCGGACAAGCGTTGCGCCTTGTTCGCCGCGCCGGTGTTGCAGCCGCAATACCAGCAAATGTCATGACAATAGGGAATGTGGAGATAGAGCGAGAGCGGCGTTTCCGCCTCCACCCGGTCCAGCCGCTCCGCCATCTCGATAATCCCGACAGCGTCAGTGAACTGGGCCGCGGTGGGGTAGCTGGTGTAGCGCGGCACCGGTCGGGCGAGCAGGTCGGGGTGATAGGTCCACATCAGGCTGTCTCAAGACCGCTCTCAGGGGCCTGCCAAACTGCATTTTTATCATCCTTGTCACTCTGCCCCGCCCAATTTTCCAATTGGGGAAAAATCGCGATAGCGATAGACATGCTGAGTAGCTCCGGCTGAGATGTCCTGTCACCAGAGCCGATGTCGCCCCTGCGCAGAGACAGGCATATAAGAGACGGATTTTACCCGTACCTTGATTTATCTCAAGAACCGTCGTCAACTTTCAGTTCTTGATATCACCGGACCAGTCGAGGAAGCATTTACGCGTTTACGTAACGCTGGGCAGCATGTGCTACTTGTCGAATGCGATGACCTTAGGGATACGACCCGATCCGTTCAATCAGACAGCCGGCCAGCTGAAATAGCGATCTTCCATGACCTGAAAGATACACATCTTCCAAGTTCGGCGGGACATGGACGCCTCCGGGCACCTTCCGATTTCGCCCGGCCGGCTGGTTGAGAGGCGCGGCCGGCTGATGGAGTATAATCTTCGGCTATTTTGATGGCCTGATTTTCGATCTGGAGCGACTGGCGGGCCTGATCAGGTCCCAGGATCATTGCCATTGGCTGCGCTGGCGCCCCAGGCACGGATCAAGCGGTGGGGTTGTCAATGCCGATGCGATTTTGGTGGCCGGACATATGGATGGTAAGATCAACCGGCTTTGTCGCCTTCGGGTCGGCATCTCGCGGACCTTAGCCTTGTCGTATTTGATCGACCAGCGCACACCACAGTCCTTCTGCCGCGCCTTGGCCGGCGTCGAGGCCTCGGGCGAAACGCCCCTTCCTGATTGCACCTGCTCTTCCAATGGCAGGCCCCGTATCAGAATGAGCGAACGTTCGGGGAGCAGGTCCGGGGTGTTTGCCGGCAATTAGGTAAAGTCCATGTCATCCTTCAGTCGAATGGTTCAGCCGTTGAGCCGGTACGCCGAGAGCGGCAGCAGACATCTTGTTACGCATTTCCGCATTGGCTGATGAATTGCGCCTTCGGTTTCTAAATTGCGGGATCGCGGCGACGGCAGGGCTGATCGCCAGCAGCATCGGGAGGATCAATGACCGTGCATAGACGTGGGTATAGCCCATGCCCATCCCCGCGAAGACCACTGTGGTCGCGAATGCGGCCAATGCGACGCTCCCAGCTGGAGAGCCTCCTCGCTGTGTCAAGGGAGCGGCGATGATGCATAGCAACAAAATGACGAAGCCCAGCATCGCAACCAAGCCGCCTTCGACCCACAAGAGCAGGTAGGTATTGTGAACCGGCAAATTATATTCGCTCAATAACCGATACTGATCTGCCCCGACTCCGAGAAAAAGATGATCCTCTGTCCAGCGCATTGCTTCGACGGCAAGATCGTGCCGCCCCTGGTATGTTCCAGCCTGCGTGATATCTTCATTGAGTATTGCGTTAAGAACCCTATCCTTGAAAACTTGAGGAAGATATGGCTGACCCCATGTCGCTATCACAGTTGCGAGGACACCAACAAACGATAGCGCAAAAAGATTTCGGCGCCCTCCAAGCAATATTATTGTAACAACGGCGAGCCCTATAAGTCCTGTGTTTGAACTGGTTAATATAAGTGCGGTGATAAGGATGATCAATATTATAAGAGCATACTTGGAACTCAGGCTCCGTTGCTGCCACAAAAGCCAAAGCAGCGGTAGCGTGAGGACGATATAGCCCGCCATACCATTGGCATTGTCGACGAAGCCAGAGAGGCGGTTTCCGCCCGTCACGATTGCGAGGCGACGTGCCGTTCCACCATTATAACCAGAAGCATAAAATGCGATGCCAATGGCACTCATGACCGCCATCGCGACCACGAAACATTTCACAAGACGCCACGCCTGATCATTTGTCCGTCCGAGCAGGGCGAAAGGCAGGATCATGAATGCGAACACATACTGGGCATCAACAATCAGTCCGCGGAGCGGATCGCCACTTACAAGGCTGCTCGCCATCAGCCCCCCTGTCAATGCCACCAAGCCAGCAAACCATACGCCAGTCAGGGCCCCCAACGGAGCGATCGGGATCTTGCAACCCAGGCGAAGGATGATTGCTATGAGAAACAGATAGTCGCTGACAGTGAAGAAAATCGTCGAGTGACGGATCGCGGGAAAGGGAGCCATTAAAACAGCCGCCTGGATCGCCCAAAACTCGGCCTTCTGAAGTCTCGTTGGCAAGGACGATGCCATCATGATGAAACTGCACCTGTATTCGAGAGGCTACCGAAACCGGCGATAACAGCCGCGATGAGGACGACTGCCAATGCCGCCAGAGTCCAGGGACGCGTCACGCTTCCTTCGGTCTCTGCGACACTCGAACCCGCCAACGAACGTCGATGCGCATAGTCGAGAAACTCGTCGAGATTCCGCCAACCATCATGGTCGGCATCAGCCCATGCGTCGCTCCTTCCGGCGTCGGCACCGTTCGTTCGCTCCCATTCGTCCGACATCCCGTCCTTGTCCGAGTCCGCATAGGGCGTACCATCGGCAATTTCAGGAAGGATGCCGGGGGCGTTGCGGATCCTGCCGGTACCATTCTTCACCTCTTTCACCAACCTCATGTCCACTGTGTCGCGGGGAAAGGCTCCAGCCTCCTGCAAAGCGCGACCAAAGGCTTGCCGTGCATCAAGGACCGGCGCCCCAAGCGGACAGGTTGGAGTATCGACCATCGCTTCGCGCACATAGGGCGGAGGCTCGCGCTCGATCTTACCTTCGATATGGTTGCCTGCTTCATAGATCCGAGCGCGACCAGTCGATTTCACCGACTGTCGGGCAATAATGTATCTGCCTGGCACCATATTAGGCCCTGATTTGAAATAATTTCCGACAATATTGACTGGGCTGCCACCATGTTGCTCCCATACTTCAACAAAATCAGAACGAGCATTATATATTACATTATTTACGACATCTACACAGGATTTTGGAAAGAAATTAACGTCTGGATTTCGATCTCCGTTATGGGCACAGATATTCCCGATAAATGTCATATTCTGACTGCCAAGCGGGTCGCTGCTCAGAAGCGCGCATTTGTCGTGCCTGCGCAATCCCTCCGCCAGGATAGAGTTGGATATGGTTATATTGTCATTCTGCCCCTGACCGCCAATCGTTTCGTCCTCCGCCCATGAAACGCTGACATGATCGACAATGACATTCTTGCTATTCTCGAAAATGATCCCGCTGTTCACCGCGCGTGTAGCGCCCCTGTTATCCAGTCTTACCCGGATATGACGGATGACGACATCGTGCGTGTTCTTCGCGACGAGCGGCGTGACGCCGTACCTGCCGCCACCATGGGTAATCAGGATTCCGCCCCCCGGCGCAGTCTGTCCCGCGATGGTGATATAGGGATTGCGGATTATCGGGCGCTCAGATGTCCAGCGGATGATGCCGCCGACCCGGAATATGCAGGTGCGCGGACCTTCTGCGTCAATGCAGGCGCGCAATGTTCCCGGTCCGCGATCCGCAAGGCTCGTGACGAAGATGATGGCGCCGTCTCGTCCGCCCTTAGCGTACCGACCATAACCCGACGCACCGGGAAAAGCCTCAAGGTTCCGGGCCTCGGCGGCGAGCGGGCCAATCAACAACAAGGCTGCGCAAGCGTGGGAAAGCCGCCGCAGCACATTGGTCAAGGGAATAGCACCCCGGCTCGCGAGCCCGGACGCGACGGCCCCGGGGCAGGGAGTCGCCCCGCTGCGGACTGATTCTAGCGCCGATTTCATAGGCCTATCATTGCGAATGGCGCGAGGATCGGAAGAACTATTCCAGAAACTATCCAAAGTGCCATAGCCATCATCCAAAGGGGTCAAGTTCACCCGGAATTGCGCATGGGGATCGGGAAGCGCTGCGATACAAAATTACGAACAAGTTCCAAAGACGGAGGCCTTTCCGTGACCGCCATATCCCAGAGTCCCAGCCTCTCGCTTGACCGATTCAGGCAGACCTTTGGTGTCCGCTCTGAAGCGCTCGCCTAGGGGTTGCCGGACTATGTGGAGCAAAAATCCGACGGACGCGCATCGCAGGCTATTAACCCCGATCTTCTTGACGGCCATTCTCGCAGCCGTTGTTCTGCCGATGTTCTTCGACGCCTACAGGACCGCCTATTATGGCACCATGTCGTTCGATAACTACTCGCGATACCTGTTGTGGTTTCTGGGAGAACCGGGGGGCGAACTTCCACCGAGTCCTCATGTATACCGATTAGGTTCGGTGATCATGGCCGCACCATTCTACCATCTGCCGCTCGTTTTGTTTTCCGGCGAAGGCATTTCGCATCCGCTGGTTAATACAACACCGGAATATGCCAAGGCGTTGCAGGCGATGTGCGCGGCCAACGCGGTATATGCTTCGCTTTCGGCGGTTCTCGCGACGCTGTATCTCACGCAACGGCGCGATGTACCGTTGGGATGGGCTTTTTCCGCTGCGCTCGTATTTCTTATGCTCACCCGCTACCTTGGCATGGGCTCGGCGGACGGGATAGCGACGCCGCTGCTCATGATCACAGCCATCGCTATGATTGAGCGCAAGGTCGCGCTTTTTGCCATAGTGGTCATACTGGGCACCGTCGTGAACGAGAAGGTGGCGCTGATCGCGCTCCTTTGCGCTGGATTCCGGGCACTACTGGTACCGGAGCATCGCAAGGCCCATTTCTTGATGGCAGGCTTTGCCGCGATCGCGCTTGCGGCCTATGCCGTCTTGGTGCTGGCCCTCGCTCTCCCTGGGCTTGAAAATCAGCGAGATCCGAGCACTTATTTTTCGGCGATCGCCAGTTCCGTTCGCCATCTGACTAACCCCAAGGGAGTTTATCAGAATCTCTGGCCAGTGATGCTTCTCTTGCTGATGTGGTGGGCGAGCCTCAGTCGGGATCGTAATCCGATAGTCTATGGTTGCGATGTCGGTGTCGTAGCCGCCCTTTTCCTCTTCGCCTTGGCGCTTGACGTCCAGTACAATCTCGGTCGGATTATGATGTTCGTCGTGCCGCTGTTTCTGCTTGGCGCCATCGCGAATGTTTCACGGCAACGTCCAGGCGTTTGCCCGCCCGAAGATGAACATTCAGCATATGATCGGACGCCCTCTGCGCCGCCCACCGCGCCACTCCGCTATTTTGCCGGAGCAGGCATGTCCAAACAACCGTAAGACGTAAGCTAGGAGTAGTTCGTCATGGCCAGTCGTTCCATGAGCACATGGACTCAAGAGGCCAAGCCTCTTGAACGGTTTTCGTCAAATAATGAGACCGAGCGGCTCTCGGCGACTGCGCCAATTTACTCCGGTCTGACAGACTTTATCCGCTTGCTGCGCAGGCGTCGGCGTATCATCGTGTCAACAATAGCCGTGATTATGGCGATAACAATAATTGCACTGATGCGGATCACGCCGATCTATGAAGCCACGACTACGGTATTGGTCAAGCCGTTGTTGGAGCAGGCCAGTGTGGACCAACAAGGCGACACCCCTATCACCGCACCGCCCAATGAGGCTGCCCGCATTGCGACAAGGGTCCGTCTGCTCCAGTCCCGGTCGCTGGCGCGCCAGGTCGTCAAGTCTGCGGGCCTGCAGAATATCGAAGAATTTGCGCCTAACTCGGAAAAGCCGGGCCTGATTGACAGCATCTCCAACTGGTTTGGGGCAGCGCGTTCGAGCCAAAATGAGCCTAAAGTATCCTTGAATGACAAGGACGCGATAGAGGAAGCGCAGCAGAAGTTAATTGAAAATGTAACGGGAAAATTCCTCAGCAACTTGTCCGTGGATCGTGTCGGCGATTCCAATCTTGTCGACATATCCGTCAAGTCTGAGGATCCAATGCTCGCACGGATGCTCGCCAATCGTGTGGCACAGACATACATCAAGGGGGTGACCGAAGGTCAAGACGATGCTGATGAAGCATCACACAAATGGCTGACCGAGCGTGTGACAGCCCTCGATCGCCAACTGCGCGAAACGGAAACCGCCATCGCACAATATCGCGCTAGCCATGGTCTCATCGCTGAAGACCCCGCGGGGATGCAACAATCGCAACTCAGCCAAGCCAGTATAGCGCTGGCACAAGCGCGCGCCGATCGCGCTGCTATCGACAATCAACAAAATGGCCGGGGTAGCGCTGTCAGCGCCTCCTCCGCGCTGTTGGAGAGCTTGCGTGGCCAGGAAGCTACCGTAGCTCGGCGCCTTCTGGAACTGGAGGTCAACTACGGCAGCGCTCATCCCGAGGTTGTGGCGAGCGTATCTCAATTGAGCGAAATCCGTCGTCGCATATCAGTGGAAACCGCCCGTGTCCAAACAGCTGAGCGGCAGGAGGCCGCAGCCCTGACTGCTGCAGCGATGGCTCGTGAATCTGCTTTGAGCCGTGAAGTCGGCTTGGTCAGCGGGAGCACGATTCAGGCTCGCCTATCGAACGTCAATCTGCAAAGCTTGGAACGCGAAGCCGCTGCGACCAGGACGCTATATCAGTCCCTCCTGGAGCGTTTGAAGCGGGAAAGCGAACGTCAATCAAAAGACGCCGATATCTCTATCGTTTCTCGCGCATGGCTACCGGACAGCGCAAGCTTCCCGCAGACCAAGCAAATCCTTGCTGTTGCGTTGATTTCGGCCCTCGCCTTTGCCGTCATCCTCGCTCTGGCAGCGGAGGCCGTTGACGATCGCATCCGCAACGCTGACCAGGTTCAGAGACTTCTGAACCTCCCGACTTTGGCGATGGTGCCACTGCTTTCGCAGGAGATGCGCAAGCTTCCGCCCGCTGAGATGATCACGCATCAGCCTAGAAGCCTGTTCTCGGAAGCGATGCGGAATCTGGTGATCGAACTGGAGACGAGGCGAACCCAGCCCGGGTCGCAAGTGGTGGTGATTACTTCACCCGTGCCCGACGACGGGAAGTCGACAATTTCTGCAGCACTAGCCGCCGCCGCCGCTTCTCTCGGACGACGCGCCATTGTCGTCGACCTGGACATGCGCCGACCTGGAAACCAAGCGGATGACGACGCCAGCGCTGGAGCGGATCTGATCGCGTTCTTGGGCGATCATGCGAACCTGGACGAACTGCTGGTCGATGGGGAGCATGGCTTTTCAACGATAAGTATCCGCCAGAAAGTTGTGGATCCGCGCGGGCTGCTTGAATCGCCCCGTTTGCGCGCTCTGATAGAAGAGTTGAGGAATCGCTTCGATCTGGTCGCGCTCAATGCGCCTCCAATAATTCCAGTTCGCGATGCAAAGACTCTTACCTCGATTGCCGACAGCGCCATTCTTGTCATCCGTTGGGGGGTGACGGATCCGAGCGCAGCCGCCACTGCGGTCGATATCTTCGGCAACGAACTAATGGGTGTAGTCATCAATGGCGTCGACTATACTGAGCACGCAAGACGTGCCTATGGCGATGCGATCGATCATGCTTCGCGCTATGGCGGCGGATATTATATTCAACCGGAGAAGATAGCGAAGCCTTGGTTACGCCTGGGCCGGCAGCACAGCTAAGGGCTACCATAGTCCGAACCGACATGGGTGACGAGAAAGGAATGGAACTTTGGCAAAGCTGATGTTGATGGGACTGGTATTAGCCAGCGTCCTCTTGGCGGCGGCCGCTCAGTTGATCCTCAAGATAGGAATGTCGGGCGAAATCGTACAGCGCGCCCTCACCCAAAACGACCTGCCGCCTTTTCGCGCAGCGATTGTCGTCGCAACTTCACCGTTGGTGATATGCGGGCTCACCTGTTTCGTATTGAGTGCCGTCATTTGGTTGCTCGTTCTAGCCCATGTTGAACTCTCGATTGCGTATCCCTTTGTAGGTTTGGGCCTGGTCATCACCGTGACCTCCAGTCATTTTGTTCTGGGCGAAGCGATGACCGCGAGCAAACTCGTTGGTGTTGGCGCTATCGTTTTCGGAGTGATGCTGATCGGACTGTCCGCGCCATCGAAGACACGATCGCAACATATGACCGGCGGAGTGGAAACAGCCCGCAGCCTGTGACATTCGGGATGACCTGCTCGCCGAAACTTCCCTCATTCCGATGTATGGTCTGCCAATGAACAGACGTAATGCGAAAGAGGCATTCGGCATAAAGGTCGCGGCATGTCAAAGGCATCGAGCATCCGCGCCATTGGATTGATCCGATGGAGCTGGCCTTTGAGAGGCGAAGCCGCCGCCATCGAATCCGAGGCGCCAGCCCCGCTTGCAGCGTCGAGGGCCGATGCTTCGCCATTTGAACGGAATCGGCCCGCGCACAAGCCCTTGCCCGAGCATTTTGCTGCGCGAGCGCGTTGTCGCCGCCGCAGCCGAGACTGGCCCCTGTTGCAACTCGGACCGGCTGTGCAACCTGGGCAAGGATAACACCGAGACGCTCGCTCTCAGGTCGCGCCAGAGGAATGTGGTCCCGTGCGGGAGGACTGCTCCTGCCAGATCACCCGGTCGCAGACGCCATGTCATGTCACGCCCCTGAGGCGCTTCGGCCCCAGCTTCCTGGTGATGCTGCTATGCGAGACGTTCGGCGCGCATCAACCCCTTAATCACCGGCGTAAGACGTGGATCTGAGCCGATCCATTGGGAGACTGCGCCGCTACACTGATACCTGCTGATCAATGCGCCTGCGGAAAAGCCTTATCTCGATGTCCTTCCAGCAGGCAGCATGCCACATTTACGCAAACAGCGGTTGAAACAGCGCATCCGAGAAGGAGGCAAACTGATTGGCCTCGCTCTTGCCACCACGCGATAGAATCAGCGCGCGTATATTTGCTCGCGCTGCGACGGCTCCGTCACGATCGACGCGATCCCCAATCAGCACCACCCGATCGGGAGCTACGCCGGCCATTTGCAGCAGCTTGTGGAGACCGGTCGGATCGGGCTTAAGGCGTCCCACATCGGGGTCAGTGGCTGCAACCACGAAATCGGCGGCAAGGCCCAACGCGGCCAGCTTATCCGCTGCCGGGTAGTCGGACAGGATTGCAATCCGCTTGCCCGCGCTTGCAAGCGCCGTGAAAAGTTGCTCGACTCCAGGTCGCCGGCAGGAATTGAGTATCCTCAGCGGCCGCTCTTCCATCCATTCGGTTACAAGCGCGCGCACCGTTTCTGCGGTACAGCCGCGTCGAACCGCTGGAATTGCATATTGCGCGATCAGGAAGTTTTCCGACGAACTTTCGGCCAATGCTTCGCGACAATGACGGAAGGCTCGCAATGTAAGCAATGTGTTGAAACTCCGCCGGGCAATGGCATCCCGCAATAATGCCACCAGCATCCGTATTCGAAGACGCTTCTGGTCATAAAGTGTCCCATCCATGTCGAAGACCACGAGTTCAACCGCACTCCAGTCGAGCGGGACCGAAAGCTGTGTCGCCACAATCTCGCCCGATCAGTCTACGTGGATGAGCGAGGGCTGCGACAGCGAGTTCAACCAGGGAAGGTCGACAACGGTTGCAAAAGCTACCGACAGAACAGCCAAACCAACCGTGGCCAGCAATCGACGCGAACGAAACAGGCGCTCGGGTCGCTGCGCGACCGACCCTTGTCGCAAAGCTAGCCACATATAGATCGCGAACAGTCCGGCGATGAACGGAAAGGCAACAATATATTCGATACGATATTTGATCAGGAACACCGCGATGAAGAACCCGGAAAGCATCGCATAGAGGAAACAGGATACGGTAAGGCTCTCGTCCGAATAGTTTCGAAACGACTTGCGGTAGCGGTGTAGCGTTTCAACACCCTGCCCGGCAACGACATCACGATATTCGCTCAGGCGCTTGGCGCCCATCAGGAATGCGCCCCCCGCCCAATAAGCGATGAACAGGCTAGCCGGAGGCAAAGTATGGGGATCTACCATGGCCCAGCCAAGAATTAGACGAATTGGGTTGTTCACCGATTCGCTGATGACATCCAGATAGGCCTTGTCCTTTGTCCGGATCGGCTCGATATTATAGGTGATACCGGAGATACCGAACGCGACCGATGCAGTGAAGAACAATATCCCGAGTTGATAACCCAGCAGCAGCCCGAAGAGCAAAAGCGCGAGATATTCGGAATAAACCAAGATCGGCGAGAGCGAACGGTGGACGGCGGTGCGTTGCGACTTTACCGGATGGTAGGCATCGGACGACCGATCCAGCCATTCGTTGATCACATAATTTGCCGATGCGATCAGGATTGCACTGGCAAATCCCAGTAAGAGCCTCTCGACCGAAAGCTGCGCGAAACCCTGATGCAGGGCGTAAGCAAGCACGATCCCAGGCACAATAAAGACATGCTTCGTCATGTGATCGAAGCGCGCGATTGCCAGATAGTCCTGCACCGAAGCCTGGGACGCCAAGGCTGCTGGATTGACGTCGGACTGGTTGATCATGTGTCTCTGTCCCTTCCGGCCATTTCAGATTCGTGGTTCCATTCGCGACGATCCGTCAGGACGCGAGCGCGGCTCGCTGTCCGGCGATCTTGCGCAATACAATGAAGAAGTGCCACAGCCATCCGCCGCTCGCCAGTGGGGCGGCGGGTTCAAATGGGCAGCGCCGCAACCCTTACGGGTAGTCATCAATAGACAGCGACGCAGAGCAGGTGCCGGAGCGATCGATTGAGAGAGGCAGCTCCCAGAAAACTGTAATAACGCTGCAAAAAGGAGCGCGTTGCCGTTCCTGGCGGAGTCCGTGTCCCATAATTTTCGGCTTGCTTCCTGCCCTTGTGATGCGGCGAGGGACGAGCTGGATGGAGGCGATGAATAATCATGTCGTTGCCCATGCAACGGTTTGTATGAAGTCATTGACAAGGCGTCGGTTTTGGCTGGGCGACGCAGATTTGATGATGCGACCCGTCATGATGCGCCGATCAGCGACAAATCCACATGGCCATTGCTTCGCACGCGCTGGTCATCGCTGCATTGCGCGAGGTCAAATTGCAGCTTGCGCGGGATCAATGCCGTCCATCGGACGGACGCGCAAAGCGGGGTCGCCAACGAAAGGGAAGGAGACTCCATCATGTATATCAAAGGCCTGTTACTGAGCGCCACCGCGATCACGGCCGCGCTGGCCTCGCCCGCCCAGGCCAGGCAGGGCGATGTGCTTGTTCGCCTGCGCGGCATCCTCGTCGCGCCCAACGAGAAGAGCGGCAGCGTGCTGCCCGCCTTCCCCGGCGAGAAGGTCAGCATCGACAATTCCGTGATGCCGGAAATCGACTTCACCTATATGGCCACCGACCATATTGGTTTCGAACTGATCGCCGCGACCACCAAACATTCGGCGAGCGGCCGTACCGGCACGACGGGATCGCTGGGCAAGCTGGCATCGACCTGGGTGCTGCCGCCGACGCTGACGGCACAATATCATTTCATGCCGGAGGGGAAGATTCGCCCCTATGTCGGCGCGGGCGTCAACTATACCGTCTTCTACAATGAAAAGCCGTCGAGCGCGCTGGAGGGCGCAGTAGGCGACACCAGGGTGCACATGTCCGACAGCTTCGGCTGGGCGGCTCAGGCAGGCGTCGACATCGACCTCAACGACAGTATGTTCCTGAACCTGGACGTCAAATATATCGACATCGACACCACCGCCCGTCTGTCCACCACGGCGGCCGGCGTACAGAAGGTGCGCGTCGATCTGGACCCGCTTGTCTTCGGCGTCGGTATCGGCTTCCGCCTGTGAGCCAGGAGGCGGCGGCATCTCGACAGATGCCCCCGCCTTACGGTTCTCGGAAACGAAGAAAGGGAGTTCAGGCCGCTGCGAGCGCCTTGACCACGAAGGGCAAACGCTCGCCATCGGGTTCTGTCAGGGTCAGATAACTGCCGGACTGGATGGCGTGTGCATCCAGGCGAAAGAGATTTTCGTCGTCCTCGCTCCCCGGCGCATAAGACAGCGCCCAGCCATCGGCGGTCCGCAGCAGATAGCCATGACGATCCGGCTCATTGGGCCAGAACCGGCGCACCGTCGCATATTCGGGATGGTGACGAAATTCGCCCTCGTCGATCAGGCCATCCACACCGAGCGGCAGCCGCATCACATAGCTGCGCGCCGCAGAACCATTGGGAAAGCCCGGTGTGCGTGCAAGTTCAAGGCGTATCGTGGTCCACGTCATGGTCCGTTACATCGGACGCGCGGGCCGCGAACGCTATAAGGACTATCCCGGATGGTCCCTTGACGGTGGCACGCCTAACTGGATCCGAATGATCCCGACGAACATCCCTTCCACCCCCCACGCCTGCCCCCTCGGGAGGACGCTCTTGCTGGGGCCGGGAAAGAACGGCATGGTCGGCCCATGGCGGTAGCGGATGACGACACAGAGGCGCTGACCGACGCGCATAGCCTGGAACAGGCGCTGCTGGGATCGATTCTGGCGACGGTGCCCGACGCCCTGATCGTCATCGACATGCGCGGGCGGATCGTGTCGTTCAGCGCGGCGGCGCAGCGCATGTTCCAATATGCCGAAAGCGATGTGCTGGGCGAAAATATCTCCATGCTGATGCCCTCCCCCGACCGGGAGCGGCACGACGGCTATATCAGCCATTATCTGGGCACCGGCGAAAAGAAGATCATCGGCATCGGTCGGCTGACGGCCGCGCGGCGGCGGGACGGATCGACCTTTCCGATCGAATTGTCGGTGGGCGAAGTGCAGGACCAGGGACAAAGGCTGTTCACGGGTTTCATCCGCGACCTGACCGAGCGGCAGCAGGCCGAAAGGCGGGTCGCGGACCTTCAGGCCGAACTGGCCCATGCCAGCCGGGTGACGGCGATGGGAACGCTGGCGTCGGCGCTTGCGCATGAATTGAACCAGCCGCTGACCGCCATCGCCAACTATATGGAGGCGGGTCGCGACCTGCTGGCCGCGCCAGGCGAGGTCGATCGCGAGATGCTGGGCGAGGCGATGACGGAGAGCGCCGGCCAGGCGCTGCGCGCGGGCGAGATCATCCGGTCGCTGCGCGAGTTCATCAGGCGCGGCGAAACCGTCCGCCAGCCCGAACCCCTCCGCACATTGCTGGCGGAGGGGGCCGCGCTCGCCTTCATCGGCGCGGACAGTCGCGGCATCGACATGGACGTCAGCGTCGACAGGCGCATCGATAAGGTGCTGGTCAACCGGGTGCAATTGCAGCAGGTCATCATCAACCTGGTGCGCAACGCGGTCGAGGCGATGCAGCACAGCCCGGTCCGCATCCTGCGCCTGACCGCCGTCCCGGCCGAGGATGACCGGGTGGAGGTGATCGTGGCGGACTCCGGCCCCGGCCTTGATCCCGACATGTCGCGCACGCTCTTTACCCCGTTCACGACCAGCAAGGCGACCGGGATGGGCGTTGGCCTGTCGATCAGCCAGACCATCGTCGAAGGCCATGGCGGCCGCATATGGGCGACGCCCTCCCAATGGGGTGGTGCTGCCTTTCATTTCACCCTGGACCGCGCGGACGAAGAATGAGCGAAGCCTATCCCATCTATGTCGTCGACGATGACGAGGCGATCCGCCGGTCGCTGTCCTTCCTGCTGCGGACCAGCGGCTTTTCCGTGACCCTGTTCGAGGGCGGCCTGCCCTTCCTGAAGGCGGCGGGCGGACTGGAACCGGGCTGCGTGCTGCTGGACGTGCGGATGCCCGACATGGATGGACTGGATGTCCAGCGTGAACTGCGTGCACGCGGCGTGATGCTGCCCGTGGTCATCATGACCGGCCATGGCGACGTCGACATGGCAGTGGCGGCGATGAAGGCCGGCGCCAGCGACTTCATCGAAAAGCCGTTCGAGAAGGCTGCCTTGCTCGCCTGCATCGAGGCTGCGCGCAAGCAATCGGTCGCGGCACGCGGCGCGAGTGCCCAGGCGCAGGAGGCGCAGGCGCGGCTCAACATCCTGACCGACCGGGAACGCGACGTGCTGAACGGGCTGGTGGAGGGTCTACCGAACAAGACCATCGCCTATGATCTGGGCATCAGCCCCCGCACCGTCGAAATCCATCGCGCCAACCTGATGCAGAAGCTGGAGGTGAAGAGCCTCGCTGAAGCCCTGCGCATCGCCTTCCACGCCGGGGTGGCGCAGGACAATCCCGGCTGACCCGGGTAATATTTGCCCTATAGCATCGCGCCCGTGCCTGCCGGTTTGACGGCGGGGCGCCGCCTCGCCAGACAGGATGGACATCCTTCCCAAAGGCACCGGCACCATGCAACGCATTACCATCTCGATCGACGATCATCTGGCGGAGGCGCTGGACCGCATGATCGGCGAGCGTGCCTATCAGAGCCGGTCGGAGGCGATGCGCGACATGCTGCGCGACGCGATCGAGCGCTGGCGGCAGGAAAACAGCCAGAGCGCGCACTGCGTCGCCAACCTTTCCTATGTGTTCGACCGTCGGGTGCGGTCGCTGCCACAGCGGCTGGCCGATCTGCAACATGCCCATCATGATCTGGTCGCCGCAACCATGCTGGTGCGGCTGGACCATGATCATAGCCTGGAAAGCGTGATGCTGAAGGGACCGACGGACGCGGTCCGGGACTTCGCCGATCGCATCCGGGCCGAACGCGGGGTGCGGTTCGGCACCATCAACCTGCTGGACGTGGAAACGGACGATCATCATGACCAGCCCGGATCGCACGACCATCATGGCCATGCCCATCTATCCCCGCGCGGCAAATGACCGGACCGGGCGCGACCGGCAGAGCAACGCCGCGCCCGCAAATACGGCCAGACACAGGCCGATGACCGCGCCACTGGTCGTCAGGCCATGATTTTCGCGCCAGGCATCCAGTCGCGGCAGCAGCAATGCGGCGACGGCGAGCAGGCCGAGGGCAAGATTGATGAAGCCGATCACGGCCGTCATCGCCCGAGCCATGATGGCGGCCCGATGACTGGCCGACCGGAGCAGATGAACCGTCAGCGCGCCATTGGCGGTGCCCACCAGTATCATGCCGATCCCGAAGGCGAGACAGGCAAGCAGCGCAAAGGGCCATCCGCCCAGCAGCTTGCCTGAGAGACCAAGGCCCAGCGCAACGGCGATGGTGTCGAACGAGATGGCGAACAGCGCGCCGGTCAGCAGGATCAAACCATGACGATCGGCGGGACGGACCCAGCGGCTCTTCCAGCCTGTAACGGCGGTCGCCCCATGATATGGTGGCCGCCAGGCCGCGTGGAGGTTGACTAGGCCCAGCAGCATCAGCGCCGAAGCGGAGATGGTGATGCCGGAGCTTGCAAGCCAGGCAGGCGGCGCATCACCGGAATCGAGGAACAGGCTGGCGAGACAGGCCGCGGCGGCGACCACCAGCACATGGCCGACCGAGAAGGACAGGCCCGCAAGGCGCGCGGACCAGGGCCGAGTCAGTGCGTCCCGGCGCGCCACCGCGTCAATGACCGACAGATGATCCGCGTCCAGCGCATGGCGCGCACCGAGCGCAAGGGCCGTCAGGGCGAGCGCGGGCAGGGTCAGGATCGCCGTTTCCGTCATATCCGACCGCCATTCCCGTACACTTGCCACCTCGTATGAATAATGATCCAAATATTCATACGCTGGGCGATGTGCCGGAGGATGGGGCATATAACGTATATCGCCGCCTAACCCCGCATATGACCGCATGTCGGCAGACCCGGTTTCATCTTGCATTCAGTCGTCGGGACGCAGGATATTGTCCAACGATAACGCTTTGCGAGTGGCTCGAGTGTCCGGCGCGCTTTGGAAATGGTTGGCGATTCTGCTGCTGGCGGCCGGATCAGCCGGCGTGGCCAGCGCGGAAGTCTATCATGTCAACTCGGTCACGGGCGATGACCGGGCGGACGGATTGTCCGAAGCCCAGCCTTGGCGCTCGCTCGCGCGCGTGCGCGACTTTCCTCTCAAGCCTGGCGATCAACTGCTGCTCGCGGCGGGATCGGCGTGGAAGGAACCGCTCACCATCACGCGATCCGGCCGCGCAGGCGCGCCGATCCGCATCGGCGCAACGGGACCGGGGCCGATGCCGCGTATCGATGTCGGTGGCGTCTCGCCATATGGCGTCGCCATCCTCAACGCCGAATATGTGACGATCAGCGGGATCGAGATCACCAACGACGCGCCGGCTCCGGCGCCCCGGTTCGGCGTGCTGATTTCAGCCGAGGATCGTGGCGTCACACGTGGCATCCGTGTCAATGGCATGTATATCCACGACGTGCGCGGCACCAATGCGCGCAAGGACAATGGCGGCATCGTCTTTCGCGCCCTTGGGCCGCGCATCGCGACCCGCTTCCACGACCTGGCGATCGAACGCAATATCATCTGGCGGGTGGACCGCTCGGGCATCGCGGGGATCAGCGACCAGGTGACGGCGCACAACTGGTTTCCGAGCGAAAAGGTCGTCATCCGCGACAATTATGTCGAGGATATCGGCGGCGACGGCATCGTCCCGCGCGGCACGGACGGGGCGCTGATCGAACATAATATCGTGCGCCATGCCGGCAGCCGCGCGCCGGGCTATGTCGCGGGCATCTGGCAGTGGAGTACCGACAACAGCCTGATCCAGCTCAATGAGGCGGCCCATACGCAAACCCGTTATGACGGGCAGGGCTTCGATTCCGATTTCAATTCGCGTTGGACGACGATCCTCTACAATTACAGCCACGATAATGCCGGCGGCTTCCTGCTCATCTGTTCGCCCCGGCTCAACGACAAGGATAATCTGGGCAATCGCGGCACTGTCGCCCGCTTCAATGTCAGCCGCAACGACGGCAGCCGCATCGTCCAGCTGGCCGGCAATGTGACCGGGGCGCTGGTCGAGAAGAACGTCGTCCATGTCGGCCCGGACATGGACGTGCAGATGGTGGTGGCGACACAGTGGGACGGATGGGCGCGCGACGTGCGCTTCCATGACAATCGCTTCCAGGTCGCGGGCACGGCCCGTTATGGCAGCGAAGCCGGGCGCGATGGTCCCCATTATCTCATCAAGGCCGGTTTCGCGCCGGCGACGTTCATCCGCTTCAAGGGCAACAGCTATCTCGGCCGCCATGTCGACCTGCCCGACGACGGCGCGGATCGACCGATGCCGGCCTATGCCGAGCAGGCGACGGACTGGCAGGTGCCGACGTTCGATCCGGCCAGCCCGGAGGGCTTTGCCGACTTCATCGTCCGCCACCGCAGCTGGATGCTGGCGATGCTGGAGCGCGAACTGGGCGAGCCGGTCAAGCTCCGCCAGCCGCAGCGCAGCGCCTTCTTCCAGGCGCGCCGCTGATCGGCGGACGGCCTCGCGCATCGCCGGTGATCGCGACGCACTTTGCCGGTATCAAACTCTTCCGGGCGGTAATGGCGTCTCCCGGCCTTGACCTGCGGAGCAGTTTTGCAGATGGCCGATGGCAATGTGCATCGGCAATGGCCAGCAAGCCAGCACCGGCGCGTTTCATTCCGCTGGAAGAACGAGATTGCGCCCCGGCCTCCTGACATCGACCCGCCTGGCATTCGTGGTTCCCGGCTATGCCATATCCTCCTGGGCGCCCCTGATCCCCCATGTCCAGGAACGGATCGGCCTGGATGCCGGACGGCTGGGGCTGGCGCTGCTCGCCCTCGGCGCCGGATCGATGGCGACCATGCCGTTCGCGGGCTGGCTGGTGGGCAAGACCGGCTGCCGACGGTTGTTCGCCACCGCCGGCTGTGCAATCGCAGCCATTCTCCCGATGCTGGCGATCGTGCGGACCGCCCTCATGCTGTCCGTGACCTTGTTTGCCCTGGGCGTGGCGCTGGGCCTCATCAGCTGCGCTCGCAACCTCCACGCCATCTATACCGAGCGTGCGCTGGACCGCCGACTGATGTCGGGTTTCCATGGCTTCTACAGTGTCGGCTGCATCTTCGGCGCCGGGACGATGAGCCTGCTCATGGGAACTGGCGTCGCCCCCCATCTGTCGATCGTTGTGGTCGCCTCCCTCATCCTGCTGGGCGTCCTGATCTCCACGCAGCGCATCACCGACCAGCGAAGCGGCAAGGGTCCGGCCTATGCCCGACCGAGGGGCGTTGTCCTGGTCATCGGCCTGCTCTGCTTCATCACCTTCATGGCGGAGGGTTCGGTGCTCGACTGGAGCGCCCTCCTGCTGTCCGACCATTTCGGGCTGGACGCGGCGCGGGCGGGCCTTGGCTATGTCGCCTTTGCGATCACGATGACTGGCGGACGCTTGATGGGCGATCGCCTCGTCCGCCGCTTCGGCGACCGCCATATGCTCCTGTCCGGCCCGTTGATCGCGGCGGCGGGCTTCATCCTCGCCACCGTGCCGCTGCACTGGACCCTTGCGGTGGGCGGCTTCGCGCTGGTAGGCGCCGGTCTGGCGAACGTGGTTCCGTTGCTCTACAGCGCCGTCGGGCGGCAGACGATCATGCCGCAGAATCTCGCGCTGACCGCCGCTGGATCGATAGGTTTCGCCGGGGTGCTGACAGGGCCGGCCGCGATCGGCTTCCTGGCGGAGTGGACCAGCCTTGCGACCTCTTTCCTGCTGCTCGCATTCCTGACCGCCATCGTCGGGCGCTTTGCGCCGCAGACGGCCCGCGGGCATTGACCTGCGTCATGTCCGGCGCTGTATGCCTGACGGATCAGCGCAGGATGCCGGGCAAGTCCAGCCCCTTTTCGCGCGCACAATCCAGGGCGATGGGATAGCCGGCATCGGCATGACGCATCACGCCGGTGGCGGGGTCGTTCCACAGTACCCGTTCCAGCCGCCTTGCCGCCGCGTCCGTCCCATCGGCCACGATGACCATGCCGGAATGTTGCGAGTAACCCATGCCGACGCCCCCGCCATGGTGGAGAGACACCCAGGTGGCGCCGCTGGCCGTGTTGAGCAGCGCATTGAGCAGGGGCCAGTCGGACACGGCGTCGGAACCGTCGCGCATCGCCTCTGTCTCGCGGTTGGGGCTGGCGACCGAACCGCTATCCAGATGGTCGCGGCCGATCACCACCGGCGCGCTGAGTTCCCCCCGCGCCACCATGCCGTTAAAGGCGAGACCAAGGCGATGGCGGTCGCCCAGCCCGACCCAGCAGATGCGCGCGGGCAGGCCCTGGAAACGGATCTTCTCCCGCGCCATGTCGAGCCAGCGGTGGAGATGGGCATTGTCGGGCAACAGTTCCTTTACCTTGGCGTCGGTGCGATAGATATCCTCGGGGTCGCCCGACAGCGCCGCCCACCGGAAGGGACCGACGCCCCGGCAGAAGAGCGGGCGGATATAGGCCGGAACGAAGCCGGGAAAATCGAAGGCATTGGAGACGCCTTCATCCTTCGCAACCTGCCGGATGTTGTTGCCATAATCCACCGTCGGCACGCCGGCCGCCTGGAAATCGAGCATGGCGCGGACATGCACGGCCATGGACGCCTTGGCCGCCTTCGCGACCGCTTCAGGCTCGTGCTCGCGCCGTTCGACCCACTCGGCCACCGTCCAGCCGGCAGGCAGATAGCCGTTCACCGGATCATGTGCCGATGTCTGGTCGGTCAACAGGTTTGGACGAATACCCCGGCGATACAGTTCCGGCAGGATTTCGGCCGCGTTGCCCAACAGGCCGACCGAGACGGGCGTCCTTGCCGCGCGGCTTTCCTCGATGATCGCCATCGCTTCCTCGATGGTGTCGGCCGCGCGATCCAGATAGCCAGTGCGCAACCGCATCTCGATGCGGCTGCGCTGGCATTCGATCGCAAGGCAAGAGGCGCCCGCCATCACCGCCGCGAGCGGCTGCGCGCCGCCCATGCCGCCCAGCCCCGCCGTCAGCAGCCAGCGCCCCGACAGGTCGCCGCCATGATGCTGCCGCCCCATTTCGACAAAGGTTTCGTAGGTGCCCTGAACGATGCCCTGCGTGCCGATATAGATCCAGCTGCCAGCCGTCATCTGGCCGTACATGGCGAGGCCACGCCGATCCAGTTCGTTGAAATGATCCCAGTTCGCCCATTTGGGCACCAGATTGCTGTTGGCGATCAGGACGCGGGGCGCATCTTCGTGGGTGCGGAAGATACCGACCGGCTTGCCCGACTGGACCAGAAGGGTCTGGTCATCCTCCAGCCGACGCAGCGCATCGACAATGCGGTCATAGCTTTCCCAGTCGCGCGCGGCGCGGCCGATGCCGCCATAGACCACCAGCTCCTCCGGCCGTTCGGCGACGTCGGGATGAAGATTGTTCATCAGCATCCGCAGCGGCGCTTCGGTGAGCCAGCTTTTCGCCGAAAGCTCTGGGCCGGTTGCAGGCTTGATGAGGCGGCTATTGTCGAGGCGGGTCATGTCAGTCTCCAGCTCAGGCGCGGGCAAAGGCGAGGCACGCCGCCATGATGGTCTTGAGATCGCGGATCAGCGGCGTTTGGGGTTCATAGGGCGGCGGCCAGTTGTCGGCCGAGGGATATTCCGGTTCGGTCAGATAGGCGCGCATGGCCACCTCCATCTGGATGGCGTGGATGCCCTCTGCCGGACGGCCATAATGGCGGGTCGTCCACCCGCCGCGGAAACGGCCGTTGAGGACATGGCTGCGTCCCGTCGACTGCACCGCGGCCACCACCGCCGCCTCCAGTGCGGGAGCGCAGGTCGCGCCGCCATCGGTGCCGATGTTGAAGACGGGCAGTTCGCCATCGAACAGCCGCGGGACATGGCTTACGATCGAATGGGCGTCGTACAGCACCACCTTGCCATGGATCGCGCGCAGTCGATCCAGTTCGCTGGCCAGCGCCGCATGATAGGGATCGAACCAGCATTCACGGCGCCGGGCGATCTCCCCGGCATCAGGTACTGCATCGCGATACAGTGCTTCCCCGGCGAAGGTCGTGGTCGGGCAAAGCCCGGTCGTCGCCTGCCCCGGATAGAGCGAGCGGCCAGACGGATCGCGATTGACGTCGATCACGCTGCGCGACATTCGGGTCCGCACCAGCGTCGCGCCCATGTCGGCCGCGAAGCCGTAGAGGCGATCGACCCACCAGTCGGCATCCTTGCGCGCCAGCCAGGGGGATAGGAAGCCGTCCTCCAGTTCGGCCGGGATGTCGGTGCCGGCATGGGGCAGGCCGATCATCAGCGGCGCGGCGCCGCGATGTATGTCGAGCCAGTCGGTCATGAGAGGCCCGGTAGCGCCATGGCGGTCGCATCGACCAGTGCGCCCGACCGGACGAGGGCATTCGCCGCCTCCATGTCCGGATGGAAATGGCGGTCATCCGCCAGCATCGGCACCCGCGCGCGCAGGCAGGCCCGCGCCCGCTCCAGCGCGGCGCTCGATGTCAGCGGCGCGTGGAAATCGCATCCCTGCGCGGCGGCCAGTAATTCGATCCCGACCACCGCGCTTGCATTGCGCGCCATGTCGAGCAACCGCCGCGCACCATGGGCCGCCATCGACACATGATCCTCCTGATTGGCGGAGGTCGGCAGTGAATCGACGCTTGCGGGTGTCGCGCGCTGCTTATTCTCAGACACCAGAGCGGCCGCCGTTACCTGCGGGATCATGAAGCCTGAATTGAGGCCCGGCCTGGGGGTCAGGAAAGCGGGCAGGCCCGATAGCGCGGGATCGACCAGCATGGCGATGCGCCGCTCGGTGATCGACCCGATCTCGCAGATGGCGAGCGCCAGCATGTCGGCGGCGAAGGCAACCGGCTCCGCGTGGAAATTGCCGCCCGACAGCGCCTCGTCCGTATCGGGGAAGATGAGCGGATTGTCGGAAACGCCGTTCCCCTCGATCTCCAGCGTGGTCGCCGCCTGACGCATCAGGTCGAGCACCGCGCCCATCACCTGCGGCTGGCATCGCAGACAATAGGGGTCTTGCACGCGGGCGTCATTTTCCAGATGGCTCGCCCGGATCGCCGATCCCGCCATCAGCCGGCGCAGCGCGTCGGCCGTTTCGATCTGACCCGGCTGACGGCGCAGCGCGTGGATGCGCGCATCGAAC
The DNA here is from genome assembly GCF_029590555.1 of Sphingobium sp. V4. Taxonomy (NCBI): domain Bacteria; kingdom Pseudomonadati; phylum Pseudomonadota; class Alphaproteobacteria; order Sphingomonadales; family Sphingobiaceae; genus Sphingobium; species Sphingobium sp. V4. Next base: position 217,589 of record NZ_CP081002.1, on the reverse strand, counting down.
GGCGTGTCCGATCCCTTCGCAGCTTCAGTGGCGAGTGCCCCGGTCACGAGCGCCGACTGGAACAATGTCTCCGTCTCGAACAGCCCGGCGAGCGCGTTGGCGGTCGAGAACTGGGTGCCGTTCAGCAAAGCCAGCCCTTCCTTGGGAACAAGCGTCAGCGGCGTGAATCCCCCGCTGCGCAGCGCCGCGTCGGCGGACTGGCGCTCCCCGTCCACCTCGATCTCGCCAACGCCGATCATGGTCGCAGCCATGTGCGCCAATGGCGCGAGATCGCCGCTTGCGCCAACCGATCCCTGCGCCGGAACCACCGGGGTCAACCCGGCCCGCAGCATCCCCTCCAGCAGGGTGATGGTTTCCGGCCTCACGCCCGACGCTCCCTGCGCCAGGCTGGCCAGCTTGAGCGCCATCATCAGCCGGATGACTGGGGCGGGCGACGGATCGCCGGTGCCCGCCGCGTGGCTGAGGACGATGTTGCGCTGGAGGATCGCCAGATCCTCGTCGCCGATCTTGACGCTCGCCAGCTTGCCGAAGCCGGTATTGAGACCATAGACCGGCCTGTGCTGCGCGATGATGCGTTCGACCGCAGCGGCGCTGGCGGCGATCGCCGGCGCACTGGCTGCGTGCAGGCGCGGGGTGGCCCCGCGATAGATGGCGCGCCAGTCGGACAGGGTGGCTTTGCCTGGGGTCAGGATAATCTCGCTCATAGGCCTTTCCAGATGCGGGCATGGAGCGGATTATAGCCCATGCGGTAGACAAGCTCGGCAGGCCGCTCGACCTCCCAGATAGCGAGGTCGCAGCTCTTGCCTGCTTCGATCGTCCCTGCCTCCTGCCCCAGGCCGAGCGCGCTGGCGGCGTTGCGCGTGACGCCCGCCAGACATTCAGCCACCGTCAGGCGGAACAGGGTCGCTCCCATGTTCATCGCCAGCAGCAGCGACGTGAGCGGCGAGGTGCCGGGATTGCAGTCGGTCGCGAGCGCGATCGGCACGCCCGCCGCGCGCAGTTCCTCGACCGGGGGGCGTTGCGTTTCGCGGGTGAAGTAAAAGGCGCCCGGCAGCAGGGTGGCGACCGTGCCGGCCCGCGCCATCGCGGCGATCCCGTCCTCGTCCAGATGCTCCAGATGATCCGCCGAAAGCGCCCCCGCATCGGCCGCGAGTTGGGCGCCGTGCAGGTTGGACAATTGTTCGGCATGAAGCTTGACCGGCAAGCCAAGGCGCCGCGCCGCATCGAACAGGCGGGCGGTCTGGCTGGCCGAAAAGCCGATCCCTTCGCAAAAGGCATCGACCGCGTCCACCCAGCCCGCCTTGGCAGCGGCGGGCAGCATGTCGTCGCACAGCGCCGCGATATAGGCATCGGCATCGCCGGCATATTCGGGCGGCAACGCATGGGCCCCAAGGAAGCTGGTCCGGACCCGGATGGCGCGCGCGTCCCCCAAGGCGCGCGCGGCGCGCAGCATCTTGATCTCATCGTCGCGCGTCAGCCCGTAGCCGGACTTGACCTCCACCGTGGTCACGCCCTCTGCGATCAGCGCATCGAGGCGGGGAAGTGCGCCCTCGACCAGATCCGCCTCGCTGGCGGCGCGGGTAGCCTTCATGGTCGAAAGGATGCCACCGCCCGCGCGCGCAATCTCCTCATAGGAGGCGCCAGCCAGACGCAATTCAAACTCATGGGCGCGATCACCGGCATAGACCAGATGGGTGTGACAGTCGATCAGGCCGGGCGTGATCCAGCGGCCGTCGCAGCCGATCACTTCCGCCGCGTCGAAACGCGGGGCATCGGCGGCAGGCCCGGCATGAAGGATGCGGCCGCCGACGGCGGCGATGATACCTCCTTCGACGATACCGAGGTCGCTGCCGGCCATCGTCGCCAGCCGCGCATCCTTCCAAAGCCGATCGCACCGCATCCCGAATCTCCCTGCCGCTGAAGCATTGCACCGAACGATTTTAATGTATAGACATAATTACGGAGGCCGTTCGATGGACAGGGGTGCAGACAGTTTCTTTCACTTCGCCGCGGCATTGCTGCCCGATGGCTGGGCGGAGAATGTCCGGCTTGCCGTTGCGGACGGCGTGGTGGTCGCGATCGAACGCGCTGTCCGGCCGCAGGCGACCGACGCGCGGCTTGGCGCTGCCCTGCCCGGCCTGCCCAACCTTCATAGCCACGCCTTCCAGCGCGGCATGGCGGGCCTCGCGGAACGGCGCTGCGCCAGCGAGGACAGTTTCTGGACATGGCGCGAGACGATGTATCGCTTCGTAGATCGCCTGACGCCCGATCTGCTGGAAGCGATCGCGGCACTGGCCTATGTCGAGATGCTGGAAAGCGGCTTCACCCGCGTTGGCGAGTTTCACTATCTTCATCACGACAGGGATGGCCGGCCGTTCGCCGATCCGGCCGCGATGAGCATGGCAATAGCCGCCGCCGCGCAGGACAGTGGCATCGCCCTCACCCATCTGCCGGTCTTCTACGCCCATGCCGGTTTCGGCGGTGTCCCGCCAGAGGAGGGCCAGCGGCGCTTCCTCCATGGCATCGACGGCTTTGCCGCGTTGCTCGACAGGCTGCGCGCCCTTCTCTCTCCCCTCCCCGATGCGGTGCTGGGCATTGCGCCGCACAGCCTGCGCGCCGTGACCCCCGAGCAGCTGGCCCGTCTCGTCCCGCTGGCCGCCGGCCCGATCCATATGCACGTCGCCGAGCAGGTGAAGGAGGTGGAGGACTGTGTCGCGTGGAGCGGCGCGCGTCCGGTGGAATGGCTGCTCGCCAACATGCCGGTCGACAGCCGCTGGTGCTTCGTCCATGCGACGCACATGAAACAGACCGAAGTGCAGGCGATGGCGGCCAGCGGCGCGGCGGCCGGCCTTTGTCCGATCACCGAAGCCAATCTGGGCGACGGCCTGTTCCCTGCCGCGCCGTTCCTGGCCGCGGGCGGCGGCTATGGGATCGGCACGGATTCCAACATTCTGGTGGACGCGATGGAGGAATTGCGCCTGCTGGAATATGGACAGCGCCTCGCCATGCGTCGGCGCAACATCTTCGCGTCGCCATCAGGATCGACCGGCGCTGCGCTTTATCGCGGGGCATTGCGCGGCGGCGCGCAGGCACTGGGGGCATCGGCCGACCTGCAGATCGGCGCGACGGCCGATTTCCTGACGCTGGATGGGGACCATCCCTCCTTGACCGGACGCAAGGGCGACGCTCTGCTCGACGGGCTGGTCTTTGCGGCGGGGCGGTCGGCGATCGACGGGGTGTGGCGGCGCGGCAGGCGCCTAGTGGAAAAGGGCCGCCATGTCCGTCGCGACGCGATCGTCGCCCGATATCGCCGCGCGCTGGCCGACATTCTCGCATGAAGCCCGCCTCGCTCCATGACCGCATCCGGCAGGACATCGAAAGTCGGATCATGTCAGGCGCGTGGGAGGCGGGGCATCGCATTCCGCCCGAACATGCGCTGATGGCCGACTATGACTGTTCGCGCATGACCGTGAACAAGGCGATTTCGGCTCTGGTCGAGCGGGGGCTGATCGAACGGCGCAAGCGCGCCGGAAGTTTCGTCGCCGCCCCGACCGTTCACCGCGCCGCGATCGACATTCCCGACATCGCCGCAGAGATCGAAGGGCAAGGGCGCAGCCACGGGCTGGTCATGCTCGATCAGGCCGACCGGGAGGCGGAAGCGGCCGATCGCGCACTGCTGGCGATGGCGGGCGGTCGGGTGCTGGCGCTGACCTGCCTGCATCGCGCCGATGGCGCGCCCTTCGCGCTGGAGGAGCGGCTCATCAATCTTGCGATGGTGCCCGCCGCGCGCACCATCGACTTCACCCGCGAAAGTCCCGGCCGATGGCTACTGGGTCATGTGCCATGGACCGACGCCCGCCACCGCATCACGGCGATCGCCGCAACGCCGGTCATCGCCGGCAATCTCGACCTAGAGGCGGGCGCGCCCTGCCTGTCGATCGAGCGATGGACCTGGCGCACGGCGGAACGGATCACCTATGTCCGGCAAATCTATCCCGGTTCCCATGCGTTGACGGCACGTTTCATCGCCTGAGCAGACCCGTGCCGCCATGACCGGCTTCCGCCGGGCGCATCAGCACCCGGCGGATATGTGTCAGAACTTGACCGATGCGTTCACGAAGAAGGCGCGGCCATAGACGTCATAGGTCGACGGATAGGTGTTGGACTGTTCCTGATTGTCGCCCATGATCGGCGGCTTCTTGTTGAAGACATTGTTCATGCCGATCGACCAGCCGAAATGCTCGGTCGGCTGCACCTGCAGGGCGAGGTCGAACAGGTTATAGGCCTTGATCTTCTCCACGCTGTAGGTGGTGGTGTCGTCGTCGTCCCTGACGCTCGACAGATAGCGATGCGTCAGACCAAGCATAATCGGCCCGCTGTTCCAGGTGATGCGGTTGTTGAGCCGCAGCTTGGAATAGGGATTGCCGCAATAGACGCCGAACTTGCCCGCGCAGCTCTGGTTGAGATCAGGGATCGCCGCCACCGGGTTCAGGTCGTAGCGGATCAGGCGGGTGCCCGCGACGCGGAAGCTGAGCTTTCCGGTCTTGGCACCGAAGACACCGAAGTTCAGTGGCACGCTGTAGTTCATCTCGAAATCGACGCCCCTGGTCTTGAGACCACCGGTGTTCGACAGGAGATTTTCCGCGCCCTCGATCGCATAGCTGTTCGCATTGCGCGGCAGGGCCGAACAATAGCTGCTGTCATAGGGCGTCCAGCCGTTGGCTGCCGTACCGTAGCAGGCCGCGATGATGTTCGCGGTGCCCGGCGTCGAGATATAATTGTCGATCTTGATGTTGTAATAGTCGATCGTCGCGGTGAAGCGCGGCAGGAAGCTTGGCTGGAGGACCACGCCGGCGGTCCAGGTGTCCGACGTCTCCTCCCGCAGGTTCGGATTGCCGCCCGTGATGGATTCGATCTGCGAACTGCCGCCGTTGATCGCGGTGCCCAGAGCGCTGGTCGGAACGCCGGTGGCAAGGCAGCTGGCGTTGAGGTTGGCGTTGGTGACCGCCGCCGCCAGTTCGCACGGATCGCTCGCCGTCGGGAAGTCCTGGGCCTGACCCGAATAGAGATCATAGACGGTGGGCGCCCTCACCGCCCGGCTATATTGGCCGCGGAAGGTGACATCCTTGACCGGCGCGTAGATCAGGCCGGCGGAATAGGTGCTGACATTCTTCGCTGCCGTCGAATAATGCGAATAGCGATAGGCACCGTTCGCTTCGAGCTTGTGGACGAAGGGCAGGTCGGCCAGCAGCGGCACGTCGATTTCGGCGAACAGTTCCTTGACATTATAGCCGCCCGACAGGCCTTCGCCCGCGTTGAAGCCGACCACGTCACCCGAGGAAAGCGCATAATCGGGATCATAGCTGCCATGTTCGGAGCGATATTCCGCGCCGAAGGCGATACCAGCCGGCCCGGCGCCCAGATCGAACAGATTGCCGTTCGTGATTGCGAGGCTCGCCACCTGTTCGGTGATGGTACTGACATTCTGCACGGGAATGGAAATGAAGGCGGCAGCTTCGTCGCTGATGTTGCCGGCACCGAAAATGTTGAGGGGAACGCAACCATTGCTGGTGTCGGTGCAGACCAGATTGCCGTCGGCGTCATAGGTCGTCATCAGCGCCTGTCGGACTCTGCTGTCGGAGACATTGCCGGTCTGCTTTTCGACCTGTTTGGTGCGCGCATAGCTGTAATAGCCGTCATAATTCCAGTCGCCGCCAATCAGCCCCTTGGCGCCGATCAGGGCGCGATAGGCGGTGTTATCAACGCTGGAGATGCGCGGACCGACCTCGCTCATGCGGCGATAGATGGCGGCGGTGGTGTAACCGTCACCGTCCGTATCGGCTGCGGCCAGCAATGCCTGCGAGCCAGCCGACAGGAAGGAGGAATCGACGTCCAGCGAGACTGAGCCGGTATAGGGCGTGGGGGCGAGGCGGTTCTGCACCCGGTTGTTGATGAATTGCCCCTCGGCATAGACGGTCAGATGATCGTCGACCTCATAATGGGTCTGTGCGCTCAGCAGGATGCGCTTCTGCGGGACCTGGAGATAATTGTCGGGGGCATAGTTATAGGCGTCACTCGCCGCGCTATACGCCGAATAGCTGCCGTCCTGATTGAACTTGTACTGGCTGCCGGCCAGCGCAAGGCGCGTGCCGGGGATGGAGCCCGAGCCGCCAGCCGCGAGGCCGCCCTCGCCGTCATCGGTATAGGCCTGGCGGGTGTAGCTGCGCGAATTCTGCAACACGCCATCGCGCTTGGTATAGTCGATGTAGAAGGTCGCATTGCCGCGCCCGTCCGCGAAATTGCCACCCATCAGCAGATTGGTGTTGAAGGTGCCGCCGTCGCCTTCCTGATTGATGCGGTAATTGGCGTTCGCCTCCACGCCAGAGAAATTCTGCTTCATCACGAAGTTGATGACGCCCGCGATCGCGTCGGACCCATAGACGGCGGAACGGCCGCCCGACACCACCTCGACATGGTCGATCAGCCCGGCGGGCACCGTATTCAGGTCGACGATCTGGCTGGAATCATAGGACACATAACGACGGCCGTTGACCAGCACCAGCGTGCGGTTCGCGCCAAGGCCGCGCAGGTCTGCGGTCGAAACGCCGCCGCCCGGATTGTTCGACGCGGCCGTGGTGCTGGGGATCAGTTGCGGCAGATCGTTGATGATCGCCTCGACATTCACCTTTCCGCTGAGCTTGAGTTCCTGGGCGCTGACGATCGCGATCGGCGATGCCTGTTGCAGGTCCGGCCGGGCGATGCGCGATCCGGTGACGACGATCGTGTCCTCGCCTGCGCCTTCATCCGCGGAGCCCTGGGCAAAGGCCGGCGTCGCCAGGCCGAGCAGGATCGTCGACGCCAGAAGGCGCCGGCTGAATTGAGCCGATATCATGAAATGCTCCCTTCGATTTCGCAATGTGCGACCCGTGCAGTTCTTGGATCGGCTGCATCGAGTTGGTGCGACGATGTGCCGAGGGAGCAGGCGGATCGTCAATGTTGCACATCTGTTAAACGACGGCTTTTTCGCCGCCTGTGACTTATAAAATACACCTATTTCAGAATGTTACATCAATTGTCGTCACATTTCGTCACATCGGAAATGTTACGTCGCATTGCAGGCGACGACGGCGTGCCAGCTTCGCGCCACACCCCGCCACCCGACTGAGACTCGGCCTCGTGCGCGCCGGTCGGCCTATCGCGGTCCGCGCGCCACACGCGCGGCATAGACCTGGTTGCTGCCGTCCATGTTGGACCGGAAAATCATCCACTGGCCATCGGGCGTGAAGGTGATGTTCGGTTCCAGTCGATAATCGTGCCGGCGCATGTCGACGATCTTCTCGGCTTCCAGCGTGCCCGGCGCGATGAGGTCGGCGGCATTGTCGGCATGGATGCCCGCCACGTCGGGAATGGCCCTGGGTGTGAAGAGGTAAAGATATTTCCCGTCCGGCGCATGGGCGACCATCTCGCTGTCGCCGCCGTCGCCGGAAAACTGTTTCAGATCCGGCGCCTGATTATAGTGGACCGACCACATGTTGCGATCGACATGATACCAGCGGCGCTTGCCGGTCGCCAGTTCATAGCCCGCGAGCCATAGGACCTCGCCGCGCGGCGTCTGGAGGTCGTACCAGATCCACTTGCCATCGGGCGAGAAGAACTCGTGCCCGGCAATCTCCATGTTCATCGTCCGCTTGTGGAGCAATTGTCGACCGCTGCCGTCTGTGCGGACGGTCCAGATGCGGTCGACCTTGTGCCACGGCCCCTCATGACAATACATGATGAGGCCGGGGTCGGTCGGCGAGAACTGGACATGGTTGAGCCAGTCGGTCGAAGCGACGACGACTTTCCGTTCGCCGGTGCGAATGTCGATGGTGAAGATCTCCATGGGGATCTTCGCCTCCAGCCGCTCGTTGAGGCGCACCTCCTTGGCTTCGGCGAAGCTCAGCGGCTTGCCGTCGGGACCGTTGGCCGCATAACTGGCCTGGCCGAACTGCTGCTTGATCTCCGGCGCCTTGCCCCTCGCTGTGCCATCGGGCTGGAGCGGCCTGTCGCTCGCCGCCCATTGGCCGAGCAGCAGCGTCTCGTCGACATTGATCGATCCGATCGATCCGTTCGCAACGGTCGCGATCCTGCGGACCTTACCGGTGTCGACGTCAGCAGCGAAAATGGTCGTGGCGCCCGCCCCATCGTCGCGGCGCCGACTGGCGTAATAGACGCTACGCGTCCTGCGGCCAGTGAAGAGCAGTTGCAGGTCCGCGCCCTTTACCAGCGGCTTGATGCTCCAGTCCGCGAGCGTTACGACGCTGATCCCTTGCGGCGTCGATATGACCATCTTGTCGCCCTGCGGCGTATAGCTGTTCTGATGGAAATAGAGGCTGGCCGCACCGCCCGGCTGGTCTGTGATCTGGACGATCTCATGACCCGTCAGCGCGTCGGTCCATTGCTTCACCGGCTTGGCCATCGCAATGCCGGTCCATGCCAGCGCCACCAGCGCCACAGCCGAAATGCCGATCTTCATCCTCTTATCCTCTCGTCAGTCCTGCGTCGGCAGCGCATCGGGGATGAGCGCCAGGTTCTGGATCGCCGCCAGCCCCCACTGGGCAGCCGCATTGGTGGACACGTCCGGCCATTCGACCGTCGGTGCAATGACCCGCGCGCCCGTCAGCGTCACGCGGGGGTCGCCGCGAGACAGGCCAAGGCCAGCCTCGCCCGACAGGAACTCCACCCATGCCCGTTGCGCCATGGCGGCATCGCCCGTTTCCCGTGCGAGATAGGCGGTCAGGCGCGAATGGCCTTCCCTGAGGTTGCGCCCCTTATAGGGTTCGTGGAACGCCACTTCCCATTCCGCCCTGGGCGCGTTGAACCAGCGGCAGTAATCCAGCCAGGCCTTGCGATAATGCGGCACGTCGATCAGCTGTAGCAGTTCCGCATTGACCTCCAGGGCGCCGAACACGGCATTGAGGTGGGACAGGCTGATCTTGTCCCCATCCCCCAGGAACCGTCCGGTCGCCAGGTCATAGGGGGCGGCTCCCGCCAGCCAGCCGCGCTTCAGCCGGCCGATACTGTCCATGCCGGCCATCAGCCGGTCCCGCCATTTCCGCTCCCCGGTCCGCTCCCATTCGGTGAGCCAGGCCGATGCGACCGAACACCACATCGTGCCGAAGCTGAGATCGATCACACCTTCGGGCAGCGGGGTTCGCTCGGCGCCGGGCACCTTGCGGCCGATCTCGACATGACGGAGCGCCTGATCGGAATCGAGCAGGTCGCGCATCAGGTCGCCCACTCGCTCGTCGGCGGTCAGATAATAGAAGATACGGCGATAGACGACATTACTGACACGCGGCTGCTTGCTGCTGTCGCTCCAGTGCTGGACACCATGGCGTGTGCCCAGCCCCTTGAATCGGCCGAGATGGTAGACATCGACCTCGCCCGTATGACGGGTCATCGCCTCGGCAAACCGAAACAGCTTCGGATCGCCCGATCGCAGCACGCTTAGCCAGAGCCAGAGGTCGGGCGACAGCTCACTATTGTCCCACGCGAAACCGCCAATGTCATAGCGCCACTGGTGCCGGTCTTCGTCATAGCTGTGCATGACATCGCCATGGTTCCAGAATCCGTACCAGCGGCGGCGGTCGACCTCGCCTTCATAGAAGTCGGCGAGGTTGCTGATCTGGTCTTCGATCCGCGCCTTCATCGGCGACGAGCGGTCGGGCAGGCTCCAGGGTCCGAAAACACGCGCCATGTGGATGCGTTCGGGCGCCACCATCAGTTGCGGCGGCACGGCATTGGCCTGCGCCATGGCGGAAAGCCGCTCTGAATCGGGCGTGGCGGCGCAGGCCCAGAGCGTCAGTTCGCTCGTGCGCGCGACGCCGGTCGCACTGTCCCAGCCCGTTTCATAATCCTCATAGGTGATGGCCAGCCCTTCATTCTGGGCATCATAGCCTTCCATCCCCATCACGCCGCGATAGGGCCGCATGTCCATGGGCCGGGCATCGGGCGACCAGAGCCAGAGGTTGAGCGCTGCCTCGTCGCCCGCTGCGCCGCGAATGTCGATCTGGGCGGGATGACGCTGCCAGAAATAGCGCGCCGCCATCGCGACGCCCCCCTGCGGCGATCCGACATAGCCCAGCCCCAGCGACCGGGTGCCGGCGGTCGCGTCGACCCAGGCATGGCCCGGCGCCGTCCGTTTGGCGATGGCGAAGCCGTCGGCGGTCAACTGGCTGAGGGTGAAATCGCTCCAGGTCGGAATCCGGTTGAGCAAGGGGCGGACACCCGGCGCGATATTGTCCAGCGCCACCGCCTTGCCCGCAATCTGCGCCGCACGGGCTGCTGCGCCGGGATCGCGGCGCAGGCCGGTGAGCGGCCGCACCGCCTCGGAAAAGAGGCTGCCCTCGGCGGTGGCAAGGCGAACATGGCGATCGTGCGCGGCGCCAGCCATGGGCACCGCGGCGCTGAGGCCAATGCTGCTGACGAAATCCCTGGCCGGATCGCCGTCGAAGATGAGGCTGTGGACGACGCGCAGATGGTCGCCGCCCGCATAGGCGTAAAACCGCAGGGTGAAAGGCAACATCGTCCGCCCCTCGCCTTCATGCACGCCTTCGATCTTGATGACGGCGCGGACCGGTCCTTTCTGCTCGACCGTCAGCCGGTCGATCCGCCCGGTGAGACGGGTCCGCCGGCCTGCTTCGGGCGCATCATCGACGCTGGCGACCAGCGACAGAGCGCCCATCACCTGCCGTGCGCCCGACCAGGCGCCGGTGATGACGGTCCTGCCCGAGCGGGGTATGCGCCAGCGGGCCGCCCCGCTGACGATCTCGACCGCATCGGGGTTTTCGCGCACGAGGACCGGGGCATCGGGCGCTTGCGGCCTTCCCGGCACGACATTAAGAGCCGATGGCTGGTCGGTGCCGGCCGGAACCGCATGGGCCGACCATTTGAGTGAGCCGTCAGGCCAGGTCGCCAGGGTCCAATGCTGCGAGGGAAGCGATCTGCCATCCTCGGCGCGCAGGCTGAGCGGCGCATTGGCCCGGATCGCGCCACGCGGCCAAGGCACGCCATACGTCTGGCCCAAGCTCAGCACCGGCGCCGCGCCGTCGATCCAGCGCACCGGCGTTTGTGGCGCACGCGCCACGGGCCGGGTCGCGGCCAGCGTTTCGGGCGGAATCCAGGCCGCCGCGCCGCCAAGCAGACCGAGCCGCAGCAAGTCCCGCCGCCTGACCGTCAGATCTTCCTTCATGCCCCCTCCTTGCGGGGCCGGTCTACAGCCGGCTGATCGAGAAATTGCGAATCTGGATATGGCTCTGCGTCGTCCGCACGCCGAAATGGCCACGCCGGTAGGGCGCGCCATCGGTCATGCTGAACAGGGTCGCGCCGTCACGCACCACCGCGATGCGCTGGCCGTCGGCGATCAGGCGCAGGCGGAACCACCGGTTCGGCTCCAGCATATCGGCTCTGGCCAGCCGGTCATGTTCCGGCAGCAGCGGGCGCTCGCCCGCCTTGCCGACATAGCGGCGCATCCGCGTGGTCGTGTTGCGGTTGCCCCCGATGCCGACATAGTAAGTGCGAAGCAGGTCATAATCCTCGAACACGCCACTGCGCCGCGTTGCCAGCACCGATCCATCCGGTGCATTGGCGTCGGTCGCCATCCAGAAGGCGTTGACGTCGCTGACCGCATCATGCGGTCCGCCCGCGTCCACTGCCCTGACTTCATAGTCGATCGCGATCGGGCCATTCAGTGTGGGCAGGAACCACAAGGTCAGACCGGCCGGGGTATCGATGTCGAGCACGCCCTCCCGCGCCGCCACCTTTGCGTCCCCCGCCGCCTCGATCCGCCATTGCATCAGGCCATGGCGGAAGTCGTCACGGTAGAGGATGCGACCGGGCGCGCGCGCCGCCATTGGCAGGGCGGCCAGCGCGGCGAGCATCGCCCGGCGGTTCAACCCCCTCGGGCTCACAGCTTCAGGCGAACGCCGCCATAGACCCTGCGACCGAAGGTCTCGATGATGGTACGGCGATAGACGCTGTTCGCATTCTCCTTGCGCGTGGCATCGAGCAGGTTGACGCCTTCGAGGAAGAAGGAGACGCCGGGCATGACCGTGATGTTGAGCGAGGCGTCGAGCTGGCCATAGGCCTCGCCGAACTCGGGATTGTTGCCGCGCCCCTGTGCGACGATCAGATATTTGGACCGCCAGTTATAGGCGCCGCGCAGGCTGACGACATCATCCTCATAATAGGCCGACAGATTGTAGCTGTGGCGCGACAGGCCCTGGAACGGCAGCGATTCCCCGGTGAAATAATCCTTCCCTTCGTAGCCGCTGTCCTTCGAATAGGTATAGTTGGCGATCACACCCATATTCTTGATGACCGGCACGTCGACGAAATCGAAGGCCAGCTGCGCGCCTGCCTCCACGCCGTTGATCGTCACCTTCTGCGATCCGTTGGTGGGCACCAGGATATTGTAGGTGACGCCATTGGCGTCGGTGAAGGCTTCCGTCGTGTTCTGGATGAAGGAGGTGATGTCCTTGCGGAAATAGGTGACGGACGCGAAGCTCGTCTTGTTGATATAATATTCCAGGCCCGCATCATATTGCCGCGCGCGGAACGGCTGGAGCGCGGGGTTGCCGCGCGAGCCGGACAGGCCCACCACGTCGAGCGTGAAGCGGGGCGCGAGCTGTTGGGGCAGTGGGCGGGCCATCACTTCAGTGGCCGTCAGACGCGCCTGCAACCGGTTGGGGATCAGGTCCGCCTTCAGGTTGATCGACGGCAGGAACTCGGTGTTGCTGCTGTCATAGGCGACAGGCGTGATGATCGGGGGCCGGCCCGCGCCCTGCGACGCGCTCTGATAGCCCGACGTGTTGACCTTCGTGTTGACGACGCGTGCGCCGATCACACCGCTGACCGGGACGGCGCCCACGTCAAATTCGAAAGCAGCCTGCCCGAAGCCGGCAAGATTGCGTTCGCCCACTTCCCAGGTGTCGGTAAAGACCTGGCACGTACCGCCGGCATTGGCCGGGCAGCCCCCTGCGGCAAACGGGTCCGGGATGCCGATCGCGTCCGCCACCGCCTGGTTCATGTTGAGCCAACCGGCATAGCCGTCCGAAAAGCCCAGGTCGCCGGTGTCGAAGAAGGGCGCGGTGCCGAGTCCCGCAAGACCGACGGCATTGTTGATCTGGGCCTGGACAGCCGGGTTGCCGACGCCGTTGAGGACCGTCGATCGATTGAAGAATTTGCTCTTCACGGTCAGGTCACGATATTGGCCGCCCACCTTGAGCGAGGTGATGACGCCGCCGTCGGGCTTATATTCCGCATCCAGCTTGGCCATTTTCTCGGACTGGTCATCATAGCGCGGGCGGCGCAGGACGGTCAGCTGGTTGATGCCGGCCGTGGTCGTCGGGTCGTTGGGCAGGATGATCTTCGGCGCATTCTGGCCATTGCCGTAATCGACCTGCAGCCACGGCATCCCGGTGACGGCGGCCGTCGCATTGATCTCGTTATTATAGGCCTTCGCCTTGGAATAGGAGATTTTCGGGGTCAGGGTCAGCTTGCCCGTCGTCCATTCCGCACCCAGCGCCACATTGTAGGTGGTCCGGCGGATGTCGCCCAGGATATTGCGATAGGAAACGCCCAGCTGGCTTCCCTGGGCCAGGGCCGGATTGTTGACCATCCGCAGATACTGGACAGTATTGTCCTCGCCGATCACCGTGTTGGCCGTATCGAGCAGGCCGCCGCTGGTGCCCGTCTGGAGATATTGCGACGTCACCGACTGGTTCGACCGGGTCCAGTTGCTTTCGAGATAAGCCTTGAAATCGTCGCTCGGCCGCCATTCCAGAATGCCGTTGAGCGCATAGCGGCGGGTTTCGAGGCGGTTGATGACATAACGCGGAATGTCCGGGAAGAAATCGCCCATGCCGTCATTGTTGAGGTCGAAGGCCTGCATCCCCGGCGTCACGCGATCCCGGTCGATCTGAACCCAGCCCGTGGTGCGCGCCTGATGGCTTTCGACATTGCGGTTCTCGAACGTGCCCGACACCAATATGCCGAGCGTACCGTCAGCGAAGGTGTCGCTGCCGATGATGGCCAGGCGCGGGTCCATATGGTCGCCGATGTCGGCATAGATGGCTTGGGCCGATCCGGCCAGATAGGGCTTGCCGCCATTGTCGAACGGCCGGCGAGTGATGATACGCACGGTGCCGCCGACGCCACCTTCGGTCATGTCGGCAGTGGCCGACTTGACAACTTCCAGCCGGTTGACGAACTCCGAAGGCAGATCGCGGAAATCGACGTCGCGGCCGCCGCCGACGGTGGTCGAGAGCGCGGTGGTGCCGTTGATCTCGACCCGGTTCAGCGACGGGTCGGCGCCGCGAATGGTGACGCCCGCGCCCTCGCCATCGGCACGATTGATCTGCACGCCGGTCACGCGCTGGAGCGCCTCGCCGACATTCTTGTCCGGGAATTTGCCGATATCCTCGGCCGAAATCGCGTCCAGCACCTGAGGTGCGCTGCGCTTGGCATTGAGCGCGCCCTGAAGGCTGCTGCGAATCCCGGTGACGACGATATCGGTTTCGCTGACATCGCCCTGCTGCGACCCGCCCGCTTGCGGCGACGCGTCCTGGGCAGCCGCCGCCAGCGGTGTCACCGCGATCAGCGTCGCATAGGAAATCGAAGCCAGTTTCACAGATCGCAACCGCACCAGTCATCCTCCCTTTAGCCAATATTCCACATATTGGACTTTGATTGCGTTATTTGGAAAAAACTGCCCCACCTTGTCAAGCTACTGTTTTTGCGGGCAGGCAGAATGAGCCACGGGCGCGACGGATGGAGCCGGCTCATGAAGTAGCTGCAACTGGAACTTGGAGAGCTTGAATAGGCCCTGCCTACGGGCCGAAGCCGGACGCGCAAACGATCTACTTAGGCCGCGACAGGCCGTATTTTCCTTTATTGTCCAGCTAGTTTGCGCTCACATTGGCTCGGAAAATCGGCGCGTCCACTCCGAAAATTCGGCCGGACCCACGCTGGTGACGCTTGGCCTGGTAAAGGGCCAGATCGGCCCGACGCATCAGTTCCACCGGTGTCAGAATCGCGCCGTCGGTGAGGACCGCGCCTACCGTCGCCGACACGCGGCGCACCTCCCCATCCTGTCGCACCATGACCTGCAAACGATCCAGAACCTTTTGCACATAGTTTTCCAGGTCGGCGCAGTCGCGCGGCCGCGTGACGAGCAAAGCGAACTCGTCACCTCCCAGCCGCGCCGGAAAGGCATTCGCCATGCAGCCAACGCGCATATGCGCGGCCATCTCCTTCAGCACCTCGTCGCCTGCGGCGTGGCCGAAACTGTCATTGACCGCCTTGAAACCGTCGAGATCGATCAGCAGCAGCGCAATCGGCTCGGCATTGCCTTCCGCCGCGGCCAGGGACTCGGCGAAGCGGTGCTCGAAGCTGGCGCGGTTGGGCAGGCCGCTCAGGCTGTCGGTGCTCGCGCTGTGCCGCAATTCCTCCTCGCGCAAATGGCGTTCGGTCACATCCTGGAACACGCCGACGATTGCGGCGGGCCGTTCATGGCGGAACTCGATTTCGCCGACGCTGCGTACCCGGCGATGACGGCCGTCGGCGGTCGTGATCTCGGCCTCGAAGTCGAAAGGCTCGCCCAGTCGGGCCGCGCGGGCGAGCCGATCCTGTATGCGGACGGCTTCGGCAGGCGCAAAGAAATCAAGCGCCTCGTCCAGCGTCGGCATTGCGCCAACGGGAAGACCGTGGATCGCATAGACCTGTTCCGACCATTCCATTCGCCGCTCATCGAGAGACAGCCTCCACGAGCCGATTCCCGCGAGCTTTTCCGCCTGGCGCAGCAGTCGATGCTGGCCATCCAGGATATTCGCGCGCTCCTCCGCCAATTCCGCCAGGTCGCGGGCTTCCTCCGCCGACACATGCGCGCGCAGCAGACTGTTCGCGAGCGCGGCCAGATCGCGCAATATCGCCAGTTGATCCTCCGACAGGCGGCGCGGCCGGGTGTCGATCACGCACAGCGATCCGAGTCCGGGCAGATCATCGGCAAAGCCATCGCTGTGCGGACGCAGCGGCACGCCGGCATAGAAGCGGATGCGCGGGTCGCCACGTACCAGCGGATTGTCCCCGAACCGGACATCCCTCAGCGCATCCTCGACCAGCAGCAAATCGTCTTCATATATCGTATGTGCGCAGAAAGCCTGTTCGCGCGGGGTTTCCCGCACATGCCCCATGCCCTGGGCCGACTTGAACCATTGGCGTCGGCCGTCGACGAGCGACAGCAGCGCAATCGGGCAGTCCAACAGCCGCTGTGCCAGCGCGGTCAGGGCGTCGAAATCGCGCTCCGCAGGCGTATCGAGAATGCGAAAGCTCGCCAGCTTGTCGAGGCGAGCCGCTTCGAGGCTCTGGTTCATGCGCCCTGTTTCCTTATCGAGATGAAGTTTGACCGATAAAGCTAAGAAATGCTTACCGGATGAGTCAGGTCATCGCCCCGCCGCCTCGACTGGTCGTCGCGGCCTCAACGGCTCTGCTTGTTACTGTCAACGGATTTTCCAATTTCCGCTTCGGGGCGGCGAACGCCTATAAGTAACATGAGAGCCGAAGGGTAGCGGTTCGATCTAGAGAGGAGTCTATTCCCATGGACGCGAAGACGAGTGGAAGCCCCCTGAGCGACCCGGCCAAGGAACCGGCCGCGCTACGAAGCCTGCTGGGGCGGACCAACCGGGATTGGTGGCCCAATCAGCTGTCGCTGGACATCCTTCACCAGCATGGCCGCACCGGCGATCCAATGGGCGACGATTTCGATTATGCTTCGGAATTCAAGAGCCTCGATCTCGCCGCCGTGAAGCGCGACCTGACCGCGCTGATGACGGACAGCCAGCCTTGGTGGCCGGCCGACTATGGTCATTATGGTCCTTTCTTCATCCGCATGGCCTGGCACAGCGCCGGCACCTATCGCACCGGAGACGGGCGCGGCGGCGCGTCGTCGGGTACGCAGCGCTTCGCGCCGCTCAACAGCTGGCCGGACAACGCCAATCTGGACAAAGCGCGGCGCCTGCTTTGGCCGGTCAAGCAGAAATATGGCCGCAAGCTCAGCTGGGCGGACCTGATGATCCTGGCCGGCAATGTTGCGATTGAATCGATGGGCGGTCCGGTGTTCGGCTTCGGCGGCGGGCGTGCGGACGTGTTCGAGCCGGAAAAGGACATCTACTGGGGCACGGAAGAGTTCTGGGTCGGGCAGGAAGGCAATGAGACGCGCATCCAGCCTGAAAAGGAGATGGTGCTGGAAAGCCCGCTCGCCGCGATTCAGATGGGTCTGATCTACGTCAATCCGGAAGGACCGGGCGGCAAGCCCGATCCGCTCCAGTCGGCGCGTGACATTCGCGAAACGTTCAGCCGGATGGCGATGAATGACGAGGAAACGCTGGCGCTGACGGCTGGCGGCCATACGTTCGGCAAATGCCATGGCGCGGGCGACGCATCCAAGGTGGGCGTCGAACCCGAAGGCGCGGACATCGCGCAGCAGGGGCTTGGCTGGCAGAGCGGGCATGAAAGTGGCATGGGCGACCATACCATCACCAGCGGGCTGGAAGGGCCATGGACGCCCACCCCGATCCAATGGTCGATGAACTATTTCCGGATGCTGCTCGACCATGACTATGAACTGGTCAAGAGCCCGGCCGGCGCCTGGCAATGGCAGCCCAAAAACCAGAAGCCGGAGGATATGGCGCCCGGCGCGCACAGCCCGGAAAAACGCGTGCCGACGATGATGACCACGGCCGACATGGCGTTCAAGGAAGACCCGGCCTATCGTGAAATCGCGGAACGCTTCTATCGCAACCCGGACCAGTTCGCCGACGCCTTCGCCCGCGCCTGGTTCAAGCTCACCCATCGCGACTTGGGCCCGAAGGCCCGCTATCTCGGCCCCGATGTGCCTGCCGAGGATCTGATCTGGCAGGATCCGATTCCGACCGGAACGACCTTGAGCGATGCGGATGTAAAGGCGCTGAAGGATCGGATCGCGACAAGCGGCCTCAGCGTCAGCCAGCTGGTCAAGACCGCCTGGGCATCCGCCGCCACCTATCGCGATTCCGACAAGCGCGGCGGCGCCAACGGCGCCCGCGTCCGGCTGGCGCCGCAGAAGGACTGGGACGTCAACGAACCTGCCGAATTGGAACGGGTGCTGCCGGTCTATGAAGGGATTAAGGCCGATTTCGGCGGCCGGGTGAGCATCGCCGACCTGATCGTGCTGGGCGGCAATGTCGGGGTCGAGAAGGCCGCGAAGGCGGCTGGCCGTGACATCAGCGTCCCCTTCGCCTCCGGTCGCGGCGATGCCACGGACGAGCAGACTGACGCCGACAGCTTCGCCCCGCTGGAACCCAGGGCGGATGGCTTCCGCAACTATCTCCAGGTCCGTTTCAACGTACCGACCGAGGAACTGCTGATCGACCGCGCTCAGCTGCTCGGCCTCAGTGCGCCGGAAATGACGGTTCTGGTGGGTGGCCTGCGCGTACTTGGCGCCAATCATGGTGGCTCGCCGCACGGCGTGTTCACCGACCGACCGGGGCAGCTGACCAACGACTTCTTCGTCAACCTGCTCGACATGGGCACGGCGTGGAAGGAAGTCAGCGCGCGGGGCGATGAGGTCTTCGTGGGTACCGACCGCGCGACCGACGAGGAGAAATGGACGGCCACGCGTACCGACCTGGCCTTCGGCTCCAACTCGCAGCTGCGCGCCCTGTCGGAGGTCTATGCTGCGGCGGATGCAGGCGACAAGTTCGTCGCCGATTTCGTCAAGGCCTGGACGAAGGTCATGAACGCGGACCGGTTCGACCTGTAACGTAGCTGATCGCCGCCGGGATGACCGTCCCGGCGGCGATCGGTTCTATTTGCCGGCGTCGCCGATCAGTTGCTCGACATCGTGGCTGACGCCGTTCGCCACTACTTTGCGCACCTTGAACGTGTTGGCGATGTTCTCGCGC
This sequence comes from Sphingobium sp. V4, assembly GCF_029590555.1. Lineage (NCBI taxonomy): Bacteria > Pseudomonadati > Pseudomonadota > Alphaproteobacteria > Sphingomonadales > Sphingobiaceae > Sphingobium > Sphingobium sp. V4. The sequence goes on along the minus strand of NZ_CP081002.1, from coordinate 198,609 downwards.
GGATCGCCGTCGAGCAGGACGATATCGGCCAGCTTGCCCGCTTCCAACGTCCCGGCATCCAGGTTCAGCGCCTTGGCCGAATTGACGGTCGCGGTCTGGAGCGCCTGAAACGGCGTCAGCCCCGCATCCACGTATGAAGCGATCTCCGCATGGAGATTGGTCGCGATCATCGTGTCGGTGCCCGCAACGACCTGGGTGCCTGCGTCATACATTTTCTTGAGACTCACCAGACCACCGGCGAGCAGCGGCCGGGTGAAGATCGCCATCGGGTCATTGGTCCCGGTCACCGTCTCGCGCGCCCAACTCGGGTAGAGGTTGACGCGCGGGTCGGTGCGATAGTCGGGGTTCTTCTCCAGATAGCCGGTCAAGGCGCCGAAGTTTGTCGGGGTCAGTGTGCGGCCGCTGCGGCCGAACAGCTGGATCACGTCCTCATAAGCCATGCCGCCCGGTCCCTGCTTGGGCGAATAGCCGCGCCGGCTGGTCGCCCCCAGATGTTCGGTTCCGTCGACTCCGGTATAGGCGGCCGGGAAGATTTCATGGCCCGACACGGGTATGCCCATTGCATGCGCCGCCTCCACGATGCGGCGCTGGTACAGGTCGGGCATCCGGACATAGCTTTTGACGATGTCATATTTGAGCGTCCGGGCGCGGGCCAGCTCGCGTTCCAGATGCGCCGGGCTGGAGACGGCGACGCCCATCTTGTAATAGACGCGCTGCCATTCGAGCAGCGGCCCCCCGACATAGAGGCGCGGCGACAGGCGCACGCCAGCCTCGGCAGCCTCGCGATCCTCGACCGCATCGTAAACCTGCGTGCCGGGATCGCGCACCGTGGTGATACCGTAGGCGAGCCAGGCCTTTTCCAGGTTCGACCCGAAGTCCTTCTGGACGTGGGAATGAAACTCGATCAGGCCCGGTATCGCTGTAAGACCGGTGCCGTCCACGAACTGGCCGGTCGAATGCAGGCCCGGATCATGGTCGCGGATCGCGGCGATGCGATTGCCCTCGATAATGATGTCCTTGTCATGCTGGGTGGCATCGGTGACCGAATCGATCAGATGGCTGACATGGATGACGGTGCTACCGTTCGGTTTGGCAAGGCGATAGCTGAGGTCGATCGGTACGTCGGCGATTACCCCGGTAGCGACGTCGATCCTCTTCAGCATGTCGTTCGCCTGATAGAGGATGGTGCCTGAGTCCGCCGTCCAGGTCGGGTAGAAGGCCGTGTCGGCGGTATAGCTGCGGACCGGCCCCAGTGGCTTGCCATCCTTGTCCACCGGCCAGATCTTGAGCAGCCCCTCATAGATGCCGGCCATTTTCGTGCCATCCGGGGACCAGGCGGGGCCGCTGCCGCTGCGCGTGTCGAGCGACATATCGGGTTCGGGTATCTGCCAGAAGGCTTTGCCCTTGCCGTCCGCAGGGATCACATAGACCTGATTGGTGCCCTCGCGGAAACTGTTGGAATATTTGTAGGACAGGCTGATGGCGACATATTTGCCATCCGCCGACCAGCTTGGGCTGCCCGGCTGGCCGAGCGAGCTTTGGAGCCGCGTGACCTTGCCGGTGGCGACGTCGACGACGCACACGCCTGCCACGCCCCAGCGGCCATCCACGTCGATGAAGGCGACGCGGGTGCCGTCGGGCGACCAGGCCGCGCCCAGCGGCTGCGTGTCCATATGGGTGAGTTGCCGGTCCTTGCCGGTCCCCAGATCCCTGATCCACAACTGCGGCAGGCCGCCCACCCGGTCGGAGCTGAAGACAATGCTCTCCCCGTCTGGCGACCAGGCCGGATCGGCGTCCAGCGCGGCATCCTTCGTCAGGTTTTCCGGCACCCCGCCGTTTGACGAGACGACATAAAGATCGCCCAGCGCGACGAACGCGATGCGACTGCCGTCAGGCGAGATATGCGGATGGACGATGCCCAGCGCCTTGCGCGGCGCGGTGGAGTCCCAGTCGCGCTTTGCGCGGGTGTAGCTGGGGCGGACGACTTCCAGCGTGGCGGCAAAATCGACCGTGGCGAGGGCAGTTCCGCTGCGCCGCCGGATCTTGCCGTCCGAGACATAATAATAGTCGCCCCGCTTCCCCCAGGATATGCGGAAGGGAAAGACATTCTCCTTCCCACTGACCCGCGTACCGTCGATTTCCAGGTGGCTGCCGGCATCGTCCGCGACGACATAGGCGAGTTGGCCGCCGGGACCGAAGGATGGCGCGTCGGCCCTGCCCTGCACTTCCTTCAGCAGGCTTTCCTGGCCGGTCGCGAGGCTGGTGACGTAGATCGCGCTCTTCGTCATGCCCTCCGCGCCCGAATAGGCGATGCGGCCACCATCGGGCGACCAGCTTGGCAGGCGATCCTCGCGCGGGTTGCTGCTGACCTGCTTCATCGCGCCGGTGGCGATGTCCAGCGTCCAGATGTCATAATTGCCGCTGCGGTCGGAGGAGAAGGCGATGGTCTTGCCGTCGGGGGAAAAGACCGGATCGCGATCATCATAGACGCCGTCGGTCAGCTTCCGCCTGTCGCTGCCATCGGGCCTGATGGTCCAGAGGTCATAGTTGCCGTCGCGATAGGCGAAATAGACGAGGCGTGCGCCGTCCGGGGACCAGACCGGCTGGCGCGCGTCGTTGAAATAGTCGGTGATCCGCTTCGCTCTGCCGCCCTTTGCGGAAATGATCCACAGGCTGCCCTGAAGGTCGACCGCCAGCCATTTGCCGTCCGGCGAAACCGACACGGCCATGGAGGTGCCTTCATGCACGTCGAAAGCCACGGGCGCTTCACCTCCGGGAGGCGGCAGGTTGGCGGGCTCGGCAAGAGCCGCTCCCGCACCCCCGAGCATCAACGCGAACGCAAGGGTCTTGAGCGAAGACGTCATGTCGAATGATCCTCTTTCGGCGCCGGCTGCTGGTGCAAGGCAACACAGGCTGGGACGAAAGAGGCGGCAAAATCCGCACCTTGACCGATCTGGAAAGCGAAATCGCAGCTGGGCCGGATCCTGCGTGCCACCGCGCTCCAGCCGGAACGCGTTGGCGCGCATCAGGACAAGCCAAAGCGCTCAGTCGCGGAAGAAACTGAGCGTCGTCATATGGTAGATGGTCGCGACCTTCTGGCCGGTGAGGCTCAGATCGCCTTTCTCCTCCTGCGTCGCGGAGAGGATGTAGCGCCCCTTGTCCTTGAGCGGCAGCGCGACCCGGCCCTGCGCATCGGTGGTGAAGGCTCTCGACCATTTCTCCGGGGTGATGGCGGTCAGCTTCGCGCCCGCCACCGGCTTGCCGTCGCGGATAAGGATGAAGCTGTCGGCGCCCGGCGCGGTCGGCACGATCTCCAGCGGCAACACAGCCTTCGTCTCGTTGCGGCCGGCGCGGGCATAATAGATGACGCCCTCCTTCTTGCCTTCCTCGCCCCATGGCGCGAACACGCTGTCATCGGTCACGCGGACATCGCCCGCAGGCGCGGCCACCTCGATATAGCCGGTCTTGCGCAGTTGCGGCGCCTGCCCGGCGGGAACCAGGCGCGGGGCCTTCAGCTTCTCGAACTCGGGGTCGCCACCCTCGGGCAGCACCTCGCCCGGTTCGCCCAGATAGATGCGCGCCGGACCGGCGCCGTCGCGCTCGACCCAGATTTCATGCGCCTGCGCCAGCGCCGGGAGGAACGCGATCGCCAGCAGGGCGCTTGTCCATTTCAGCATAGTCTCTCTCCGTTCAAAACCGATAGCCGATCGTACCCATCACATTGCGCGGCGCGCCCATGAAGCAGTCGCCGCGCGCCAGGCAGGACGCATAATATTGGTTGTTCAGCAGGTTGGTCGCGTTGATCGCAAAGCGCCAGTTCTGCCAGTCGATCTCCGCGAGAGCGTCGACCGTGGTGCGGGACGGCGTGACGATCGTGTAGAGCGTACCGGCAGGAATGGCGGGATTGAGGCCATAGGGGTCGATCGCTCCGGTCGACTTGCTCTTGCCGCTATAGACGGCGCCCGCGCCGAGCCTCAGTCGCGCGCCCCCCACGACACCGAAGCTCTTGGTCGACCAGATCGACGCGGTGTGGCGCGGCATATAGTCGAGGCTGCTGTTCACTTCGGACTTGAGCTTGTTGTAGCCATAATTGACCAGCAGTTCGAAATCGCCGGGCAGGCGGTGGCTTGCTTCTAACTCCACACCCTTCGTGGTCAGTTCACCGGACTGGGTGACGACGTCATTGGGCAGATAGAGGACACGGTTGCGCTCCTTGATGTGGAAGGCCGTGACGGTGACGAGCGTGTCGCGTTCGGGCTGCCACTTCACGCCCGCCTCGAACTGGGTGCCGGTCTGCGGCCTGAATGGGTCGCCATCGCTGTTGGCGCCGGCGATCGGCAGGAAGCTCTCCGTGTAGCTGAAGAAGGGAGACAAGCCCGCGCCGATTTCGCCGATGATGCCGGCGCGGAAAGTGGTTGCGTTGTCTTCCTGCCCCGTCGAGTTGGTGACATGATCCCGCCGCGCGCCCAGCACGAGGGAGACGCGGTCGAAGAAGCGGATCTGGTCCTGCACATAGACGCCGAGTTGCTTCTGCGAATCATAAGCGAATGGGCCGGTCGGTGCGTAGGCCGCCAGCGCATCATAATCGATGTCGTACAGGTCGACGATCTCTGTCGCACCATAGGTGGTGCGCTTGCCGACCCTGTTCCAGCTATAATCAAGACCGACGAGTAGCTTATGTGTGATATTTGCGCCCGTGTCGAAGCTGAACTGAAGATTATTGTCGGTCGAAAAGACGTTCATCTTCGCGTCGCCGGCACTGGAATAGAGGCCGATCGTCCGACCGTCCGTCCCGTAGACCGAGAATGGATCGGTCGGATAAGTGTAGCTGTCCGCATAATGGGTGTAATATTCGAGGTCGCTGTCGATATAGCGGGCCTTGAGGCTGAGCCGGACCTTGTCCGAAAAATCATGGGTGATCGAGCCGCCGCCCTGGAGCGAGCGGCCATTGTAACGATCCCAGCCCGGCTTGCCGACAAATGTATATTGATCGAGCGTGCCCGCAGGATAGGCTGTGTTCGGGCGGAACGTGCCCACGATCGGCAGGAACTGGGAGGTCGATCCGGTGTCATCCTCCTGATAGAGGCCGGTCAGCACTACATCGGTGTCGGGCGTGGGCTGCCAGCGGATCGACGGCGCGAACATCACACGATCGTCGGGGACATGATCGACATAGGTGTCGGCATCGCGAACGCGGCCGACGACGCGGACCGCCAGATTGTCCGCCAGCGCGACATTGACGTCGCCCATCGCCTCCTTACGGTCATAGCTGCCGTAGACGAGGTTGATTTCACCGCCCGTCCTGAACTCCGGCGTCTTGGAGACGAGATTGACCAAGCCGCCGATCGACCCCTGGCCGAACAGCACCGATGCCGGGCCGCGCACGATTTCGACCCGAGAGAAATTATAGGGATCGGAGGTGATGCTGGCATAATAACTGAAAATGTCGCGCATCCCGTCGCGAAACTGCAAGGCGTCGATGCCGCGCACGTTGAAGCCGTCCACACGTGTATCGCGACCATAGGGATTGGCCAGCACGCCGGCGGCATATTTGACCGTGTCGCTGATGCTGATCGCGCCCTGCGCGATGAACTGGTCGGAGGTGATGACGGTAATCGGCTGCGGCAATTCGATCAGGGGCGTTTCGGTCTTGGTCCCCGCATTGGCTGCGGTGACGACGATCTGGCCTTCATCGCCCGACGCGTCGGCAGCGACCTCTTCCGCGTGAGCAGCCGTGCCACACAATGCGATCGCGGCCGCCCCGCTCAATGCCCATAGTCGAAAATTCATCTGATTTCCCCTGTTGCGACTCATTTGCGCTCGCAAGTAGCGCTAATGCGACAAATTCGCAAACAGCGGAAATATTTTTGTCGAGACGAGCGATATGCGGCGACCAGGATCGCCGCATATGCAATGGCTAACGCAACCCCGCGTCAGTCGCCGTAGCGCACGCCCAGCTGCTCCAGATAGCTGCCATATCTGGCCGGATCATAATAATATTTCTCCATCTCCGGCCGCAACTCGTTCATTATCCTCTCGTTGCGATGAATGGCCGGCTGGTCGTCGGGGGCCAAGACCGGGTCATATTTCTGGGTCTTGAGCTGGACGTCCCGGAAATAGGTCTTGGCGCTGGCCAGCAGCTGGGGATCGGTCATCAGGTCTATGACGGTCATCGCAACCGCCTTGGCGCCCGCGACCGTGCCCTTGTGCGCGATCGGCGTCGCCATCGCCATGGCGGCCGTGGCGTGGTGGAAGATGATGTTGGGGACATTGGCGGGATAATTGATAGTAATGGTCGGCACGCTCCACATCACGTCGCCAATATCGTCCGAAGCCCCAAAGCCGCCGCCCGCACCGCGCGTTTCAGGTTTCGAGAGCGGCGTGATGCTCGTCGCGAGCGGCTGCACCTTCAGCCCGTTGTTAACCTGCACCGCCTTGGCGAAGGCCTGGTCGGCGGCGGACCATTGGGGCATCCCCACCGCCTTGATATTGGCATAGGCGGCTTCCGCCATCGGCTTGTTGCCGAAATTGGGCGCGGCATAGCCCAGTATCGTCCGCTTGACGCTGGTGCCGGTGGCCTGCGCCGCCGCCTCCGCCACGCTGGTGCCGGTTTCGTAGAGCGAACGGACGGCAGCGAAATCCTTGTCGCGGAAATAATACCAGACCGACGCCTTGTCAGGCACGACATTGGGCTGGCCGCCGCCATTGGTGATGACGTCGTGCGACCGCTGGGTGAGCGGCAGATGTTCGCGCCGGAAATTCCAGGCCACATCCATATATTCCACCGCGTCAAGGGCGCTGCGCCCTTCCCATGGCATGGCGGCCGAATGGGCGGTCTTGCCGCTGAACTCATATTCGACCGACACCATGCCGTTCAGGCCAAGGTCGCCATAGGCCGTGCCGAAACCCGTGTTCACATGGCCGAAGATGCAGGCGTCGACATCCTTGAACATGCCCGCCCGCACGTAGAAGGCCTTGGTCGCCAGCAGTTCCTCCGCAACGCCGGGCCACAGCATGAGCCGCCCCTTGATCCCATTATCCTGCATGACTTTCTTAGCCGCCAGCGCTGCGGCGATCATCATCGGCATACCCGAATTATGACCCTCGCCATGGCCAGGCGCTCCCGCGACGATCGGCTTGACGGTAGGAACACCCGGCATCTGCGACACGCCCAGCAGATCGTCTATGTCGCTGCCCAGCGCGATCATCGGGCCGCTTTCCCCCCAGGTCGCGGTGAAGGCGGTGGGGATGCCCGCGACGCCTCTGGTCACGGTGAAGCCATTGTCCTCCAATATCTTCGCCAGATATTCGGAGGTGCGGATTTCCTGGAAGCCCGGCTCGGCGAAGCTGAAGACCTGGTCGACCATGACCTGGATCTGCTTGGCCTGGGCCTCCACCCCCGCGGCGGCCTGCGCCTTCATCGTCTGGGGTGAGGCCCCCTGCGCGGGCATGGAAAGCGCCGCCGCCGACAGGGCGAGGGCAAGTGCGATGGTGCGACCCAAAGGCTGCGTCCTCTTCATGAATGGAGCGTGGGAGATCATTGCGGCGTCAGAGTCGGATATTTGACGCCCAACTGTTCGAGATAGGTCTCATATTTGGTTGGATCGTAATAATATTTCTCCATCTGCGGCCGCATGAGCTGCATCGTCTTTTCGTTGAGCCAGATGGCGGGCTTGTCCTGCTCCGTGAGGACCGGGGCATAGCTGTCGGTCTTGAGCTGCACGTCCTTGAAATAGGTCTTGGCGTCGGCCACGAGCTTGGGCGTGGTCATGAGGTCCAGCACCGTCATCGCCAGCGCCTTCGCGCCCGCAACCGCCCCCTTGTGCGCGATCGGCGTCGCCATGGCGATGGCGGAAGTCACATTATGGCCGATCATGTTGGGGATGTTGGAAGGGAAGCGGATGGTGATGGTCGGCACCGTCCACATGATATCGCCAATGTCATCCGATCCGCCGCCAGTCGATGGCTTGCGGTTTTCCGGCGTCGACAACTCGCCGATTTCGGTGCGCAGTGGCTCAACCTTGCGCTGATTGGCTTCCTGCACCGCCTTGGCGAAGGCCTGGTCGTCGGCCGACCATTGGGGCATTCCCACCGCCTTGATATTGGCGTAGGCCGCCTCGGCCATCGGCTTGTTGCCGAAATTGGGCGCGGCATAGCCCAGAACCTGACGCGTCACGGTGGTTCCGCTGGCCTTGGCCGCCGCTTCGGACAGGGTGTTGCCCAGGTCGTACAGGTCGCGGATCGACTTGAAGTCGCGCTCCCGGAAATAATACCAGACCGACGCCTTGTCCGGCACCACGTTCGGCTGACCACCCCCGTTGGAGATGATATAGTGCGACCGCTGGGTGATCGGCAGATGCTCCCGCCGCATGTTCCAGGCGACGTCCATCAGTTCCACGCCGTCGAGCGCGCTGCGCCCTTCCCACGGCATCCCTGCCGAATGGGCGGTCTTGCCGTGGAACGTATATTCCACAGACACCATCCCGTTATTGCCCATCTCGCCGTAGCCGGTGTTGAAGTCGTTGCTCACATGGGTGAAGATGCAGGCATCGACATCCTTGAACAGGCCGTCGCGGACATAATAGGCCTTCGTCGCCAGCAATTCCTCCGCGACGCCGGGCCAGAGCATCAGGCGGCCGGGGATCCTGTTCTTCTCCATCACCTGCTTGACCGCGATGGCAGCGGCGATGACCAGCGGCATCCCCGCATTGTGCCCCTCGCCATGGCCCGGCGCGCCTTCCACCAGCGGCTTGATATTGGGGATGCCGGGAATCTGCGACACGCCCAGCACGTCGTCGATATCGCTGCCCAGCGCGATCAGCGGGCCGCCTTCCCCCCAGGTCGCGGTGAAGGCGGTCGGGATGCCCGCGACCCCGCGCGTCACGGTAAAGCCGTTCTGCTCCAGTATCTTCGTCAGATATTCGGATGTCTTGACTTCCTGGAAGCCAGGTTCGGCAAAGCTGAACACCTGGTCCACCATCACCTGCACCTGCTTGGCCTGCGCATCGACGGCGGCTGCAGCGGCGGTCTTCATCGCCTTGGGCGCGGCGGCCTGCGCGACCGGGGTCAGCAGCGTGCTGGCGAGCGCAAGGCTGGCGGCGATCGTCTTCATGCGTGTCATGGGATGTTACCCTTTGTCGGTCTTAGAATTGGAACTTGGCGGAGACGCGGAAGGAGCGGCCGATCACCTCATAGCGACCCCGGCTGGTCTGGGCGTAGGCAGGGACATTGTTGCCGTCCGGGCCGTTGCCGATCAGTTCCGGATCACGGTCGAGCAGATTGTTGACGATGAAGGTCAGCTTGCCGTTGCCGCCATAGGCCTTGAACTTCACACCGATCGAAGCGTCGAAGTAGATGGCGCCGTCGATATGGTTGTCATTGATCGTGCGATATTGCGTCGTCGAGGCCGGGCAGGCGCTGGTGCATTCGATATAATCGTTGCCATAAACCCCATCGCTGAAGCCGCGCGCCACCAGATTGAGGGTGAAGGGATCGGCTTCATAGAAAGCGCTGACGCGATAGACCCAGTCGGGCGAGCTGTAGGTGCCGGCCAGCGATCCGCCGTTCACCCCGGCATAATCGATCGGGAAGCTGATGCCGTTGTCGATCACATTCTCGATATAATGGGTCACCGCCGAATGAAGCGTGAAGGTGCCGGGCAGGCTGTCCGAAATATCGGACAGCGGCAGGCGGTAGCTCGCCTCGATGTCGAAGCCCTTGGTGGTCTGCTTGGCGAAGTTGATCGGCTGAAGGACGATGCTGGTCAGCGTGCTGCCATTGAAGATGATGTTGCTGCAATAGGAGGAAATGCCCTCCGCATAGCAGAGGTCGACCGTATCCTGCGCGGTGACGTTGCCGATCGCCTTGTCGATCTTGATCGCATAATAGTCGAAGGACGCGGAGAAGCCGGGCAGGAAGCTGGGCGTCAGCACCGCCCCCAGCGTCCAGCTGTCGGCGACCTCCGGCTTCAGATTGGGATTGCCGACCTGGTTCTGCACGAATTGCAGCGATCCGGTCGCGGGAGCATTGGCGCCGGTCGGGATGATGACCGTGTTGGTGCGCGCGGTGCCGGCCGCGAACAGTTCCTGAAGGTTGGGCGCCCGGATGTCATGGCTGATATTGCCGCGCAGACGGACATCGCGGATCGGCTGGAAAGTCGCGCCGAGCTTCCAGGTCTGGACCGATCCGGACGTCGAATAATCGGTGAAGCGCCCCGCGGCGTTGACGTTCAGCCCCTTGACCACCGGCAGGTCGACTTCCAGGAAGCCTTCCTTCACATTATAGTCGCCCTTGTTGACCAGGAAATTGCCGTAGAGCCAGCCTGAATTGAACTGCGGGTCGACCTTGCCGTCGATCTGCTCCTTGCGCCATTCCGCGCCGAATGCCACGGCGGCCGCGCCGCCGGGCAGGTCGAACACTTCGCCGCTGAAGCTGAGCGCCGCCACATCCTGCTTGATCGTCTGTTCGCGCTGCGGCTGCTCGGCGCCATAGATATAGGCCAGCGCTTCGGCCGACGGCCCCATGGTGCCGAGGCGGTTGATCGGCACGCAGCCATTGGTCGGATCGGTCAGCGTGGAGCGGCAGACGATGCTGCCATTGGGCGCGAACACCGCATCCTGCGCCAACGCCATGCGGGCGTTGTTCCAGGTGTTGGTCAGCTCCTCATGCGCCTTGGTGACGCCATGCTGATAATAGCCGTTCCATTCCCATTTGCGATCGAACAGCTCGAACTGCCCTTCAGCGCCGCCAACGAAGCGATAGACTTCTCGCTTGATGTCGCTGCCGGGCACGGGGAAGCCGGCATTGCTGGTCCCCATGGTGAAGGAGGTCAACCCCTGCGCCGCCATCTGCGCGGCGACCTGCGGATAATAGGTGCGCAGATAGGCATTGTCGGACCGGATGGTGACACCGGTGCTGGGCGTCTGCTGATAATAGCTGCGGCTGGTCGAACGATTATAGGCGAATTGGCCGTAAATGGTGATTTCCGGCGCGATGTCGAAGGCGGTACGGTTGAAGAAGCTCAGCCGTTCGTCATGCGGGACCAGCGAGTTGGTGCCGACATGACCGGCCAGCGTCACATCGGTGTCGCCGCCGACCATCCAGGGGCTGAGTACGGTGCCATAGGTCAGTTGCCCGGTCTGCCCCGCGCCCAGGAAATAGGTGCCGCGCAGCGGACCCGCGCCGATCAGGCCGCCGGTCGTATAGCCCGAAGGTCCAAAGCCCGACCCCACCAGCCGCTGTGGTTGACCATTGGTCCCATTGTAAGCGGGATTGTTGATCATGAAATAGCCGCTGTCGTTCCAGTCGCGGTCGATCGTGTCGACGCCGATCTGCTTGAAATATTCGCCGTTGAACAGCATGTGCAGCCGGTCGTCGAGCAGCGACAGGCCCGCGCTGGCCGTGATCTTGTAGTTGCGGCCGTCGCCATAGGTGCTGATGCCCTGGTCGACGCCGATGCGGAACCCCTTGAACCCCTTGTCGAGGACGAAGTTGACGACGCCGCCGACCGCGTCCGAGCCATAGGCCGCCGATGCGCCGCCGGTGACGACCTCGACCCGCTCGACCAGATCCTGCGGGATGGTGTTGATGTCGACCACGCCGCCCACGGTCGAGGCGACCGAGCGCTGGCCGTCGAGCAGCACGAGCGTGCGCCCGACGCCCAGGCCGCGCAGGCTGATCGAGTTGATGCCGGCGCCGGCATTGGACAACCCGCCCGACGAGGAGCCGGACGTGCCGCTACCCGCGATCGAGGGAAGCTGGTTCACGAAGTCCGAAATATTGGCCGGTGCCTGCGCGACGATGTCGGCCTTGCTCATCACCGCCACGGGGGTCGGCGCGCTGTAACCGTCGCGCACGATGCGAGTGCCGGTGACGACAATCTGGTCCTCGGCGGCTTCCTGCTGCGGCGCGGCTGCGACCGTTGCGTCCTGCGCGAATGTCGGCGTGGCAGATACCGCAATCAGCGCGGCAGTCGCTTTCAGCAAGTTGCGACCCAACTGGCGGCGGCGGTCGAAATTATAGCCCGGCACGATATGCGTCATTGTCTTTCCCCTGTAAGCGCGTCCAGTCGGGCCTTTCATCCTCCTCCGGTCATGCGTCAGGGATCGCGCCTTGCAGGCACGCATTCGCCAGGGGCAGGCGCTCTTTCGAATCTCGACTTGTCCCCCGGATGTGACCCCGTATATGGCCCCGGTTTTCCGGGCACCTGCGCTAACCCTTGTCCCGGCGGCCGCTTGTCCCTCCTGCGGGGCTGCCGATGACTTGGCGATGGTACACAAGAGCCGTTAGCGCTTCCCGCGAAACTCGGCAGGAAAGCCGGCTAATATTGATCGATTCCGATGCGTACAGACTGATACGCGTCATAATCCTGCGCGTCGCCCCGCCCTTGCATTACTGATTCGTCCTTCACCGCAACCCGTCGAACAACGCGGGCGGGACATTGCGCTGGGCCACCGGGCGCATCACGAAGCTGCTGCGGATCTTGGCGACATGCGGCAGGGTCGATAATTCCTTGCGATAGACACGGTCATAATCGTCGAAGGACCGGACATGGACCGTCATCATGAAATCCGTGTCGCCCGACACGAAGCTGCAATAGCTCATAGACGGACATTTCACGACCGCTTCCTCGAACTCGGTCAGCACCTGTTCGGTCTGCGACACCAGTTCGATCGATACGTGAACGACGATGCCGAAGCCCAGGCGGACAAGGTCGGGACTGGCGGCATAGCGCGGCACCATGCCCCGTTCCTCCAATATCTTGCGACGGCGGGCGGCGGCGGTACTCGACAGATGCACGCGCTCGCCCAGCGCGACATCGGAAATCCGCCCATCCTCAACGATCTCGCGCAGCAGGCGCAGGTCGGTGCGATCCAGTTCAAGCTCGTGGAATTCCGTCACGAAACGCCTCCATCCTGTTGAAAATCATCAATTTCGCTGTCGATTGCTTACGAATATGCCGACATGCTCAACGGATCGCATGATATGATCCGCCATAGGTCGTGACGCGACCGGCGTAAAAAAGGGAAATCCATGAAATTATCGCGACGGATGACGGGCATGGCTTCGGCCGGGGCGATCGCTTTGGCGGCGGGTGCGATCGCCACTCCCGCCCGCGCAGAGCCGGTTCCCATCGCCAGCTCCGCCGACGGCGCCCTGCTGCCGGTCCGGGTCGACATGGCCGACGGCCGCATCCTGCTGACCCTGCCCGCGCCCGATGCGCAAGGCGTGTCCGGCCGCTTCCTCTATACCGGATCGATCAAGACCGGCCTTGGCTCCGCGCCGATCCGCATCGATCGCGGGATGCAGGGCGAAACCCAGCTGCTCGCCTTCCGCCGGTTGGGCAGGAAGGTCGCGATCACCTATGAAAATCCCCGCTACCGCGCCACCGGCGACGCCGACGTGCAGCGCGGCGGCACCAACAGCTTTCCGTTCAGCACGGTGGCGATGCTCGATGTGATCGCGCCCGCTGCTGGCGGCGGCGTCACGATCGACATCGCGCCGTTCCTCACGAGCGACACGATGAAACTGGCCGATGCCCTCAACGCCAACGGCAAGGGGTTCAAGCTGGCCGAAAAGCTCAGCGCCGCCGATCCGGCATCGGTCAAGGTCTTTCCCGACAATATCGAGATGGAGGCGATCCAGACCTTCGCCTCCGACACGCCGGGTCAGGAGGTCGACACGATCGCGCCCGACGGGCGGCAGGTCAGCTTCACCGTGCATCATTCGCTCGTGCGCCTGCCCGCGCCCGGATTTCGTCCGCGCCGGTTCGACATAAGGTCGGGCAGCCACGCGACCCAGGCCTATGACTTCGGCAGCAAGCTGGGCGACCCGGTCATGGTGCAGTTTGCCAACCGCTTCCGCCTCGACAAGATCGACCCGTCCGCCCCGCGGTCGCGCGTGAAGAAACCGATCCTCTTCTACATCGACAACAGCGCACCCGAACCGATCCGCACCGCCCTCGCCGAAGGCGTCGCCTGGTGGAACCAGGCCTTCGATGCGGCGGGCTATGTCGATGCCTTCCAGGTGAAGATCCTGCCGCCGGGCGTCGATCCGCAGGATGTGCGCTACAATGTCGTCAACTGGACCAACCGCCAGACCCGAAGCTGGTCCTATGGCGGCGGGGTGATCGATCCCCGCACGGGCGAGATTATCAAGGGCAATGTCGTGCTGGGGTCGCTCCGGCTGCGGCAGGACATCATCCTGTATGAAGGGCTGGTCGGCACGGCCCAGAATGACAGCGGCGGCGCCAATGATGCCGTCCGCGTCGCGCTGGCCCGCATCCGCCAGCTGGGCGCCCACGAGGTCGGCCATGCCATTGGTTTCGTCCATAATTTCCAGGCCAGCCTCGACGATCGCGCATCGGTGATGGACTATCCCGGACCGCTGGTGAAGATCGCCGACGGCAAGCTGGACCTGTCCGACGCCTATGCCGTGGGTATCGGCAAGTGGGACAAATATACGGTCGACTGGCTCTATGGCGAACCGGCGCCGGGCGCCGATGCCGATGCGGACGCCGCGCGGAAGGCAGAGGCGATCGAGGCGGCAGGTCTCCATTATTCGACCGACATCGACGGCCGCGCATCGGACCTCGCCGTGCCGGGCACGAATATGTGGACAGAGGGCACCGATACGCCCGCCGATCTGGCGCATGTCATGGCGGTGCGCCGGATCGCGCTTGCCAATTTCGGCCCCGCCGTGCTGCGCGCGGGCGAGCCGCTGTCCGACCTGCGGCGCAAATTCGTGCCCGTCTGGCTGTTCCACCGTTATGCCGTGGCGGCGATCGGCAAGATCGTGGGCGGCATCGACTATCGTTATGCCGTCGCCGGCGCGCCTACGCCCGCGCCCACCGTCACCGCCGCCAGCGACCAACGCGCCGCGCTCGACGCGCTGATCGGCACCTTGTCGGCCGACGCGCTGACCGTCTCGCCGCAACTCGCGCTGATGCTCTCTTCGGGGGTCAACGGCAGATCGGACCCCCAATATGATACCGAAATCTTCGACACGGCGGGCGCATCGGCGTTCGATCCGCTGGTCGCGGCCGATGTCGCGGCGCAGGTGACGCTCGAAAGCCTGCTGGCGCCTGCGCGCCTTGCCCGCATCCATATCCAGCATGGCAATGACCCCGCACAGCTCGGCCTGGGCGAGTTGCTCGACCGCTTGCAGGGCGGTGTGATCGACCGGCGCGGATCGGCGGTCGAGCGGCGTATCGCCCATCGCGCCATCCTGTCGATCGCCAGGACGCGCCAGTCGCCCGACACCTCGATCGACGTCGCCGCCATTCTGGACGGTCGGCTGCGGCTGATTGCAGACCGTTTCGCCCAGGCGAAGGGAGAAGGCGAGGATGCGAGTTGGCAGCGCAGCGTGGCGGCGATGCTGCGCGACGACGCACGGCTGGCGAGGGAGATCGGGAAGGCCAGCCGGCCCGAGCCGGTCATTCCGCCGGGGATGCCGATCGGCGGCTGAACCGGCAGGCGCCAAGGGAAGCGGTCAAGGCTTGAACTATGCGCCATTTGGCGCATGATGCGGGCAGCTTCCCTCCGGCCGGATGATGCGCTTCATCGTCCCGTGCCGCCATCAGACGAGACAGATCATGCGATTTTTGCCGGCGATCATCATGGCCAGCCTGGCGCTGGCCTCCTGCGGCAGCCCCGAAACGGCGGAAAAGGCGGAGCCGGCGAACGCAGCGGCCAATGCGGGCGGGGT
The DNA here is from genome assembly GCF_029590555.1 of Sphingobium sp. V4. Classification (NCBI taxonomy): domain Bacteria; kingdom Pseudomonadati; phylum Pseudomonadota; class Alphaproteobacteria; order Sphingomonadales; family Sphingobiaceae; genus Sphingobium; species Sphingobium sp. V4. Next base: position 182,904 of record NZ_CP081002.1, on the reverse strand, counting down.
CGACTATGTCGCCGCCGTCGCCGCCCTGCCGCCGGGGCAGCGCAACGGCGTCTTCCTGCGCGCCGTTCGCGATGCGGGCCTGCCCTGCCAGAAGATCGCGTCGGCAGAGCCGCTGGAAAGCAAGACGGCGAACGGCGAATGGAAGGTGCAGTGCGACAGCGGCGACATGCACCTCATCTCCATTCCGCCCAGCGGGCAGGCGATCGTCACCAGCCGAACGGACTGAGCGCTCTTCAGCCAGGCCCAGCCTTCAGTGTGATCATGGCCAGCATGTCGGTGGAGGTGAGGAAGAGCCGGTGCCCTTCCGGGTCGATACAGCAATTGGCGACGGCCTTGCCGGTGCCCACGATGCCCAGCAGCACGCCATCGGCGGTGCAAACATGGACGCCGCCCGGTCCGGTCGCGAACAGATGGCCGTCCCGGCCGACCTTGATCCCGTCCGGCAGGCCGGGCAGTCCCTGCGCGCGCTGCGGCCGCATGTCCCGAAACAGGCGCTGATCGACGGGAAGGCCGCGCACATCGAGCCGGTAGGCGAGCACCTCCGGCTGCTGCTCGTCCGACAGCGCCAGGTAGAGGGTTTGCCCGTCCGGGGAGAGTGCAACGCCATTGGGACGGCGATGGCTCCTGTCGATCAGCACCACCTCTCCATCGGGCGCGAGCCGGTAGAGGCCGCAATGGTCGAGTTCGCGCAGCGGAGAATCGTCGCCTCCGGTCAGTCCATAGGGCGGATCGGTGAAATAGATGACCCCTGACGGCGCGATGCACAGATCATTGGGACTGTTGAACCGCTTGCCCTGGTAGCGATCGGCCAGGATCGTGCGCTGGCGGGTATGCAGGTCGACGCGCACGATGGCGCGCGTTCCGCTGTCGGCCGCCACCAGCGCACCGTCGCGACCGATCGCCAGCCCGTTCAGTCCCGCTTCGCGCTGGCCCGCCGGAACCGGTCCCTGAAGACCCGACGGCGACAGGAAGGGACTGGCCCCTGCCCCTTCCTTCCAGCGATAGACGATATTGGCCGGCGGATCGGCGAAGAGCAGGCAGTCCAGCGCGGGCGCCCAGACCGGCCCTTCGGCCCAGCGGAAGCCGCTCGCCAGCATTGTCACCGATGCCGACGGATCGATGATCGAGTCCAGCGCCGGATCGATCCGCTCGACCCCGCCTACCGGCGCCGCCAGCCCGCGCGTAGTGAACATCGGCAGGCTGACAAGGCCGCGCACAACCGTCCGGCGCGCGATCACGTGCTGATCGCGACATGCCGCCGCTCGGCGGCGGAACGATAAATGGCCTCGATCACCCGCAGGTCGGCCAGCCCCTCCTCGCCCGGCACGATCGGCGTGCCGCCATTCAGGATACACTCGGCCAGATGATCGAGCTGGCCGGCAAACTGGTTCTTCGCCGCCACCGGCAGGATGCGCGGCGCGGTGACGCCATCCTTGCGGATCATCATGCTCTGCCCCGAATAGGGCGTGGCCGGCTCCATGTTGATCCAGCCCTGGGCGCCGATGACGCGATAGCCATTATGGCCCGAACTATAGCTGGAGAGGCAGTTGGCGAGGATGCCGGAGGGGAAGCGCAGCTGGAAACCGATCCGGTCCTCCACCGTCCGGAAGCGCGGGTCCGAACGGTTGGTCGACTCGATCGCGCTCACCTCCACCGGCTCCTCGCCCGTCAGGTAGCGCGCGGCGTTGAGGCTGTAGATGCCGATGTCCATCATCGATCCGCCGCCCGACAGCGCCCGGTCGAGCCGCCACTGGTCCGGCCGGATCGCAAAGCCATGTTCCGCCGTGATCAGCCGCGTGCGACCAACATATCCGCTGCGCGCCAGATCGATGGCGAGGCGGTTGTAGGGTTCGAAGCGCGAGCGATAGCCGATCATCAGCTTCGTCCCCGCCTTGCGGCAGGCGGCAATCATCGCCGCGCACTCGGCCACCGATGTCGCCATCGGCTTTTCACATAGCACATGTTTGCCCGCCTGCGCCGCGCGGACCGCATATTCCGCATGGAGGCTGTTTGGCAGCACGACATAGACCGCGTCGATGTCCGGATTGTCGCGAATGCGCTCGAAATCGGCATAGCTGTAACGATGGGTCGCGGGGATGCCGTATTGCGCGCCATATTGGTCGAGCTTGGCGGGCGTGCCGCTCACCAGCGCGACCAGCCGCGCATGGTCGCATCCGGCGAAGTTGGGCATGACCTGCCGCGTGGCATAGGAGCCCAGGCCGACGATGGCATAGCCAATCCGGCGCGCGGGCGCGGCGCGGCTGCGTCCGTTCATGCCCGCCAGAACCATCCCGGCGCCAAGCCCGCCCAAAAGCGCCCTGCGGGAACCTGTCGCCATGCGAACCTCCCTTCCCTGCTGAATATCGCAGATGTCAGTCCGTCGCGCGGCCCAGCGCCGGCCGCAGCCATCCCAAGTTGCGCGCGGTAATGGCGGCCTGCGTGCGATTGCGGACATTGAGCTTGCGCATCAGCGCTGTCATGTGGACCTTCACCGTGGCCTCCGCCATTCCCAGCTCATAGGCGATCTGCTTGTTGAGCAGCCCGGAATGGACGCAGTGCAGGACCTTCATCTGGGTCGGCGTCAATGGGGCCGGTTCCGGCGTCCCATGGGCCGGGTGATCGAGAATATCGTGCAGATCCGTGGCGAAGTGCATCCGTCCTCTCCCTGTTCGATCCGACATGGGCGCGCCGGCCTCTTTGGCCTGCCGGCTGCATCGGATTCGGTAGCGCTAACGATAAGAGAATCAGTCAGACAGATTCAAGAGAAATTTCCCGATATCGACGATTTTTTCTAGTTTTGACGGAATTTCTGCCTATACCTGTCCAACAGGTTTTGCGGAACGATCACTCGAATCGGTGAATTTGCGCAGAAGAGAAAGGGGAGAGGATGACGTTACCAGTTCGTCGACCGTCGCCGTTCGGCGTCATGCCGGCCTTCAACGCCATGGACAGGATCATCGCCCGATGACCCCGGCGGACTATCGGCTCGTCCTTTCCGCCATCATCGGCATCGCCCTCTCCATTGCACTCATAATCCGTGGACGGCTCCACCCGTTCGTCGGACTGCTGTGTGGTGCTTTCACCGTGGGGCTGCTCGCCGGCCTGCCGATGGAGGAAACTGCCAAGGCGGTGGAAAAGGGCGCGGGCGCCATATTGGGCGGCACCGGCCTTGTGGTCGCCTTGGGTCTGGGTCTGGGCGCCATGCTGCAATTGTCGGATGGCGCAGGCGGCCTCGCGCGCGGAGCGCTTCACCTGTCGGGCGTGCGGGGCGCTCCGTGGGCCAGCCTGTTCACCGCGATCCTGATCGGCCTGCCGCTCTTCTTCGAAACGGGCCTGGTGCTGCTGCTGCCGATCGTCGCCTCGGCTGCCGCCGCGCTGCCGCAGGGTCAGAATGACGATACCGCCAAACTACGGCTGATGCTGCCCGCGCTGTCGGGCCTATCCGTCGTCCATGCGCTGGTGCCGCCGCATCCGGGGCCATTGCTGGCGGTCAATGCGCTCGGCGCCAATCTGGGCCTCACCCTCGTCTACGGCCTGATCGTCGGCATCCCCACCGCGATCATCGCCGGCCCGCTGCTGGCGCGCTTCACCGCGCCCGGCGTCAGGCTCAGCCCGCCCCTGCTCGATCCGGTAAGGGCCGACGTCCCCACCCCGTCGGTCGGCCGGGCGCTGACGGCCGTGCTGTTGCCGGTGGTGCTGATCGCGGCGGGACAGGCCGTGGCGCTGATGCCGCCGGCGGTCGCCGAGCATTTCCACTGGCTCGGCTGGGTCAGCGATCCGGTGGTGGCGCTGCTGGTGGCGGTGCTGGCCGCCCTCCCCCTGCTCTTCGGCCGCCGAATTACCGACCGCACCATCCAGAACGCGATCTGGACCGAGGCGATGACGCCGGCGGGCGGCATCATCCTGGCGATCGGCGCGGGCGGCGCGCTCAAGCAGGTGTTGGTGACGGCGGGCCTTTCCGACATGCTGGTGCGGCTAGCCGACGGCGGCGCGATCTCGCCGCTGCTGCTTGCCTGGGGCGTATCGGTGTGCATCCGCCTCGCGACCGGGTCGGCAACCGTGGCGACGATCACCACGGCGGGCGTGATGGAGGGGCTGGTCGCCGCATCGGGCGTGGAGCCGGAATGGATGGTGCTCGCCATCGGCGCGGGATCGCTGTTCTTCTCGCACGTCAACGACCCCGGCTTCTGGCTGGTGAAAAGCTATCTGGGCACCGACATGCCCGGCACCTTTAAGACCTGGTCGATCATGGAAACGGTGGTCGCGGTGGTCGGCCTGCTGCTGGTACTCGTCGCCAGCAGCATCTTCTGAGCAAGGCACTGCCAGCGCTTGTCCCCGGCGGCATCTTCTGACTAGGGGTAGATGATGAGAGCGATCGACAGACAGGTGCCCCGATGAGCCAGGCGCGGCTTTCCGACCATGTTTATGCGGCGATCGTGGAGATCATCAAGTCGGAAGGGATGGAGGTCGGCGCGCGCCTGCCCTCGGAAGCGCGACTGGCGGAAATGTTCGGCGTTTCGCGCTCGATCGTGCGCGAAGCGCTGATGCGGCTGGCGTCCGACGGCATTACCGAGGCGCGACGCGGCGCCGGCTCCTTCGTCAAGAGCCGCCCCTCCGACCGGCTGTCCGCCTTCATGCCTGCGACCGAACTGCCGACCACGCTCGGCAGCTATGAAGTGCGCTTCGTGCTGGAGGCGGAAGCTGCGCGACTGGCGGCGACACGGCGTACCGCGCCGGAGATGGCGCATATCGAGGAAGGCATGGGATTGCTGCGGGACGCCCTGTTGTCGAGCGAACCGGCCCATGCCGAGGATATGGAACTGCACCGTCGCATCGCCGAGGCGACGGGCAATCCCGCCTTCCTGATCGCCTTCGATGCGCTGCATGCCGATGTCGACAAGATCATGCGCGCGGGCGTCGACATCAGCCGCTCGCGCCCGCCGGAGGTGATCGCGACCATGTTGCGCGAGCATGAGCAGATCGTCGACGCGATCCGCGCGCAAGACCCCGAAGGCGCGGCCCTCGCGATGCGCTGGCATTTATGGGAAGGGCGACGCCGCCTGATGCCGTAACACCGCTGTGCCGGTCGCCCGACCTCGCCCGACTTCGCGCTGAACGAACGGCAATGTCAGTTGAGTAACGGAAGTGGTGGATTGCGGAAGGACGACTTTCGAAACATGCTCGTGCAAAGGCAGACATAAAATCCCGTCATGCCTGCGAATGCTGGCATCTCAGGCGAAGGCGCACAGCCGTAGGGTTTGACCTTTCCCAGCCTTGTCCCGCCATCGCCTGAGATCCCAGCTTTCGCTGGCGTGACGATCAAGACGATAACGGTTTTCTGGTTGTGCAGCGTCGGCAACAAGCGACAGTTTCTGCTCGTCGCCTGCCATACTCTTTACGTCATGCCGGGCCTGACCGGGCAGCCCGCTTTCTTTGTCCTGCCCATATTTTGTGAAGAAGTGAACGTCCCGACCACGCCCGTCCGGGAGCCGCTCTGACACCCGAGGCGCCGCTGGGAAAATTCCACCGTCACCCACTAGCTGCAAGCGCAGCCAAAACCATCCCGGCGAAGACTTTCCCCTGTCCTATTGCCGATCGGCAGGCCTATGCTGCGACGTTCCTTGAAGTGTCGAAAAACGCCCATCCGGCACATACGGGCCGGTCACGGGGCTGCGCGTCGCGGACGCGTCGCTGACGCGTCCGGTTCGAAAAGGCCAGCGACAGTGTGAACTTCGTAGGAGATGCTTATTTCAGCACAGCCAGGCGAAAGAGCGGTCACGTAACTCGGCGAGCGGCGCATCGCTGTTCAGGATCATCGCCCGCTCCTGCGGGGAAGGCCGCTCCAGCGTCGCGAGCTGGCTGTCGAGCAGGCTGGCGGGCATATAATGGCCGGGGCGGTTCTGGAGCCGCATCAGCAACTGGTCGCGGCTGGCCTCCAGCAGGATGAAACGGACCGGCGCGCCGATCGCCACCCGCAGCCGATCGCGATAGGCCTGGCGCAGGGCCGAGCAGGCCGCGACCGCAACGCCATGCGTCCGGATGCTCGCCGCCACCGCCTGCCCCAGCCGGTCGAGCCAGGGCCAGCGATCCTCGTCGGTCAGCGGACGGCCGCTGCGCATCTTTTCCACCGCCTCGGCCGCATGGAAACTGTCGCCCTCCAGAAAGGGGCAGTCGAACCCGTCGGCCAGCAATGCGCCCAGGGTCGACTTTCCGCAACCGCTGACGCCCATGACGATGACGGCCAGGGGCGGCGGCGGGGCAGGATCGGCTGATGACGGCAAAGCGGCGTCCCTTGCAGACGGTCGATGCCCCATGGGCATCACGATGATGAAGCCCGGCTATACCGACGCAGGCAGGGCCATGAAAACTACGACCTTTGTCGCAAGTGCAAAGGTCGGTCTGCCCCTCTAGCCCTGCGATACAGGGTTTAGGACTGCATGGAGAGGCAGCTATGATCGGACGCAGCATGATCGCGGCTTTGCTGGCGGCGACCAGCATGGGGGCGCCGGCCTGGGCGGCCGGCACCTCCATCTTTCCGATCGCGCCCGACGAGCCTCATGCCGTCACGGTCAAAGCCAGGGGCGACGGCAAGGCCGATGACAGCGCCGCGATCCAGCAGGCGCTCGACCAGTCGCGCGACAGGACCGGCCACGGCATCGTCTTCCTGCCATCGGGTACCTACCGCATCACCCGCACCCTGGTCGTGCCCGCGGGGGTGCGCGTCTATGGCGTCGGACCAACGCGGCCGGTCATCCTGCTGGGCGCCAATACGCCCGGCTTTCAGCAGGGCGTCTCGACGATGATCGTCTTCGCCGGGGGCGACCAGTATAATGTCGGCAAGATACCCGTTCCGGTGCCAACCGTGGTGCCTCGCGAACGACAGGTCCGCGACGCCAATTCGGGCACCTTCTATTCGGCGATGAGCAACGTCGACATAGAGATCGGCGCGGGCAATCCAGCGGCGGCGGGCGTGCGCTTCCGCATGGCCCAACATGCCTTCCTCAGCCATATGGAGTTCCGGCTGGGGACGGCCTTCGCCGGTGTCTATCAGGCGGGCAATGTCATCGAGAATGTCCATTTCCGGGGCGGCCGCTATGGCATCGTCACGGAAAAGACCTCGCCCGCATGGCAGTTCACCCTGCTCGATTCCAGCTTCGACGGGCAGCGGGACGCCGCCATCCGCGAGCATGAAGCGGGGCTGACCCTGGTCAATGTCTCGATCCGCAACACGCCCGTGGGGATAGAGATCGACCGCGGCTATGGCGACAGCCTCTGGGGCAAGGATGTCCGCTTCGAAAATGTGTCGAAGGCCGGTGTCGTCATCTCGAACGAGAAGAATGTGTTCACCCAGATCGGTTTCGACAATGCGCTCGCCGTCAACAGCCCTGTCTTCGTCCGGTTCCGCGACAGCGGCAGGACCGTGGCGGGCAAGGGCAAGGCCTACAAGGTTGCCGCCTTTTCCTATGGCCTCGCCGTCCCGGACCTGGGCCACATGGGAGACTACCGGACCGAAGCCGACATCCAGCCCCTGCCCGCCATGCCCGCCCCGCGTCTACCCGCCATCCGCGATCTGCCGCCGATGACCGAATGGATCAATGTCCGCACCCTGGGCGCAATGGGCGACGGCAAGGCAGACGATACTGCCGCGATCCAGAAGGCGATCGATGGCCACCGCATCCTCTATTTCCCGACCGGCTTCTACAAGGTGACGGACAAGCTGACGCTGCGGCCCGACAGCGTGCTGATCGGTCTGCACCCCGCCATCACGCAGCTCTACATACCTGATAGCAATCCAGCCCATGCCGGTCTTGGCCCGGTGCTGCCGATCCTGGAAAGCCAGAGGGATGGCGACAATATCCTCTCGGGCCTCGGTCTCTTCACCGGGCGCATCAACCCGCGCGCGTCCGCTCTGCTGTGGCGTTCGGGCGAGAAGAGCCTGGTCGAGGACGTCAAGATCATGGGGGGTGGCGGCACCCCGACCGCCGACGGCAAGATGCTGGGCGCATTGCGGGTGCATACCGGCGATCCGGTCACGGATGGCCGGCTGGACGCCCAATATCCCAGCATCTGGGTGACCGATGGCGGCGGCGGCACCTTCGCCAATGTCTGGAGTCCCAACAGCTTTGCACAGTCTGGCCTTCACGTCACCAACACCAGCACGCCCGGTCATATCTACGAAATGTCGGTCGAACATCATGCCCGCAACGAAATCGTGCTCGACAATGTGCAGAATTGGGAATTCCTGGCGCCGCAGACCGAGCAGGAGGTCGAAGACGGGCCGGACGCCATCTCGCTCGACATCCGCAATTCGAGCAATCTGCTGTTCGCCAACTATCATGGCTATCGCGTGACGCGCACCTACGCGCCGGAGAAGAGCGCGGTGAAGCTGACCAATTCGAGCGACATCCGCTTCCGCAACATCCATATCAATGCCGAAAGCGGCTTTGCCACATGCGACGAGGAAGGCTGCGGTACCTACCTGCGGGCGAGCAAATATCCGTTCGACAATGCGATCGAGGATGTGAGCCGCAAGCTGTTCGTGCGCGAGCGTGAATTTGCGAGGCTGGACATAGGCGCCGCCGACCGCAAGATCGCGCCGCCGCTGCCCACCAGCGCGAAGGTGGAGAAGCTGGAGGACGGTTTCTGGTCTATCTCCGGCGCGGCGGTGGATGCAAAAGGCACGCTCTATTTCATCGATCGCCGTTTCCAGCGCATCCATCGCTGGAGCGAGGACAAGGGACTGGAGGTCGTTCGGGACAATGCGCTCGATCCGGTCAATCTGGCGATCGACGCGTCGGGCCATCTGTTGATCCTTTCCTCGCTGGGACCGAAGGCTGGTGTCTACTCGGTCGATCCGGACGGGCCGCCCGACCAGATTACCCTGATCCGGCCGACCCACGTGCGTGCCGGCGGCGCTGCAAAGACGCTGTTGCCGGTCAACTGGTGGAACAATGGCGAATTCAGGGACCAGCTCGATCCCAGGACATATGAGTTCACCACGCTAGCGGAAATGTTCGCCCGCGACGTCGGCACGCCCAAGGCCGAGGAATATCTCTCACCCGACGGCAGCCTGTCGCTGCCGGCATTTCGCGTATGGCAGCAGGGGCCGGTCGACCATAGTGGCTGGCGCTGGTCCGACAGTCTGAACGCCAACGGCCTGATCGGCGGCAAGGTTGGCGACCGGCTCTTCGTCACCAATGGATCGGAGAATGCGACATATAGCGGCACGGTAGGTCCGGGCGGCACGCTGACCGACCTCCAGCGCTTCGCCAATCGCGGCGGCGAGAGCGTGGCGATCGATAGTCAGGGCCGCGTCTATGTCGCGAATGGACAGATCTTCGTCTACGGGCCGGATGGCAAGGAAGCCGGGCGCATCGATGTTCCGGAACGTCCGTTGCAGATCCTGTTCGGCGGCGCGGACAGGCGGACCCTGTTCATCCTGACGCATCATGCGCTCTATGCCGCAAAGCCCTGAAAAACCGTCACCTGCGCGCCTACGACCTATGTCGTAAGTGCAGGAGCGAGAGCCAGGGGATACTCTTCACAGGATCGCCCGACACGGGCGTTGCCGGCTCCGGGAGAGCGGCCGGTCATAAAAGGGGAAGGATCAATGACAGTGACGATCGCAATCCATCGGCAACTGGCCAGCGTCAGCCTGGCGGCGATGGCGACCATGGTGCTGGCAGGCGCAGCGCAGGCCCAGACGGCGGCCGCGGCGCCAGCCCCGACCATAGCACCGCAGGCGCAGAGCGACGAAGCCGCCGCCCGCAACGCCGATATTGTTGTCACCGGATCGCGCATCACCACCAGCGGCTTCAACGCGCCCACGCCGACCACGGTGATCGGCGAGGAACAGATCGCCAACAATGCCCAGCCCAATATCTTCAACACCGTCGCCCAGTTGCCTTCGTTGCAGGGATCGACTGGCGCCGCCACGGGGACGTTCAGCACGTCGAGCGGCACGCAGGGCCTTAGTTCCTTCTCGCTGCGGGGCCTTGGCCCGATCCGCACGCTCACCCTGGTCGACGGACAGCGCGTGGTCGGCGCGAACGTGACCGGTGTACCCGACATCAGCCTTTTCCCGCAATTGCTCATCAAACGGGTGGATGTCGTCACTGGCGGCGCGTCCGCTTCCTATGGATCGGACGCGGTCGGCGGCGTCGTCAACTTCATCACCGACACCAAGTTCGAAGGGTTCAAGGGCAATATCCAGGGCGGAATCACCCGCTACAACGACAATGAACAGGTGCTGGTGCAGGGCGCCTATGGGAAGTCGTTCGGCCGCTTCCACCTAGTCGTCAGTGGCGAATATGACCATGAAGAAGGGGTCGGTCCCGGCGATTTCGGCACAGACCTGGCCGGCAGCCGGGACTGGTATCGCGCCACGACGCTGGTCAATACCGGCGTCCTCACCAGCAGCAACCCGCAATATCTCTACCGCGACTATGGCCAGCCCTATCAGTACGCAAAATATGGCCTGATAAGCGCCGGGCCGTTGCAGGGCATCGCCTTCGACCAGAGCGGACAGCCCTATAATTTCAACTATGGTTCGAACGGCGTGCCCGCCCGGAATGCGGCGGGCAATGTCACCGGATGCTATGTCGGCTTCTGCGTAGGCGGCGACATGTCGGGCCATGTCGGATCGGGCACTTCGCTCCAGTCGGCCCTGGAGCGCATCAACGGCTATACCCGCCTCAGTTACGAGTTCGCCGACGACAACGAACTATACACCACAATCAACATTGCGCGGGTAAAGACCAACAACCAGCCTAATCCCGGCGCGGCAACGACCGGCCTGACGATGCAATGCGCCAATCCCTATCTGCCCGCATCGGTCAGGACCGCGTGCGCGACAGCGGGGATCACCAGCTTTCAATATGGCCTGAGCAACGCCATTCTACCGGAGAATATCCGGGTCTACACCAATCGCCGCCAATATCGTTTCGTGGGCGGCGCGAAGGGCAGGTTCGATGCGGCCGGCACCAACTGGAATTATGACGCCTATTATGAGCATGGCATCAACATCACCGACATCAATGTCGAGGATATCATGCTCCCCGCCCGCTTCCGACAGGCGATCAACGCGATCGAACTGAATGGCGCGATCGTCTGCGCCGATCCAGTCGCTCGTGCCAATGGTTGCCAGCCGATCAACGTGTTCGGCGGGGCGACGCCTTCGGCCGCGGCGCTGGCCTATGTCACCCCGGAAAACGGGCCGTTCCAGCATACCAGGCAGACCCAGGACGTCGCCAGCCTCAACTTCTCCGGCAATCCGTTCGAGTTGTGGGCCGGTCCGGTTTCGGTCGCGTTCGGCGGCGAATATCGACGCGAATTCTACCGCGTGAACGCCGACGCCTACGGCGCGGGGGTATCAAGCCTGAGCCCAAACAACGCCGACTATCCGGCGGACCCGATCCTCAACGCCGTCAACGGCAGCAACTGGTATGCGGGCAATTATAAAAACGGCCGCGGCAAATATCATGTGATCGAGGGCTTCGTGGAAGTCGACGTGCCGCTTATCAATTCCGATGCCATGGGGCGCGCCAATCTGAACGCGGCGGCGCGCGTCACCGACTACAGCACGTCGGGCACCGTCTGGTCGTGGAAGGTCGGCGGCACCTGGGACACGCCGCTCGACGGCTTCCGCCTGCGCGCCGTGACATCACGGGACGTGCGCGCGCCCAACCTTTCGGAATTGTTCGCCGCGCCGGTGACGACGACAGTTCCCAACTTCACCGATCCGCGCAACGGCGGGTCTCAGGTGCTGATCATTCAGAACACCGTCGGCAACCCCGATCTGAAGCCGGAAATCGCCCGCAATACCGAGATCGGCGCAGTGCTCTCCAATCCGTCCTGGTTGCCCGGTTTCAGCCTGTCGGTCGACTATTACAAGATCAAGCTCAAGGGTGTGATTTCGAGCCTCTCGGCGCAGCAGATCGTCAATTTCTGCTATCTCGAAGGCATCACCTCCACCTGCGGTGCGTTCGACCTGGACAATCCGACATTCAAGTTCGTCAACGTCCAGTCCTTCAACCTCGCATCGATCGACACGGACGGTTTCGACATCGAGGCGAGCTACCAGTGGCGCAATCCGCTGGGCCTGGACGGTAGTTTCACGGTCCGCGCCCTTGCCACCCATGTCCGCAAGTTCGTGACTGATACGGGCATCCCCCGCGTCACCCCGGTCGACACCGCAGGCAATAATGCGGGGGCTACACCGGACTGGAAATGGCTGGCGATCCAGACCTATGAGAATGACCGGTTCAGCTTTACCGTCACCGAACGCTGGTTCAGCGACGGCACATTCGGCAACCAATATATCGTCTGTCAGCCCGGAAGCTGCCCGACGTCGACCAGCAACAATCCGACGATCGACCGCAATTTCATGAAGGGCGCCTTCTATGTCGACATTGGCGGTTCCTATAAAGTGACGGACAATATTCGCGCCTTCTTCAAGGTCGACAATCTGTTCGACCATGATCCTGAACCCTCGCCCCAGACGAACACCGGTCTGGACGTCAATCCTGCGCTCTACGACACGCTGGGCCGCACCTATCGGGCGGGCGTCCGTTTCAATTTCTAGCCAACCATCCTAACCTCCCCCCAACCTGGTCCCGGCCCTGCACGGCCGGGACATTTATTCCTGCTGGAGCCTCATCAATGTATCGCGGACTGAGCGGAGCCTGTGCATCTGTCCTGCTGTCCCTGGCGGCAGCGCAATCCGTCCTCGCCTCTCCGTCCGTCTATACAGTAGCACCGGACGAGCCGCGGGCGGTGACGGTGCAAGGCGTGGGCGACGGCCGCGCCGACGACAGCGCGGCGATCCAGCAGGCGATTGACAAGGCGGCCGAAAAGGGCGGTGGCGGGATCGTCTTCCTGCCGGCCGGCACCTATCGGATCAGCCGCACCCTTTTCCTCTGGCCCGGCATCCGCATCTTCGGCATCGGCGCACGGCGCCCGGTCATCCTGCTGGGCGAGAATACGCCGGGATTCCAGCGCGGCGTCGCCCATATGCTGATGTTCACCGGGGGCGCTCGCCAGACCGACAAGGACAGCCCGCCCGCCGCTTTTCCACCCGCGGGCAGCGTGCCCTTCAACAAGAATATAGCCGATGCCAACCCCGGCACATTCTATTCCGCGCTGGGCAATATCGATTTCCGGATCATGGACGGCAACCCGGCGGCCACCGCCATCCGATTCCATTCGGCGCAACATAGTTTCGTCAGCCATGTCGATTTCGACATCGGATCGGGGCTGGCCGGTCTCTACCATGTCGCCAACGAGGCGGAGGATCTGCATTTCAAGGGCGGCCGCTACGGAATCCTGGCCGAGAAGCCATCGCCGGCCTGGCCCTTTGCCTTGGTGGACGCGACCTTCGAGGGACAGCGCGAGGCCGCCATCCGCGAGCATGAAGCGGGGCTGACGCTGGTCAACGTCGCATTCCGCAACGTGCCGGTCGGGATCGAGATCGACCGGGGCTATGGCGACTGGCTGTGGGGCCAGGATGTCCGTTTCGAGAATGTATCGAAGGCGGGCGTCATCATCTCCAATGAAAGCAACGTCTACACCCAGGTTGGTTTCCAGAATGTGCTGGCAGCCAATACCCCGACCTTCGCCCGTTTCCGCGAAAGCGGCCGGACCGTGGCTGGCGCTGGCGCGGCCTACAAGGTTTCGTCCTTCACCCATGGCCTGACGCTGCCGGGCCTGGGCCGGATCGGCGAATACAAGACCGAGATGCAGGCGGAGCGCGTCGCCAGCCTGCCCGCGCCGGCCGCGCCGGCCGCGCCGGCCATCCGCCCGCTGCCGCCCGTGTCCGAATGGGTCAGCGTGCGGACACTCGGTGCAAAAGGCGATGACCGCACGGATGATACGGCCGCAATACAAAAGGCTATCGACAAGCACCGCGTCGTCTATCTGCCCGCTGGTTTCTACCGGGTCAGCGACACGCTGCGCCTTCGCCCCGATACCGTCCTGCTGGGCCTGCATCCCAGCCTGACGCAGATCGTACTGCCCGACGGTACGCCCGCCTGGCAGGGCATAGGCGCGCCCAAGGCACTGGTTGAGAGCGCGCAGGGCGGCGATGCGATCGTTGCGGGCCTCGGCCTCGACACGAACGGTGCCAATCCGCGCGCGACGGCCCTGCTCTGGAAGGCCGGCGCCGCTTCGATGGTGAATGACGTCAAGTTCCAAGGCGGCCATGGCACGGACCGGTTCGATGGCAGCCGCATCAACCCCTACAACAACAACGCCACCGCAGATCCCGACGCGGCCCGGCGCTGGGCGGGGCAATATGCCAGCTTGTGGGTGACGCAGGGCGGCGGCGGCACCTTCGCCAACATCTGGAGTCCGAGTACCTTCGGCCACCCCGGCATCCTGATTTCGGACACCCAGACACCCGGTCGCATCATCCAGGCGTCGGTCGAGCATCATGTCCGCACCGAAATCGGCCTGAACCGCGTCGCCAACTGGGAACTGCTCGCGCCGCAGACGGAGGGAGAGGCAGGCGAAAGCGGCGACGCCGTAGCGCTGGAAATCCGGGATTCCCGCAATATCCTGGTCGCCAATTTCCATGGCTACCGCGTGACCCGCACGCGCGAACCGGCGCGCGCCGCTGTCACCCTCTACAACTCGCACGACATCCGGTTCCGCAATGTCCATGTGAATGGCGAGAGCGGGCTTGGCACCTGCGACGAGAATGGCTGCGCCACCTTCCTGCGACTTACCAAATTCCCGTTCGAGAACGCCATTCGCGACGTGACCCATGGCCTGGACGTGCGCGAGCGCGAGTTCGCCGTGCTCGACGTGCCGGCCCGGCCCGATCCGGTGACGCCGTCGGCGGTCCTGGGCGGCAGGGTCGAGACGCTGGCGGAGGGCTTTCATTCGATCGGCGGCGGCGCCGTCGATGCCCAGGGCCGGCTCTACTTCATCGATCGCCGCTTCCAGCGCATCTGGCGCTGGTCGGACGACCGGAAACTGGAACTGGTGCGCGACGCCGCGCTGGACCCGGTCAACCTGACGATCGACCGATCCGGCAATCTGCTGGTGCTGTCATCCTACGGACGCAACGGCACGGTCTACAGCGTCAAGCCCGACGCGCCGGACAGCGAGATCCGCGTCATCGCCGCAACGCCTGCGACCGGCCATGCCGGCGCTTCGACGGTACTGCCGGTGAACTGGTGGAATAACGGTGAATTCCGCGACCAGATCGATCCCACGACCTATGAGTTCAAGACGCTTGCCCAGATGTTCGCGCGCGACATGGCGGTCCCCCACCCCCAGGAATATGTGTCGCCCGACGGCAGCATCGTCCTCCCCGCCTGGCGGGTGTTCGCGCAGGGACCGGCCGACCATCGCGGCCTGCGCTTCTCCCATTCGCTCGACAGCTATGGCTTCATTCAGGGGAAACCAGGCGGGCGGGTCTACGTCACCAATGGCTCGGAAAACCGGACCTATAGCGGCCTGGTCGGTTCCGGGGGCGCCATCACCGACCTGAAGGTCTTTGCGGAGCGTGGCGGCGAAGGCGTGACGGCCGGCGCCGATGGACGCGTCTATGTCGCCAATGGCCAGATTTTCGTCCACGCACGCGATGGTAAGGCGATCGGTCGGATCGACGTGCCCGAACGCCCGCTTCAGATCCTTTTCGGCGGGACGGATGGCAAGACATTGTTCATCCTGGCCCATCACGGCCTGTATGCCTGGCGGCGGCCCTGAGTGCGCCCGCCTATCCTTCGCGCGCGACCTGAAAGCCCGCGAAGGACTGGCTGACCGGCATCAGTTCGATGCTGTTGAAATTGAGATGGGCTGGCTGCTGCGCGACCCACAACAGGGTCTGGGCGATATCGTCCGCGGTCATCGGATTGGCATTGCCGTAAAGCGTATCGGACGCCGCCTGGCTGCCGGTCCGCACCAGTGTGAATTCGGTTTCCACCATGCCCGGTTCGATCGAGGTGACGCGCACGCCAGTACCGTGCAGGTCGGACCGCAGGCCAAGGGTGAATTGCTTCACGAACGCCTTGGTCCCGCCATAGACGTTGCCCCCGGTGTAGGGATAGGTCGCGGCGATTGAACTCAGATTGATGATCGCGCCCTTGCGATCGACCAGCCGCGGCAGCAGCTTGTGCGTGATCGCCACCAACCCGCTGATATTGGTATCGATCATCTGCTGCCATTGGGTCAGGTCAGCCTGCTGCGCCGGCGCGGTGCCGAGCGCCAGTCCGGCATTGTTGACGAGCAGATCGACGCCCCGAAAATCGTCGGGGAGCGATTCCAGCGCCGCATCGAGCGCGGCTTCCTCCCGCATGTCGAAGACGAGCGACTGCATTTGCGGCCCGATCTCGGCCGCCAGTGCTTCCAGCCGATCTACCCGGCGACCGGTGCCGATTACCCGCCAGCCCGCGGCGGCGAACGCCCGAACGGCGGCCTCACCAATCCCGGCGGTCGCGCCCGTGATGAAGGCGGTTCTGGTCGTCATGTCGTCTCCTGTCGCCGGGCTGCAAACCCAAAATGGTAGCGCTCCTCAACCACATAGAGCGATTTATCCGCGTCGGACAGCTCCAATCACCCGATCATTTTGGAAAGACCAATATGATTTTTCGGATTGATTTGTCCGACAAGGCGTGTCACCCATCATCACAGAATCCCAAATAGGGGTTCGTGGGGTTATATGCTGGGAGCTGACCAAGGGTCGCTCCAGGTCCGTAGAGAGGGGCAAACTCCCCCGGCGGATGTCAGTCCCGGCGACAGGGTGGAGAGGGTGCATGAAACATCGAATCGATGTCCGTCATATCATGGTTGCGACCGCGTCCTGGTCGGCGCTTGGGCTGGCCTTGCTATCGGGGGGGCAGGTCGCCGCGCAATCGACCGGATCATCGAGCGTAAGCGAAGCCGACATCGTCGTGGTCGGATCGCGCGCGAGCCAGCAGTCCGCCAACAATCGCAAGAAGGACGCCAAGACCGCGACCGACTCGATCGTCGCAGACGACATCGGCTCCTTCCCTGATCGCAACGTCAACGAAGCCATTTCCCGTATTCCCGGCGTCGCGCTGGGCCGCAACGAATTTGGCGAGGGCGAATCCGTCGCGGTGCGTGGCAACGGCCCCGACCTGACCCGCGTCGAACTGGACGGCATCGGTGTGCAGAGCACGACCGGCCTCGCATTGGGCACATCGGGCGGGCGCAGCGCCGACCTGCGCGAACTGCCGGCCGAAATCGTGAAGAGCGTGGACGTGGTCAAGGGTTCGACCGCAGACATGACCGAAGGGTCGCTCGGCGGATCGGTCCAGATCAAGACCCGCACCGGCCTGGACTTCAAGAAGCCCTATTTCTCCTTCCGGGGCGGCGCGGGCCAGAATTCGCTGGGCAAGGACTGGACTCCCGACTTCAATGCGGTCGCGGCGCGCAAATTCTTCGACGACCGCCTCGGCGTCATCGTCAGCGGCAGCTATTCCAAAATCCAGAATAACGGCCATGGCTACGAGACGACGACCAGCAACAATCGCGGCTATGCCCGCCTGTTCGACTTCGACCAGTCACCGGAAAAAACGTTCGAATATAATCCGAGCGTGATCGGCACCGATGCCGCCGACGTCCTCTTCCCCAACAGCAGCGAAACGCCGCGATCGCTGATCACCAAGTCCGCTTCGGCCCAGAGCAAGGCGGATTGCTTCAACCTGTTCCCGCACAATCCGACCGGAACGACCGGCCAGCGATCGCAGCGCATCCTGGAACAGCAGAGCTGCCTTAACCAGTGGAACGATTATACGCCGTCGCTGCTGCGCAATTTCATGAACACCCAGACCGACGAGCGTTACGCGATCGACGCCCGCCTGGACTATCGGCTGACCGACAATCTGACCGTCTTCGCGAAGGGCACCATGGCCAATCGCAAGGTGCATGACCAAAATCGCAGCCGCAACCCGGTGACATTGTTCGGGCAGAATATCAACGGCACCTTCGTCGACAGCACGACAGGCTATCCGCGCAGGCGCACCGTGTCCCCGACGGCGCCCGCAGGCTATTATCTGTTCGACGGCCTGAACAATGTCGGTAACAATGCGACTTTTGGCAATGTGCTGAACGTCGTGCCCGGCAGTGTCGTGGTGGACGACAGTCACAATGTCACGCAGATGACCCTCACCAACAATGCGGTGAATATCGACCAGATCGAAAACACGATCGACACCAAGACCAAATATGGCCAGTTCGGCGCAGAATATCGCGGCGACCGGCTGGAAATCGACGCCATGGCAGGGATGACGCAGGCGCGGTCGAGCCGGGGCGACATGCGAACCTCGCGCAATTACGCCTATGGCGACGCGACGCTGACGCTTCAGCCCAACGGGCTTTGGGACGTCGCGCTACCGGACAATTATGACGAGACCAACCCGGCGAACTTCGTCCAGCTGAACGCGCCGACCTGCATCGGCGGCGGCACTGCGCCGACCTGCATCGGCCAGACCGCCGTGGCCGCCGGCCCGAACGGCCCGGCGACGCCGGCCTACACGGTCGGGCAGATGCCGCTGACCACGCCATCGTTCGGCGTATCCTATTCACCGCAGCTGGGCGAATCCTCCGAACGTATCGCGAAGCTCGACATCGCCTACAAGACGGACGAGTTCCTGCCCTTCATCACGCGGGTGAAGGTCGGCGGCATGTACCGCAAGAACAAGCTGGATCGCTGGGGCGGCGGCGGCTATACGGTCAGCAGCGCGGTGGGCACCTTCGGCCAGCCTGGCTATGTGCCCGCCGTCATCGTGCCGACCGCCAACGTCCGCGGCACGCTGCGCGCCTGCCAGCCGACGGCGGGCTCTTCGGCGCCGGGCGGGCTTGGCTGCAATTATGGCTTCGTTCCCAGCACCAACCCGCTGAACGTCCGATCGGGGGTGGACACGCTGACGCCAGGCGATCTGGAAGCGCTGTTCCGCCGGACGCTGGAGGACAGCGATTCCCAATATTTCGGCGGCCTGCCCAACCGCGGCAACTTGCCGCCCGCCTGGCAAGGCATCCGTACCGACGAACTGTTCGATGCGCTCGGCGCTTCGCAATATATGAATTTCGATTGCCTCAAGACCTGCATGGGCAGCGACGGCCAGATGTATGACCAGCCGGTCACGCGCGTCCGCGAAGAGATCAAGAATATCTACGCGATGCTCGACTTCGAACAACAATTGCCCTGGGGCCTGGTCTTCAACGGCAATGTCGGCGTGCGCGGCGTGTTCGCAAAGGTCAGCGGTTCGGCGCTGCTGACGCTGAGCACCATCCGCACCACCCCGACCTTCAATCCGGCCGACCCCGACAATCCGGGCGGTATCATCGTCCAGACCTTCAGCCAGAATACGACGCTCAACGCCAGCACCAGCGACTGGTTGCCGAGCTTCAATTTCAACCTCTGGGGCTTCAACGACACAGTGGCGCTGCGCCTCTATGGCGGCAAGACCGTGGCGCGGCCGTCGATGGACCGCCTGATCGCCGGCGGCACCTGCACCATCGACCAGCGCAGCCTGCTCGACACATCGGGCGACGATATTTTCGGCTGCACCGGCCGGGTCGGCAATCCGGGGCTGCAGCCCTTTACCGCCTGGAGCTACAACGCATCGCTGGAATGGTATCCCAATGCCGATACGTTGCTGTCGGTCGCCTATGGCAAGCTGGACGTGAAGACCGGCAATCCGATCGCCGTGACCCGCATCGCCCGCCCCTTCGCGGGCAGCGATCAGGTCGACCCGGCGACCGGCCAGCCGCTATCCGACTATGAGTTCAGCTATCCCACCTGGGACAATGGCCCGGGCTACAAGCGATCCATCTGGGAGTTTTCGGCCAAGACTGCCTTCACCTTCCTGCCCTGGTTCCTGAAATATACCGGCGCGGACGTGAATATGTCGATCCTGGGTTCCTCAGCCACCACCGGGCAGCAGGATCCTTTGACCGGCGACGTGATGGCACCACCCGAAGAATCGAAGCGCTACCTGAATGCGTCGCTCTGGTATGACGACGGCAAGATCAACATGCGCGTCGCCTACCAGAAACGCAGCGCGCGGTTCTCCTGCATCACACCGTGCGGCGGGAATAATATCGACATCAATTATCCCGGCGAACAATGGACCAATGTCCGCCTGGTCGCGCCCGGATATAATCCCGGCGTACCGCGCTTCATCGACTCGACTACCTTCATCGATGCGAAGATTTCCTACAACGTCACGCGCAACTTCCAGATCTACATGGAAGGACGCAACATGACGCGGGAGGCCGCCACGATATCGACCGGCAGCTATGTTCCGTTCGCGGACGGCACGCCACGCGTGATGCGCCTGTCCTATGGCGGCCGTCGCATCATGGGCGGCATCCGCATCCAGTTCGGCAATTGAGGCGCGAAGGGCGCGGTCAGCGAGGCGCTGATGCGCGTGTCGGACAAATGCGTCCAGGTGATGGGGGGCACGGGCGTTTCGGGCGACACCGTGGTGGAGCAAATCTTCCGCGAGGTCCGCGCCTTCCGTATCTATGACGGCCCGACCGAAGTGCATAAATGGAGCCTGGCCAAGAAGATCAAGCGCGACTTTCTGAAGGCGCAGGCAGTATGAGCAGCGGCGCGGAAGCCAATGCCGGAACGACGGCCGTGCGCGAGGGCTATGCCTTCGACGAGGGCGCGCTCGCCGACTGGATTCGGGCGCACATCCCCGACTTTTCCGGGCCATTGACGGTCGAGCAGTTCAAGGGGGGGCAATCCAATCCGACCATCGGCTAGTGACCCCGGCCCGTTCCTATGTCTTGCGGCGCAAGCCGCCGGGCCTGTTGCTCAAGGGCGCCCATGCGATCGAGCGCGAGGTCAAGTTACTGACAGCGCGGGAGCAGGCGGCCTTCCCCCTTCCCCATATTTTCGGACTCTGCGAGGATGGCGACCAGATGGGCACGCCCTTCTACGTCATGGACCTGGTCGAGGTGCGGATCTTTTGGGACGCTAACCTGCCCGACGTCCCGCGCGACGAGCGTCCGGCCTATTTTGATGCGATGAACGCCGCCATGGCCCAGCTTCACAGTGTCGATGTCCATGCCCGAAAACATCCCGCCGGACGACGAAAGCGCGATCGTCCATGGCGATTTCTGCTGTGACAACATGATATTCCACCCCCGCGAGCCGCGTGTGCTGGCCGTGCTGGACCGGGAATTGCCAACGCTGGGCCTTCCACTGGCCGACTTCGCCTATCACGCGATGATGTACCGGATGCCACCCGAGATCGTCGCGGGGCTGGCCGGCGCGGACCGGCCGGGTCGGGGTCGATCACTGGCTTTTCTACATCGCCTCCAACTTCTTCCGGCTGGCAGCCATCGCGCGGCGCGGCCTTGAGCGCTGATGCGGGGACGAAGCGGCGCGCTGCCCTGCGCCGGCGGGATTGCACCTCCCAAATGGGAGGCTATAATGCCATGCCATGCGACTGGACGACAATGGATTGCTGGCCGCGCTGCACGAGGGGATATTCGAGCAGCCGCTCTGGCACGGCTTCCTGGAGAAACTGCGCGCGCGGACCGGCGCCCTCTATGTCGCGCTCGCATTCCGCCCGATCGACGAGGAGGCGATCGTCGAGCTGCATACCGGCCCGGCCACGCCGCCCCATCTGGACCGGCTGTTCAGCGAACAATATGATCGGCGCGATCCGTTGCCCTACAGGGACATGCGCGAGGCGCGCGTCTATACGCTGGACGAGTTGCTCAACCCCCTCGACCCGGTGCAGCGCGCCTATCGGGACGATTTTCTGCACGGCCTCGGCATCGCCGACATGCGATCGGTCCGGGTCGCGGAACCCAGCGGCGTCGATGCGTGGCTGACCTGTGCGGGCGACCATCGGATCGGATCGACGGTGAGCGCCCTGCTGACGGCGCTGGTGCCGCATGTGCGGATCGCGCTGCGCAGCTTCATCGCACTGGAGCGCGAACGGTTCCGTTCCTCCCTGACATCCGACGCTTTCGGACGGTTGAACTTCGGCTGGCTGACGCTGGATGCGCGCTGCCGCATCATCGACATGACCCCCCATGTGGAGCAGCTGTTCCAACGCACGGCCGTCCTGCGCCGGGGCCGCTATGATCGGCTGACGCCTGCGTCGCCCGCAGTGGATCGCACGCTGACCGCGCTCGTCAAATCCTATACCGAAGCGGGCGAGGGCCGCCCGCGTGCGTTCAACCTGAGCCGCGACCCCTGGATGGACATGCTGGTCACGCCCGTCCACAGCCGCTTCGCATCACCCCATTCCAAGCCTGTCGCCATCGCCTATCTGAGCGGAGACCGCTGGTCCCATGCCGATCGATGCGACCAGCTGGCCGATCTGTTCGGGCTGCTGCCCAGCGAAGCGAGGCTGGCCTGGGCTATTGCCAGCGGCTTTTCCATCCAGGAAGCCGCGGTGGAACTCGGAATCACAGTGGAAACGGCCCGCAACTATTCCAAGAAAGTCTACGCCAAGACCGGCGCACGCGGCCAGGCCGAGTTGGTGCGCAATATCCTGACCAGCGTGCTGTCGATAGCAGGCAACCCCTGAGCGGGCGCTGCGGCGGCCCATGTCACGACGAGCACAGTGGCCGGAAAGATCGACGTGCGGGAGACGATCCGCTACTTCCATGACACGAAATGACAGGGGGAGAGGATATGGAAGAGCCGCTGCACCGGCGTGGCCTGCTCAAGGCGATGCCTTTTCTCGCGCTGGCCGGCGGCGTGCCGACGGCCCAGGCCGAGGAAACCGACACCCTGCCCGCACCGCCGCTGATCCTCGCCATGCGGCTGCGGGTGCTGATCGGCCCGGCGCAGGAACTGGGCATGGTGGACGGTGCGCGCAAGCGGGTCATCCCGATTGTCGGGGGCAGCGTTGACGGCCCGCGCCTGACCGGAAGGGTCTTGCCCGGCGGCGCCGACTGGCAGACAATCCGCTCCGACGGCACGGCCGACATCCTCGCCCGCTATTCAATCGAGGCAAGCGACGGCAGCATCCTTTCCATCGTCAATCCCGGCTATCGGCGCGGCCCCGCTCCGGTCCTGGCCCGGATCGCGGCGGGCGAGGCCGTGGATCCCGCTCTTTATTACTTCCGCACGACCCCGCGCTTCGAGGTGGCGAGCGAAAGTCCCCACGCCTGGCTCGGCCGCACCGTCTTCCTGTGCAGCGCCGCACGCTATAAGGACCATGTACGGCTCGATATTTTCGAAGTCGGCTGAACAAAAAAAACGACATGGAGCGAGGATGACCGATATCAGGCGTCAACTGGACGAGGCGTCCATGGGACGATTGCAGATTGCCGGGATCATCCTGTGCGTGCTGCTCAACGCGCTCGACGGGTTCGACGTGCTGGCGATCAGCTTCGCATCGCCAGGCATCGCCGCCGAATGGGGAATCGATCGCGCCGCGCTGGGCCTCGTCCTCTCGATGGAGCTGATCGGCATGGCGGTGGGATCGGTCCTGCTCGGCAATCTCGCCGATCGCATCGGACGCCGCCCGACCATCCTGGGCTGCCTGGTCGTGATGGCAGTCGGCATGGGCGCTGCGACACAGTCGTGGAACGTCCTGTCCCTATCCGTTGTGCGCCTTGTCACGGGGCTGGGCATCGGTGGGATGCTGGCCTGCACCAATGCGATGGTCGCGGAACTGGCGAACGCCCGCGCCCGCAGCCTGGCCGTCGCGATTATGGCGGCCGGCTACCCGGTCGGAGCGATCCTGGGCGGTTCGGTCGCCTCGCAACTTCTGGTCGCGGGAGGGTGGCGGGACATCTTCCTGTTCGGCAGCCTCGTGACCGCGCTCTTCCTGCCGGTCGCGCTCATGCTGTTGCCCGAATCGATCGGCTTCCTGCTGCAAAAGCGACCGACCGATGCTCTGGCGCGGATCAACCGCCTGCTCGACCGCATGGGCCATGCCCGCGCCGAAACCCTGCCGCCCGTCGACCATGCCGCGCCCAAACCATCCTTCGCGGCGCTGTTCGCGCCAGGCCTGGCGAGGACGACCATCCTGCTGACGCTGGCCTATTTCTGCCACATCATGACCTTCTACTTCATCCTGAAATGGATCCCCAAGATCGTGGTGGACATGGGTTATGCCCCTTCGGCCGCGGGCGGCGTGCTGGTCTGGGCCAATGTCGGCGGGCTGCTGGGTTCGCTGTTGCTGAGCGCCCTGAGCTGGCGCCTGCCGGTACGCGGGCTCGTGCTCGTCGCCATGATCGGGTCCACCATCATGGTGACGGTCTTCGGTCAGACCCAGACGACGCTGGCGGGCCTCAGCTTCGTTGCCGGCGCTGGCGGCTTCTGCACCAATGCCGCAGTGGTCGGCCTCTATGCGCTGGTCGCCCAGTCCTTTCCTACTTCTGTCCGGGCGGGCGGCACGGGTATCGTCATCGGCGTCGGGCGGGGCGGCGCAGCGCTCGGGCCAATCCTGGCCGGATTCCTCTTCGCAATGGACTATGGCCTGCCGCTGGTCGCATTCGTCATGGCGCTCGGGTCGCTGGCGGGCGCGCTGCTGCTGGCCATGCTGCGGCCACGCACTGCCTGACGCGGCGCGGCGTCGGGGGCTGGAGCGGGGGCCCGCCAGATCATGCGGCCTCCGCGCCATCCAGCCCATAGAAGGCTCGAGCGGCGCCCGAGAACAGCGAAACCCTCGCCGTTTCATCCAGATCGCCTGCCAGCCGCACCATATCATCGACCCAGTCGA
Source organism: Sphingobium sp. V4 (assembly GCF_029590555.1). Classification (NCBI taxonomy): domain Bacteria; kingdom Pseudomonadati; phylum Pseudomonadota; class Alphaproteobacteria; order Sphingomonadales; family Sphingobiaceae; genus Sphingobium; species Sphingobium sp. V4. The sequence goes on along the minus strand of NZ_CP081002.1, from coordinate 158,233 downwards.
CATAGCTGTTGCCCATGTGCAGGAGCACCGGCCAGTCGCTGCCCCACATGGCGCGGGCCCCGAAGCATGTCAGGATATGCTCGACATAGGGAGCCAGCGCATCCGCCGCCTGCCCCAGAGCCTGCTCGGTGCGCAGTCCCGACAGCTTGCACCAGATATTGGGATAGCCAGCGAGCCGGGCCAGTTGGTCCCGCCACGGGTCGAGGATCATGGCCGCCGCCCGCGGCTTGGCGCCATGATCGATGACGATGGGCAATTGGGGCCAGCGTTCGGCGAAGCGAGCCATGGCAGGCAGATGGCGTGGCTGGATCAGGGCGTCGAACCGCAAGCCGTGCCGCAGCATAGCCTCGATCGCGGGCGTCAGATCATCGCGCAACATCCATGCGCTGTCGGCAATGTCCTGAAGCATCGGCCGAAGGCCGACCAGTTTGGGATGCGCGGCGAGCCGGGCGATCCGCGCCGGAGCCGCCACGTCGTCCAGCGCGACCCAGCCCACCACGCCCATCACGAGCGGATCATCGGCTGCCAGGTCCAGCATCCAGTCAGTGTCGCGGTCGTCCGGCTGGGACTGAACCAAAATGCTGCCGATCATGTCGATCTCCGCCGTCGCACGAAAGAGGTCGTCGGGCAGGAAGTCGCGATGGAGCAGGGGCCACTCCGCATCCGGCCACGTCTGGCCAGGCCCGCCTATGCGCCAGAAATGCTGGTGCGAATCGAGGATTTGCGGTCTCTTCATGCCATCATCCCCACCCGGGCTTCCTCTCCATCCCTGCAAACCCGATCGATTGCGTGCAAGATCGGCGACGGCGTTCGATAGCATTGGCGCGGGCCGGGGTAAAAGGTCCGCACGCTCGACATTGTTGGCCCGTCCGATCCCCCCTATGGTCGAACGATGTCGACGGCCTCCGTTCCCAGCTTCTACCTCTATGGCGAACCCCAGCGCAGCGTCGCGGAAGGTTTCGTGCATGTCGAAAGCCTGGACGACCGGTCCCGGCCGAGCGAATGGACCATAAGGCCGCATATCCATCGCGACCTCAACCACATCATCCTCATCGCCGAGGGCGGAGGCGCGATGCAGGCGGAGGCCATGCGCGTCAGCTTCGAGGCGCCCTGCCTGCTATTGATCCCGACCGGCGTCGTCCATGGCTTCACCTGGTACCGGGAATCGCGCGGTTATGTCACGACCATCGCCGATACCTATCTGCGCGACCTTGTGGCGCGCGATCCCGACCTGACCCCGCTATTCACGCACGCCCATGCCGTCACCCTGCCCCAGGAGGAAGGCCCGGATGCCGAGGCGATCATCGCCCGAATGGCGAAAGAGCTTGGCTGGTCGGGGCCAGGCCAGCGTTCCGCGGTGGAATCCACTCTGCTCCTGCTGATGGTGCTGGCTGTCCGCCACGCGACCCTTGCCAGAAGCACGCAACCGGGCACCGCGCGCCAGGCCGCGCTGGTCGCACGCCTGCGCGAACGGATCGAACAGCGCTTCCGGCAGCGTGAGGCGATTCCGGTTTATGCGAAGGCGCTGGGGACCAGCCTGACCGCACTACGCCAGGCCTGTGCCCGCGTCGCCAATTGTTCGCCCGCCCAGATGCTGGACGACAGGGCGTTGCTGGAAGCACGACGCCTGCTCCTTTACTCCCAATTGTCGGTGACGGAGATCGCCTATGCCGTAGGCTTCGAGGATTCGGCCTATTTCTCCCGCTTCTTCACCCGCCACATCGGCCGCTCGCCGCGCGCCTATCGCATGGAGCGGCAGACGAGATCGTCCTGACCGTCGACGCGCCAGGCCGGATCACCCCATCAGGCTCTCCAGATGATGGAGCATGGCGGCGCTGACCGGGACGCCATCGCGCAGCGCCTTTTCCCGCGCGGCGAAGCGACGATCGCCGGGCATACGGTCCTGCCCTGCCGCACGCAGCGTAGCTACCAGATGCTCGACGCGGGCGGCGAAACCTGCCGCGGGGCCAGCACGCGCCGGATCGATCAGGATCAGACACTCGCCGGTGCAGGGCGTCTGCGCGCCGGGGTGCGCCGACCAGTCGACCTCGTGCGAGTAGAGACCCCCGGTGAGCGCACCCGCCATGATCTCGATCATCATCGCGATCGCGGCGCCCTTGTGCCCGCCGAAAGGCAGCAGCGCGCCGCCGTCCAGAACCGCGCGTGGATCACGGGTCGGCTGGCCCGCCGCATCCACGCCCGCGCCGGGCGGCAGTTCATGTCCGTCGCGCGCGGCGATCTGCACATCGCCATGCGCGAGGACACTGACCGCCTGGTCGAACACAAGGATGCGCCCACCTTCGCGCGGCGCGGCGAAGGCAAGCGGATTGGTGCCATAGACCGGACGCCGGGCGCCGGGCGGCACCACCACGGCCATGCTGTCCACCATGGCGATCGCCACCAGGCCCGCCTCCGCGAAAGGCTCGACATCGGGCCAGAGCGCCGCGAAATGATGCGAACGGCGGATCGCCACGACGCAGGCGCCGGTCTTTCGCGCCATCGCCATCGCCAGCGGCGCCGCCGCGGCCAGTGCGGGCTGGGCGAATCCATTGGCGGCATCGACCCGCAGGAAAGACGCGCCGGCATCCTCGACAACTGGCGTTGCCCGCCCGTCAACCCAGCCGCTCCGCAGGGTCGCGACATAGCCCGCCATCCGAAAGAGGCCATGACTCATGGCGGCGTCGCGCTCCGCGCCCGCGCAGTTGCGGGCGAGACTATCCGCCACCAGCGGCGACGCGCCGTTCGCCAGGAAGATGCGACGCAGCAACGCCACCAGCGCTTCGAAATCCATGTGCGTCATGCCACTACCCTCCCCCGCTTCGGCCGGCGAGGCAACGCCCAGCCTGCATGAAGCCATACGCCATTTGCCCCATTGCCGCCCCTTCGGCGCCGTACAGACTGGTCGCCATGCCCACCGATCCGCTCGATCTCGACGACCTTCGCCGCCTCTATGCCGGGAGCGGCGGGGCGGACATTCATGATCCTCATTTTCGCGAAGTCGCCGGGTTGCAGTTCAAGAACGGCGACAAACGGCGTTGGCCCTTCGCGCAACCTTCCACGCTGCTCGACGCGCCCTATATCGCGGACGGACTGACAGCCCTGACGCTGGATGCGCTGGATGTCGCGCTGATCGGCGTGCCCATGGACCTGGGCGTAACGAACCGGCCGGGGGCACGCTACGGTCCTCGCGCGGTCCGCGCGGTGGATCGGATCGGTCCCTACGAACATGCGCTGCGGGTCGCGCCGATGAACCAGCTCAAGGTCGCGGACGTGGGCGACGTGCCGATGCAGAGCCGCTATGATCTGGCGCTCTGCCATGCCGATATCGAAGGTTGTTATGCCATGATCGGCGAGACCCGCGCGATTCCGCTGTCGGTCGGCGGCGACCATTCGATCACCGGGTCGATCATGAAGGGACTGGCCCGCGCCAAGGGGCCGATGGGGATGGTGCATTTCGACGCCCATTGCGACACCGGCGGCATCTACGAAGGCTCCAAATTCCATCATGGCGCACCCTTCCGCGAGGCCGTTCTGGCGGGTGTACTGGACCCGAGGCGCTCCATCCAGATCGGCATTCGCGGCGGCGCGGAATATCTGTGGGAATTTTCCTACGCATCCGGGATGACGGTCATCCACGCAGAGGACTGCGCGGCGATGGGCATGGACGCGGTGATCGCGAAGGCGCTGGAGGTTGTGGGCGACGGACCGACCTATGTCACTTTCGATGTCGATGGGCTCGACCCCGTCTATGCGCCGGGAACGGGCACGCCCGAAGTCGGCGGCCTGTCCACGCGCGAGGCGCTGCATCTGCTGCGGGGGCTTGCCGGCATCGACATCATAGGCGGCGACGTAGTGGAAGTCGCGCCCGAATATGATCCCGGCACCGTGACGGCGCAGGCGGCCGCGCAGATGCTGTTCCAGTTGCTCTGTCTGGTGCAGTTGCGGCGATGAGCGAGGGCAGTGCGCCCGCCGGACCAGCGCTGCGGCGCGGCGTGACCGGCCCCGGCTTCTTCGCGCTGGCTTTCGGCACGATCGTCGGGTCGGCCTGGATGGTGCTGATGGGCGAATGGGTCAGCCCGGCCGGACCGGGAGGCGCGGTACTCGCGTTCCTTGGCATGACCTTGCTGATGGTGCCGGTCGCCGCGGCCTATGCCGAACTGGTCGCGCGCGTACCCCGCGCGGGGGCAGAGTTCGTTTTCGTGGAAAAGGCCTTTGGTCCCTGGCCCGGATTCATCACCGGATGGTTCCTGACCCTCTATTTCGTCGGCATCTGCGCCTTCGAGGGGCTGGCGCTGTCCTGGTTCCTCGAAAATCTCCTGCCCTCGGTCGCCGGACAGCCGCCGCTCTACACATTGCTGGGCAAGCCGATCACCATCCTCGACCTCGCCATAGGACTGGCCGGGGCGGCCGTGATGACGGTCCTCAACGCGGCCGGGGCAACGATCGCGGTGGGTTTCCAGAAGGTCGTGACGTTCAGCTTTCTCGCCGCATCCGCCATGCTTGTCCTTCTGGGTTTCGCGCAGGGTGATCCGGCCAATTGGCGTCCCCTGTTCGAATCGGCGCAGGATCGGAGCTTCATCGGCGGCATGTTCGTCATGCTGGGTGTCGCGGGCATGTGGCTGTCGGGCTTCCAGACCGCGGCCTCGGCGGTAGAGGAACGTGCCCCCGGCACAAGTTTCCGCACCGTCGCCAAGGCCATGACGCTGGCAGTGCTGACGGCCGCCCTCTTCTACAGCCTCATCATTCTCGCTTCCACCTCACTGCTCCCCTGGCGCGCCCTTACGACCGGCGCGCTGCCCGTCGCCGCCGCCTTCGATCAGGCGCTGGCCGGCGGCATCGCAACCAAGGGCATCCTGCTGGTCGCGATGGCATCCCTGCTGAAGACCTGGAACGCCATGCACCTGTCCGCAACGCGCGTCATCCTGGCGCAGGCGCGCGCGGGCTTCCTGCCCTCCATGCTGGCGCATGTCGACGCCAGAAGCGGGGCGCCGCGCCGCGCGGCGTTGCTGGTCGGCGGATGGACCTGCGTCGGGGTGCTGGCCGGGCGCGGCGCCATCAGCCCGATCATCGCGATGGGCACCATCTGCACGACCGCCATTGCCGCGGTCGCGCTGCTGGCGCTGATGCGCCTGCGCGCGATGAACGAGGGCGGAAGCGCGCCCGCCTATGTCCTGCCGGGTGGCCGGCCCCTCCTGCTGTCGATCACGCTGGGCGCGACGATCGTCGCGATCGCCGCCGTCGTCGCGCCCTTTGGAGTGGCTGCGGGCGTCCCGGTGGAAATCTGGCTGATGCTTGGCTGGGCGCTACTGGGTGCGATGCTCGTTTCGCTGCGTCGGCTCTGGGCCGCGATGGTTCTGACCCGCATCGACCGGCAAGGCATCTCGCGCGCCTGATCGCCATATCACGCCGCTTCGCGGGCCGAGAGCGTATCGGGAAACCATCGCCGCCCGAACCAGAAGGCTGCGCTCACCAACAGGACGAGCACGGGGACTTCGACCAGCGGGCCGATGACGGCGGCAAAGGCGACCGGTGAGGCAAGGCCAAAAGACGCGATGGCCACGGCGATCGCAAGTTCGAAATTATTGCCCGCAGCGGTGAAGGCGACCGCGGTCGTGCGTGGATAGTCGCTGGCAATCAGCTTGCCCATGACGAAGCTGATCGTGAACTGGACAACGAAGTAGACAGCAAGTGGGATAGCGATGCGGATGGCGTCGACCGGCAGGGTAACGATGTCCCGGCCCTTCAGGCTGAACATGGCGAGAATGGTGAAGAGCAGGGCGACCAGCGTGATCGGCCCGATCCGGGGCAGGAACACCCCCTCATACCAGTCCTGGCCCTTGGCGGCGGCGAGCCATGTCCGGGTCAGATAGCCGGCAAGAAAGGGGATGCCGAGATAGATGCCGACCGCTTCGGCGATGGTCCGGAAGCTGACGTCAATGACGCTGCCCTCCAAGCCGAGCAGCGGCGGCAGGAAGGCGAGGAAGAACCAGGCATAGGCGCTGAAGAACAGGATCTGGAAGAGGGAATTGAAGGCAACCAGCGCCGCGACATATTGATTGTCGCCGCGCGCCAGCTGGTTCCAGACGATCACCATGGCGATGCAGCGGGCGAGGCCGATGAGGATGAGGCCGGTCATATATTCCGGCTCGTCGCGCAGGAAGATCACGGCGAGTGCGAACATCAGCACCGGGCCGATGATCCAGTTCTGGATCAGCGAGATCGCCAGCACCCGCCGGTCTTCGAACACGCGGGGCAATTCCTCATAGCGGACCCGCGCGAGGGGCGGATACATCATCAGGATGAGGCCGATGGCGATCGGGATATTGGTGGCACCCCAGGACAGGCTGTCGATCGCCGCAGGCAATCCTTCCACCGTCGTGCCGAGGACGACCCCCAATGCCATGGCCAGGAAGATCCACAGGGTCAGATATCTGTCCAGAAAGGACAGGCGCGGCCGTGGGCAAGGGGTCATTCGGGTTCCTCGGGAGGGGGAGCCGCATCGCCGGCACCCAGCGGAATCTGCATATAGACGGTGTCGAGCCAGCGACCGAACTTGCGTCCCACCGAGCGCATCCGGCCCCTATGCTGGAAGCCGAGGCTGGCGTGAAGGGCGACCGACGCGGGTTCGCCGCCCCCGATTACGGCGATCATCTGGCGGAATCCGGCAGCCTCCGCCCGCGCCAGAAGGGCCGCGAGCAGCGTCTTGCCGACGCCTTGGCCGAGATGGCGGGGATCGACATAGATCGAATTCTCGCAGGTCGAGGCATAAGCGGGACGATCGCGAAACTGGGTCGCATAGGCATAGCCGACCACCTCGCCGTCCGCTGCCGCGACAAGGAAGGGCCATCCGCGCGCCACACAGTCCCGGACCCTTGCCTCGGTCTCGGCCGGGGATCGTGGCACCGTGTCGAAGCTCGCTGTGCCATGCCGGACGTGATGGGCATAGATGGCGGCAATGGCGGGCGCATCGGCATGTGTCGCCGGACGAACCATGACCGTCGGTCGAACATCCGCCATTATGCGGCCACCATCGGCGCCGATCACCTGTTCGCCATCTTCCTTGGCGAAGGCGCCGCGTTGCGCCGCCGGGATCAGCGCCAACACCGCTTCGGACGGGCGGCAGAGCCGCACGCCCAGCGGCGAGACGACCAGCGGCCGGTTGATGAGGATGGGATGGGCCATCATCGCGTCGACCAAGGCCTGGTCCGACAGGCTTTCATCGGCGAGGCCCAATTCGGCATAGGGCGTCCCCTTTTCGCGCAGCAGCGCACGGGTGGTCATGCCGGACCGGGCGATCAGGTCTTCGAGCATCGCACGCGACGGCGGCGTCTTGAGATATTCGACGACATGCGGCTCGATCCCCGCATTGCGGATCATCGCGAGCGCGTTGCGCGACGTGCCGCATTCCGGATTATGATAGATGATGAGGTCGGCCGTCATGCACCGGCCTCCGCCGCGACGCCGCAGGCCGCAGTCGTCAGAAGATCGGCACAGGCGCGCGGATCACCCTGACAGCAATCGGCGGTGAGGAAGGCGAGAAGCGCCTGCATCCCGGAATAATCGGCGGCATAATGGATGAGCCGGCTTGTGCGTCGGGAGGTGACGAGCCCGGCCTGCTCCAGCTTCGCCAGATGATGAGACATGGTGGAGGGGGGGACGTCCATCGCCTCCGCCAGAGCGCCGGCGATCATGCCATCGGGACCGGCCTGCATCAGCAGGCGGAACACCGACAGCCGTGTATCCTGCGCGAGTGCGCCGAGCGCCCCGACAGCTCTGTCCTGATCCATATCGCACCTCACGATTCGATGATTGCGGAAATATCGTAATATAGGCGCGCAGTCCATTCTGTTTCGGTGAAGCGGGCAATGGCCAAGCGCCCGCCATGATCGAATGGACTACTGGTCCGGCTGGTTTCATGCTAAGGAAACCGACCATCGACCCGCTCTGGATTGGGAGATGGCGATGACGAACATCCTTCATTCGGTGGCGCTCACGGCTGGAGCCGGGCTGTTGATGAGCGTGAATGCGACACCGGGAGCAAGCTATTCTCCCGCCGTCATGGCGTCGCTCGATCCGACCCGGCTGGTCCGCACGCTTTGCGGCGGAAAGACCGCCGGCATTTCAATGCGTTCGAGGATCGCGCTGGCCGCCACTGTGGTGTCGGCCACGCCGGAAGGGCGTGCGCCGCTCTATGAGGAACTGGGAACGGTCCGGTTCCCGATCACGACCGCCAATCCCCTCGCCCAGCGATATTTCGATCAGGGACTCGCACTCGCCTATGGCTTCAACCATGCCGGGGCGATCGCGTCCTTCCGTGAAGCGCAGCGGCTCGACCCCGACTGCGCGATGTGCTTCTGGGGCGAGGCGCTAGCGCACGGTCCGAACATCAATGCGCCGATGGACCCCGCCGCCAACGCGCGGGCGGTGGGCCTCGCGCGCTATGCCGACTGGCTCGCACGCAAGGCCACTCCCGCCGAGCAGGCTCTAACCGCGGCAATGACGGCACGCTATTCGGCCGAGCCGAACGCGGACCGACCGGCGCTGGACGCCGCCTATGCCGACGCGATGCTCGCTGCGGCGGCTGCCCATCCCACCCATGACGATGTCGGCCTGCTGGCCGCCGAAGCCGCGATGGACACGCGGCCCTGGGATTATTGGCTGGCGGACCGCCGGACGCCCCAACCCCGACTGGGCGATGCAATCGCGCTGGTAGAAACCGTGCTGGCCCGCAATCCCGACCATCCCCAGGCGGCCCATCTTTATATCCACCTGATGGAGAACGGCCCCGACCCGAAGCGGGCGGAAGCGGCCGCGGACCGGCTCTCCAAGCCGCTGGCGCCCCGCGCGGGGCACCTGGTCCATATGCCGGCGCATATCTACTACCGACTGGGTCGCTGGCAGGATTCGATCCGGGTCAATATCGCGGCGGCACGCGCGGACGAGGCGTGGATCCGCTCAAGCGGCGACACCGGACTGGTGCGCTACGGCTATTATCCGCACAATGTCCATTTCATCGTCACGTCGGCGCAAATGGCCGGGGACATGGGCACCGCGCTGCGGGAAGCGGGCAAGCTGAACCAGATCCTCAGTCCGGCCATCAGCGGCAAGATCGCCTGGATACAGGCGATCCATGCGTCGCCCTATTTCGCAGCGGCGCAATTCGCCACGCCCGAACAGATATTGGGGATGCGCCCGCCCGATGCGCGGCTGCCCTATGCCGTGGCGATGCGTCATTATGCCAGAGCCGTCGCGCGCGCGCGGCAACGCGACAAGGCGGGCTTCGAGCAGGAACTGACCGCGCTGCGCGCGGTGCGCGACGGCGACGCCGTCCTGCCGATGATCGCGCAGGGCGTGCCGGCCCGCGACCTGATGCAACTGGCCGAGACCGTCGCGCGCGCCCGGTGGGCCTATGCCAATGGGGAATATCGGCAGGCGGAAAATCTCTACCGCGAGGCGATCGCGACCGAAGAGAAGATACCCTATATGGAGCCGCCCTTCTGGTATTATCCCGTTCACCAGTCGCTGGGCGCGGCATTGTACCGGCAACGCCGATATGATGAAGCGGCGCAGGCATTCAACACCGCGCTGATGCAATCGCCGAACAATGGGTGGGCGCTTTACGGCGTCGCTGCCTCGCAACGGTCGCTGGGGCGCAAGGCGCACGCCGAAGCGGCCGACGGCGCGCTGAAGCGCGCGTGGGTGGGCGATCCCGGCTGGCTGAAGATGGACCGGCTGTAGGCGCACGCGAAACCGGTTATTGGGGTGTCTGGTGAAGAGACCGCCCGGTCCGTGCGGCTCGACATGCCGCCGCTATTCCGCGTCGGGCTGATTCTGCGGTGCGGCTTTGGTGAAGGCATCCAGCGCCAGACAGGCCTGCTCCACCGCCGCCAGACGCGGCCAGCGCAGTGTGACGCCGAAACGCCTGGCATTGACCAGTTGCGGGACGAGAAAGATGTCAGCCAATGTCACCTGATCGCCGAAGCAGAACGGCCCTTCCTCCCCCGCGATCAACCGATCGAAGGCATCTAGCCCTTCGTCGATCACCTGGGCGGCCCACGCCTTCACCTGCCCCTCCGCAAGGCCCAAGCCGCGCAGCCGGTCGAGTATCCTAAGGTTCTGCACCGGGTGGATGTCGCAGGCGATGATCTGCGCCGCCGCCCGGACCTTCGCCCGGCGCATCGGTCCGTCGGGCAACAGCCTGTGTCCGGCGACCGTCTCATCCAGATATTCGCAGATGGCGAGGCTCTGCGTCAGCACCGCCCCGTCCATCTCCAGCGTCGGCACCAGTCCCTGCGGATTGAGCGCCAGATAGTCCGGCGCCCGCTGCTCGCCCTTGCGCAGATGGTGAAAGGCGTCGGCATAGGCGACGCCTTTCAGGTTGAGGGCGATCCGCACCCGGTAGGATGCGGTCGAGCGGAAATAGCCGTGAAGGACGGGCTCAGTCATCGGCTTTTGGCCCATGTGCCTGCCGCTCCGACAATGTGGTCACGCATTCGACTCCTTCCAGGGGTAACGTCGCGCGCTCAACCGACCGTGCTCCGGCGCACCACCAGCCGCGCCGGGAGCATGGTCGGCGGCAAGGGCCGATCCTCGACCTGCGCCAGCACCGTGTCGACCAGCAATTCGCCCGCGCCCTTCATGTCCTGCATGATGGTGGTGAGCGGCGGGCTGGTCAGGCTGGCGGCGGGGATGTCGTCGAAGCCGACGATGGCTACGTCCTGCGGCACTGCCAGCCCCGCTTCGGCCAGCGCGCGCATCGCGCCGATGGCGATCAGATCGCTGGCCGCGAAGATGGCGTCGAACGTCGCGCCGCGCGCGATCAGCGTCCGGGCGGCGGCATGGCCGGCATCCTCGGCGGTCAGCGCGTCGACCTGCAACGCCCGGTCCGGGGCGATGCCCTGCGCCGCCATGGCGTCACACAGGCCCCGATAACGATCGGCAAATTCAGGATAATGTTCGTCGGCATGACCGAGAAAGGCAATCCGCCGCCGGCCCTGCCCCAGCAGATGCCCGCCCGCCAGCCGCCCCGCGCCCACATTGTCCGATCCCACCGTCGCCCCGATATTGCGATCGTCCACCGACCCCCAGCGCACGAAATGCGTGCCGTGGCCGACGAGCTGCTCCAGCCGCTGCTTGTAGAGCGTGTAATCGCCATAGCCGAGCAGGATCAATCCGTCGGCGCGGTGGCTGTCCTGGTAGCGGACATGCCAGTCATCCTCCATTTTCTGGAAGGAGATCAGCAGGTCCAGCCCGCGCGCGGCGCATTGCCGGGTGATCGATCCCAGCATCGAGAGGAAGAAGGGATTGATATTGGATTCGTCGGGGGTCGGATCCTCGAAGAAGAGCAGCGCGATGGTGTTCGAGCGCTGCGACCGGAGCGAGGACGCATTCTTGTCGACCGAATAGTTGAGTTCGCGTGCGATCGCCTCGATCCGCTCGCGCGTGGCGAGGCTTACCGACCGGGAACCGCGCAGCGCACGGCTGACGGTGGGCTGCGACACGCCCGCCAGATAGGCGATGTCGAAGCTGGTCGGCTTGCTGCTCGGCTGGCGGCCCATCTGTGTCTCCCGCGCGATGCCCTGCGCCCCGCCATGGTAGAAGCCTGCGGAAAACAAGGCAATCGCGTCCTTTCGGGCAGACGGCGTCGTGGCATCCCGGCCACAGTCGGCGCTGTCGAAGCGCGGGCGCATATTATGCGTATACGTATGCCATATGGCCTGGCGGGCCGGACGGGGCGTAAGACGGCGCCACCGCGGGGAAGTGGCGCTGCACGGCCATGCTCGCGGAACGCAAGGGTTTCCGCGCCGGCGATAAGGGTCCGTCCGGTGTCACAGGGGAGAGGATTAAGTGGCCAACCAGTTCGACCGCGCTCATTTGCTGGGCGCTTCCATCTTTGCGATCGTCGCGGCGACCGGGGCGGCTCCCGCCTTCGCCCAGGAGACGGCGCCAGCCGCAACACCGCAGGCCGAAACCGCGCCCCAGGATGATCCCAACAGCACCATCGTCGTCACCGGCTTCCGCGCGGCGCTGGAAAGCGCGGTCAACGTCAAGAAGAACGCGCAGACGATCGTCGAATCCGTGTCGGCCGAGGATATCGGCAAGCTGCCGGACGCATCGATCGGCGAATCCATCGCCCGCCTGCCCGGCCTGACGTCGCAGCGCCTGTTCGGTCGCGCCAACTCGATCGCGATCCGCGGCGCCAGCGCGGACCTGTCCTCCACCACGCTGAACGGTCGTCCCCAGACATCGACCGGCGAACAGCGCAATGTGGAGTTCGACCAGTATCCCGCCGAAGTCGTGAGCCGCGTCGACGTCTACAAGACGCCGCAGGCGAACCTCATTCACCAGGGTCTGGTCGGCACCGTCGACATCCGCACGATCCGCCCGCTCGATTATGGCAAGCGGCTGATCGCCGTCGGTGCGCGTGGCGTCTATGCGGACCTGGGCAAGGTCAATGCCGACAGCAAGGACAAGGGCTATCGCCTGACCGGCACCTATGTCGACCAGTTCGCTGGCGACCGGATCGGCGTCGCCCTGTCCGTCGCCTATAGCGACGAACCCTATCAGTCCAAGGAGTTCGAAGCCTGGGGCTATGCCGACACGCCCGACGGCAACAAGGTGATCGGGGGCATCAAGCCGTTCGGCGTGTCGACCCAGCTCAAGCGCCTGGGCATCCAGGGCGCCGTGCAGGTGCAGGCCACTGATACGCTGATGCTGACCTTCGACGGTTTCTACGGCGACTTCACGGACAAGCAGATCAAGCGCGGCGTAGAATTCCCGCTCTACTGGAGCGGCGCGAGCCTGGTGCCGGGCAGCACCGCGCTCGACGGCAATTTCATCAAGAGCGGCACCTTCACCAATGTCGAGGCCGTGGTGAACAACCATGGCTATGAGCGCACGTCGACCATCTTCTCGGGCGGCTTCAATGCCAAATATACTGGCGATGACGGCTGGTCGGCCAGCTTCGACTTCGGCTATTCGCGCACCGACCGCAGCGAATTGTCGCTCGAATCCAATGCGGGCACCGGGGCGGGCGCGGGTAATGGCGCGACCGACACGCTCGATTTCGTCAGCGGCAGCAAGGGTACGCGCTTCACGTCGAGCCAGCTGGACTACAGCAACCCGGACCTGATGGTGCTGACCGATCCGCTCGGCTGGGGCGCAGGCGCGCCGCTCGGCCACCAGGAAGGCTATTATAACGACCGTATCATCGACGACGAACTCAAGAGCTACCAGCTGGAGTTCGGCAAGGAAGTCGACAGCGGCTTCCTGTCGAAGGTGACGGCGGGCCTGGGCTATACCGACCGAACCAAGTCCAAGACGCCGGAGGAATATTTCCTGAACCTGGCGAACGGCGCGACCTCGCTCGTCCTGCCGCAGCAATATCGACTGAGCGCCACGGACCTGAGCTTCATCGGTGTCGGCCCGATCCTTTCCTATGATCCGTTCCAGCTGCTGGCCGATGGCGTCTATGTGAAGACGCTCAATCCCAGCAAGGACGTGCCGGCCAAGGCCTATTCGGTGACGGAGCGCGTGATGTCCGCCTATCTGATGGCCGACATCAAAGCGGCCGTCGGATCGGCCGAACTGACCGGCAATGTCGGCGTGCTCGCCCAGAATACCGAGCAGAAGTCGCGCGGCTTCGTGAACCTGGCCGCAGCCGACCTGGTGCCGACCACGCGCGGCGCCAATTACTGGGACGTGCTGCCCAGCATGAACCTGTCGCTGCGTTTCCCGACCGACTTCGTCATCCGCCTGTCGGGCGCGCGCGAGATCCAGCGCCCGCGTTTCGAGGATATGAAGGTGAGCCTCGACTATGGCTATAACACGGCCAGCGGGGTCATCACCGGCACCGGCGGCAGCCCGACGCTTCGTCCCTATCGCGCCTGGGCAGCGGACCTCAATTTCGAAAAATATTTCGGGACCAAGGGCTATCTGGGCCTCCAGTTCTTCTACAAGAAGCTGGAAAGCTACGTCTATCGCGAAACCGTGCCCTATGACTATACCGGCTTGCCCGTCACCCTGCCGCCCGGCGTGACCAACATGGTCGGCACCATCACCCGGCCGGTAAACGGCCAGGGCGGCAAGCTCTACGGCTTCGAGGTCGCCGGCACCGTTCCGTTCGACGTCATCACGCCGGCGCTGGAAGGCTTCGGCCTGACGGGCGGCGCGGGCTATACCAAGACCAGCATCAAGCCGGGCGTCGGTGCATCGGCGGAAGACCTGCCCGACTATTCGCGCTGGGTCGCCAACGGGACGCTCTTCTTCGAGAAATGGGGCTTCTCGGCGCGCGGATCGGTCCGCTACCGTTCCGCTTTCGTCGGCCAGTTCGTCGGCTTCGGGGGCGAGCGCGAGCTGCGCCGGGCCTTGGCGGAAACGATCGTCGACGCCCAGATCGGCTATGATTTCCAGAAGGGCAGCGCGTTGGAAGGCCTGTCGGTCTTCCTCCAGGGCCAGAATCTGACCGACGAGCCGTTCGTGTCGGTGGACACCGGCGCGTCGATCCAGATCCGCAACTATCAAAGCTATGGCCGCCGCTTCATGGCGGGCTTCAACTACCGCTTCTGATGTGTAGACTGACCCGGCGGCCGCGCCGCCGCCGGGCCTTCACAGGTTCAAATCAAAGGGGATGCCCTATGGGTCGAACGGCCACGAAACTGCTCGTGACGGCCGCCGGGATCGGCGCGGCCCTGATGGGCGTCACGAGCGCGCAGGCGGACAGCTTGAGCGATCTGCGCGCGCGCGCCCCGGAGCAGGAGATCGTCTATTTCGTCCTGCCAGATCGCTTCGCCAACGGCGATCCGAAGAATGACAAGGGCGGCCTCAAGGGCGGCCCGCTCCAGACCGGCTATGATCCCACATCACGCGCCTTCTATCATGGCGGCGACCTCCGGGGGCTGACGGCGAAGCTCGATTATGTCCAGGGGCTGGGCGCGACCGCGATCTGGCTGGCGCCGATCTTCAGGAACAAGCCGGTGCAAGGCGCCAAGGGCCAGGAAAGCGCGGGCTATCATGGCTATTGGGTGACGGACTTCACCACCGTCGATCCGCATTTCGGAACGGACAAGGACTTCAAGGCGCTGGTCGACGCCGCCCATGCGCGAGGCATGAAAGTCTATATGGACATCATCGCCAATCATACGGCGGATGTGATCCAATATGCCGAAAGCCCGACCAGCGCGGCGCCCTATCGCGGCAAGGGCGACTATCCCTGGTCGCGCCGGGGCGGCGCGGCGGACAAGCCCATCAACACGGGGTTCGTCGGGGACCGCGATGGCAGCGCCGCCAACTGGAGCAAGCTCACCGACCCGTCCTTCGCCTATACGCCGATCGTGCCCAAGGGCGAGGCAAAGGTGAAAGTCCCCGCCTGGCTCAACGACCCTATCTATTATCATAATCGCGGCGATACCGACTGGAAGGGCGAGAGTTCGCAATATGGCGATTTCGTCGGTCTGGACGACCTTGCCACAGAAGACCCGCGCGTAGTCGAAGGCTTCATCGCCATCTACAAGGGCTGGATCGATCGGTTCGGCATCGACGGCTATCGCATCGACACCGCGCGCCATGTGAATCCCGAATTCTGGCGGGCCTTCATCCCCGCCATCCGGGCCCATGCGGCGAGCAAGGGAATCCCCAATTTCCATGTTTTCGGCGAGGTCGCGACCGGCGATTATGATCCCGCGCTGCTGGCAAGCTGGACCCGCAACGCGGCCTTCCCCGCCGTGCTGGATTTCGCCTTCATGCGCGCCGCCGTCGATGCGGCTAGCGGCAAGACCGGCACCGACATGCTTGCGCGCCTTGGTGAGGATGATGCGCTCTACGACGGCGGCAAGACGGCGGCGCTGCAACTGCCCACCTTCCTCGGCAATCATGATGCCGGCCGTTTCGCCTACTTCCTGCGTCAGGCGAAGCCCGGCATGAGCGCGCAGGAGGAACTGGCGCGCGCCCTGCTCGGCCATGCGATGCTGCTGACGCTAAGGGGAGTTCCGACCATCTATTATGGCGACGAGCAGGGCTTTGCCGGCACCGGCAATGACCAGCAGGCACGGCAGGACATGTTCGCGTCGAAAGTCGCGGAATATAATGCGGACCGGCTGGTCGGCACGCAGGCGACCACGGCCGCTGACAATTTCAACGCCGACCACCCGCTCTATCGCGCGATCGCGACACTGGCAAAGGTCCGCCGCGACACGCCCGCTTTGTCGCGCGGCGCGACGATCCTGCGCTCCGGTTCGGACAAGCCCGGCCTCTTCGCCGTCTCCCGCATCGATCCCGATACGGGGCGGGAGGTTCTGGTCGCTTTCAATACATCGGCCGCTCCGCTGTCGGGCAATGTCGCGGTCGATCCAGCCAGCGGCGGCTTTACGTCGCTGGCCGGCACCTGCCCGGCCGCTCCGCAAGCGCCGGGCAGCCTTGCCCTCTCCCTCCCCGCTTTCGGTTACGCCGTTTGCGCCGCCAACCCCTAACCGCCGGAACGCCCCATCATGACGCTTGCGACGACATCGACCGATCAGCCCTGGTGGAAGGGTGCGGTGATCTACCAGATCTATCCGCGCAGCTTCCAGGACAGCAATCATGACGGCATCGGCGACCTCAATGGCATCACCGAGCGATTGGAGCATATCGCGCGGCTGGGCGCTGACGCGATCTGGATTTCACCCTTCTTCACCTCGCCGATGCGCGACTTCGGCTATGACATTGCCGATTATTGCGATGTCGATCCGATTTTCGGCACGCTGGCCGATTTCGATGCGCTGGTGGCGCGGGCGCACGAATTGGGGCTGAAGGTCACGATCGACCAGGTCTATGCCCACACATCCGATCTCCACGACTGGTTCCGGGACAGTCGCGCGCGCCGGACTGGCGACAAGGCCGACTGGTATGTCTGGGCCGATCCAAAGGCCGACGGCACCCCGCCCAGCAACTGGCAGTCGGTGTTCGGCGGTCCGGCCTGGACCTGGGACGCACGGCGCGGGCAATATTATATGCACCAGTTTCTGAGCAGCCAGCCGCAGCTCAATGTCCACAACGGAGCAGTGCAGGATGCGTTGCTGGGCGCCATGCGCTTCTGGCTGGACCGGGGCGTCGATGGGTTCCGGCTCGACGCGCTCAACCATTCCATGCATGACCCGTTGCTGCGCGACAATCCGCCCGCGCCAGACACCGGCAAGCCGCGCACCCGCCCCTTCGACTTCCAGACCAAGACCTATAGCCAGTCGCATCCCGGCGTCGTCGACTTCATCAAGCGCATCCGCACGCTGTGCGACGAATATGGCGCGATCTTCACCGTGGCCGAGGTCGGCGGCGACCTGTCAGAGAGGGAGATGAAGGCCTATACGGAAGGCGAAGCCCATCTCAACAGCGCCTATGGGTTCAACTTCCTCTACGCCGACAAACTGACGCCGAAGCTGGTGGCGGATACGGTCGCGCGCTGGCCCGACGAGCCGGGGATGGGCTGGCCGAGCTGGGCCTTCGAAAATCACGACGCACCCCGCGCGCTTTCACGATGGTGTGCGCCCGAAGATCGGGACGCCTTCGCGCGCATGAAGATGGCGCTGCTGGTCGCGCTGCGCGGCAACGCGATCCTGTACCAGGGCGAGGAATTGGGCCTCACCCAGGTCGATATTCCGTTCGAGCGGCTTCAGGATCCAGAAGCGATCGCCAACTGGCCGCTGACCCTGTCGCGCGACGGCGCACGCACGCCACTGCCCTGGGCCGCCGACGCGACACAGGCGGGTTTCTCGACAGTGGACCCCTGGCTGCCCCATGGCGAGGATCATCTGGCGCTGGCGGTCGATGCGCAGGAAGCCGACCCCGCGTCGTTGCTCAATCACAGCCGCGCAATGCTGGCGCTGCGCAGGGAGAATCCGGCGCTGCGACTGGGCAGCCTGGAGATCATCGTGGCTGATGAGGCGCGGCTGGTGTTTCGCCGGCGCGTCGCGGAACAATCCATGCTCTGCGTCTTCAACCTGTCCGGCGAGGCCCTCGAATGGCCGCTTGACAAGGCTGTCATAGGAATGGCAAACGTTTGCATCAATGGAGCCGACAATGGCTCGCTCCCGCCCTATGGCGCGGTTCTGATCGAGGAGAGCAACTGATGGGTCATGTCGTCACGAAGGGCATGTTCACGCTCGCCATGCTTGCGGCCACGCCCGCTGTCGCGCAGCAGGCCAGGCCTTCTGTCTCAGCGACCTCGCCGGACGGCAGCATCACGCTCTCCGTCACAACCGACAATGACAGCCGACCCACCTGGTCCTTGTCGCGCAAGGGCAAGTTGCTGATTGCGCCGTCGAAGCTGGGTTTCATCCTGACCGACGGCCTCAACATGGTGCGCGGCTTTTCGATCGCCGGATCGGAAAAAGGCAGCAGCAAGGAGACATGGGAACAGCCGTGGGGCGAACGCCGTTTCGTCACGGACGATCATAATGAGCTGCTGGTCCGCTTCAAGCAGTCGGACGTGCAGGGCGCGCGTCTGATGAATGTCCGGTTCCGCCTGTTCGATGACGGCGTCGGCTTCCGCTATGAGCTGCCCGATCAGCCCAATCTCAAAACGATGAAGATCGCGGATGAAACGACCGAGTTCGACATCGCGCCCAAGGGGATGGCCTGGTGGATTCCGGGCGGCGAATGGAACCGTTATGAACAGGTCTACCAGAACAGCCCGATCGATGCGGTATCGACCGCGCACACGCCCATCACCATGCGGCTGGACGACGGCACGCATCTGAGCTTCCATGAGGCGGCATTGGTCGATTATTCGGCCTATTGGCTGAAGCGTGCATCGGGCCAGACCTTCCGCACCACCCTGTCGCCATCCTCGCGCGGACCGCGCGTGATCCGCGACCTGCCCTTCAACACCCCCTGGCGGGCCATCCGCATCGCCGACGACGCGGCCGGGCTGGTCGAAAACGACCTGGAACTGAACCTCAACGAACCCAACAAGCTGGGTGACGTCAGCTGGTTCCAGCCGGCCAAATATATCGGCATCTGGTGGGGGATGATCCGCGGCGACTGGAGTTGGGCCGAAGGGCCGAAACATGGCGCCACCACCGCGCGGACGAAGCAATATATCGACTTCGCGGCCAAGCATGGCTTCCGCGGCGTGCTGGTCGAAGGCTGGGACAAGGGCTGGAACGGCGACTGGTTCGGCCATGGCGATGAATTCAGCTACACCCAGTCGACGCCGGACTTCGACCTGCCGGGCCTTGCCGCATACGCGAAGAGGAAGGGCGTTCACCTGATCGGCCATCATGAGACCGGCGGCAATATCGCCAATTATGAAGCGCAGCTGGATGATGCGATGAAGCTCTACGGCGGGCTTGGCGTCGATGTGGTGAAGACGGGCTATGTCGCGGACATGGGCGGCATTATCGCGCCCGGAGACACGCCGGGCGAGACGCGCATGGAGTATCATGACGGGCAGCGGATGGCGCAGCACCATCTGCGCGTCGTGGAAACGGCGGCGAAATACAAGGTCGCTGTCAATGCACATGAGCCGATCAAGGATACGGGCTTGCGCCGGACCTATCCCAACTGGGTCGGACGCGAGGGCGCGCGCGGGATGGAATATAATGCCTGGGGCCAATTCGCGAACGGCCCGGACCATGAACCGACATTGGTCTACACAAGGATGCTGTCCGGGCCGATGGACTTCACGCCCGGCATACTCAGCCTGGAGGGGGCGGAGCATGTGCCGCTGGCATCCACGCTGGCCAAGCAGCTCGGACTCTACCTCGCTCTCTATTCGCCGATCCAGATGGCGGCGGACTTTGTCGAGACGCTCGCCAAATATCCGAAGGAACTGGACTTCATCACAAAGGTGCCGGCAGACTGGGCGGAAAGCCATCTGATCGCCGGCGAGGTGGGCGATTATGCCATCTTCGCGCGCAAGGATCGCAAGAGCGAGAACTGGTATGTCGGCGGTGTCAACGATGCGACCGCACGGACGGTAACGCTGAATTTCGACTATCTGGAGCCGGGCAAGAGCTACACCGCCACCATTTACAAGGATGGCGACGGCGCGACCTACCTGACCGATGCCCGGCACAAGATCGCCTATGAGACGCGGACCATCCGCAAGGGCGACCGCTATGACCTCTGGCTCGCGCCAGGCGGCGGCGCGGCGATGCGGCTGGTCGCCGCAGCGAAATAAGTTTCCGGCCTTTGAGGCCGGTCTTCCCCGCCGCCGGATTGGACTGCACGCCGATCCGGCGGCGCCCTTTTCATCCGCCCAACAGCGCGCGCGACGCCTTCACCATCGCGGACGGCGATGCGGCGAGTGCCTCGGCCGTCGCGGCGTAGACCAGGCCGATCGTCCGCCGCAGGTCAAAGCCGGCCAGCCTGGGCCGGGCGACGTCGCCCGCCTGATAGCATTCAGGCATCAATGTGATCCCGATGCCCGCGGCGACCATCTGCATAACCCGCTCGTCATTGACCGACCGATAGGCGAAATGCGGCCGGACGCCGCGCTCAGTGAAGAAGCGGCTGGTTTCCGACAGCGCCTCGCAATGGCGCCGCACAATCATGACATCCTCGTTGAGCGTCTCGGCTGCGACGGATGCCTGCGCCGCGGCCGGATGATCGAGCGGAACGGCAAGCGCATAGCCCTCCTGCCGCAACGGCTCCTCGAGGAAGCGGTCGCTCCCCCGCTCCACCAGGGTCAGCGCGCAATCGACCCGCCCCCGCGCGACATGGCCCAGCAGTTCGCGCTCCGTCCCCTCCACCAGTTCGAGCCGTGCCGACGGGTCGATCCGGCGAGCTTCCCGCGCGATGGCGCCTATGGTCGCGCCGGGCAGACTTTTCAGCACCCCCATGCGCGTCAGCGGACCCTGCGCCGTGCCCGCCATCGCCTGTTGCGCCAGGTTGAACTCGCCCTCGATCCGCCGTGCATGGGCCAGCAGGCGCGATCCTGCCTGCGTCAGTTCGACCCGATGCCCCGAACGCAGGAACAAGGGGCCGCCCAGCGCGCGTTCCAGCTTGGCGATGCCGACCGACAATGTGGGCTGCGCGACATTGCAATGTGCCGCCGCGCGCGAAAAATTGCCCTGATCGACCACGGCCAGGAAATAACGGAGCTGATAGCGTTCTATCATAGATGCTATCTATAACAGACCCAAAAATATTTCAATTTTGATTTGGCTGGCCGCTTTGTTAGCCTGACGGGCAAAGGAGAGGCCAATGAGCAATTTCGACTTCGCCCTGGGCGAGACCGCGGACATGATCCGCGACAGCACCGCCCGCTTCGCTGCCGACCGGATTGCCCCGCTCGCAGCGGAGATCGACGCGAAGGACTGGTTTCCCCGCGAACTCTGGCCCGAAATGGGCGCACTCGGCCTGCACGGGATCACCGTCGAGGAGGCGTTTGGCGGCCTGGGCCTCGGCTATCTGGAGCATGTCGTCGCGCAGGAGGAAGTCGCTCGCGCCTCCGCCTCGATCGGCCTTTCCTACGGCGCCCACTCGAACCTCTGCGTCAACCAGATCCGCCGCTGGGGCAATGCGGAGCAGAAGGCGCGCTACCTGCCGAGACTCATCTCCGGCGAGCATGTCGGCAGCCTCGCCATGTCGGAGGCAGGAGCCGGGTCCGACGTCGTTTCGATGAAGCTGAAGGCGGAAAGGAAGGGCGATCGCTACATCCTCAACGGCACGAAGTTCTGGATCACCAATGCCGCCTATGCCGACACGCTGGTCGTCTACGCCAAGACCGGCGAAGGATCGAAAGGCATCACCACCTTCCTGATCGAGAAGGATATGAAGGGCTTTTCCATCGGGCAGAAGATCGACAAGATGGGGATGCGCGGCTCTCCCACCGCCGAGCTGATCTTCGACGATTGCGAGGTGCCGGAAGAGAATATCATGGGGGCGCTCAATGACGGCGCGGCCATCCTGATGTCGGGGCTGGACTATGAACGCACCGTTCTTGCCGGCATTCAGCTTGGCATCATGCAAGCCTGTCTCGACACTGTCGTCCCCTATGTCCGCGAACGCCAGCAGTTCGGAAAGCCGATCGGCGCCTTCCAGCTTATGCAGGCCAAGGTCGCCGACATGTATGTCGCGCTCAATTCGGCGCGCGCCTATGTCTATGCGGTCGCTCGCGCCTGTGACGCCGGAAAGACGACCCGCTTCGACGCCGCTGGCGCGATCCTGCTGGCATCGGAGAATGCGATGAAGGTCGCGCTGGATGCGGTACAGGCGCTGGGCGGCGCGGGCTACACCAAGGACTGGCCGGTCGAACGCTATATGCGCGACGCCAAGCTGCTGGACATCGGAGCAGGCACCAACGAGATTCGCCGGATGCTCATCGGTCGCGAGTTGATCGGCGCATGACCGCCCCTGTCCTCGACACCAAGCTGGCGCCCGACAGCGAGAGCTTCCGCGCCAATGCCGCGCACAACCGCGCGCTGGCGGAGGAATTGCGCGAAAAAGTCGCAGCCGCCGCGCGGGGGGGATCACACGCCGCCCGCGAGAAGCATGTCGCGCGCGGCAAGCTGCTGCCCCGCGACCGGGTCGAGCGGCTGCTCGATCCCGGCTCGCCATTCCTGGAAATCGGCCAACTCGCGGCCAATGGCATGTATCATGATGAAGTGCCCGGCGCCGGCATCATAGCCGGCATCGGCCGCGTGTCGGGGCGACAGGTGATGGTCGCGTGCAACGACGCCACGGTAAAGGGCGGCACCTATTATCCGCTGAGCGTCAAGAAGCATCTGCGTGCGCAGGAAATAGCGCTCGAAAACCGCCTGCCCTGCATCTATCTGGTCGACAGCGGCGGCGCCAACCTGCCCAACCAGGCGGAGGTGTTTCCCGACCGCGACCATTTCGGCCGCATCTTCTACAATCAGGCGAACCTCAGCGCGCGGGGCATCCCCCAGATCGCCTGCGTCATGGGGAGTTGCACGGCGGGCGGCGCCTATGTCCCCGCCATGTCGGACGAGACGGTGATCGTGCGCAATCAGGGCACCATCTTCCTTGCCGGTCCGCCGCTGGTGCAGGCCGCCACCGGCGAAATCATATCGGCCGAGGATCTGGGCGGCGGCGACCTGCATGGCCGCAAGTCGGGCGTGGTCGACCATGTCGCGGAAAATGACGACCATGCGATCACCATCGTGCGCGACATCGTATCGACGCTCCAGCCCGATCGCAAAGCCGATCTCAACCTGCGCGATCCCCGCCCGCCCAGATATGACGCCATTGATCTCTACGGCATCATCCCCGACGATGTCCGCGCCCCCTATGATGTACGCGAAATCATCGCCCGCATCGTCGACGCCAGCGAATTCCACGAGTTCAAGCCGCTCTATGGCACGACTTTGGTCTGCGGCTTCGCCCATATCTGGGGGATGCCGGTCGCGATCCTGGCCAATAACGGCGTACTTTTCAGCGAAAGTGCACTCAAGGGCGCGCATTTCATCGAACTGGCCTGCCAGCGCCGCATTCCCCTTCTCTTCCTCCAGAATATCTCAGGCTTCATGGTCGGCGGCAAATATGAGGCGGAGGGCATCGCCAAGAATGGCGCCAAGCTCGTCACCGCCGTCGCTACGGCGCAGGTACCCAAGGTCACCGTGCTGATCGGCGGCAGCTTCGGCGCGGGCAATTACGGCATGTGCGGTAGGGCCTATCAGCCGCGCTTCCTCTTCACCTGGCCCAACGCCCGGATCAGCGTGATGGGCGGAGAGCAGGCAGCAAGCGTGCTGGCAACCGTTCACCGCGATGCGGCCAAATGGACGCCGGACGAGGCCGAAGCCTTCAAGGCGCCGATCCGCCAGAAATATGAGCATGAAGGCAATCCCTATTACGCCACCGCGCGGCTGTGGGACGACGGCGTCATCGACCCGGTTCAGACGCGCGACGTCCTCGGCCTCGCCTTCGCCGCGGCGCTGAACGCGCCGGTGGAAGAACGGGCGCAATTCGGCATTTTCAGGATGTAATGCGGATGATCTCTTCCCTTCTCATCGCCAATCGTGGCGAGATCGCCTGCCGGATCATCCGCACGGCGCGCCGCATGGGCATTCGCACCATTGCCGTCTATTCGGATGCCGACGCCAATGCCCTGCATGTCCGTTTCGCTGACGACGCCGTACATATCGGCCCCTCTCCTGCGCGCGAATCCTATCTGGTCGGCGAGAAGATCATCGCCGCCGCCAGGGCCACTGGGGCCCGGGCGATCCATCCCGGCTATGGCTTCCTCAGCGAAAATGCCGAGTTCGCCCAGGCAGTCATCGACGCCGGTCTCATCTGGGTCGGACCCGACCCGTCGAGCATCACCGCCATGGGCCTCAAGGATGCAGCCAAGAAGCTGATGCAGGACGCGGGCGTTCCGACCACGCCGGGCTATCTGGGCGAGGACCAGTCGCCCGAACGGCTCGCGGCGGAAGCCGAAGCGATCGGCTATCCCGTCCTCATAAAGGCGGTGGCCGGTGGCGGCGGCAAGGGGATGCGCAAGGTGGACAACGCCGGCGACTTTGCCGACGCACTCGCATCCTGCCGGCGCGAGGCGGCCTCCAGCTTCGGCAATGATGCGGTCCTGCTGGAAAAATGGATCACCAACCCGCGCCATATCGAGGTGCAGGTGTTCGGTGACCGTCATCGCAACATCGTCCATCTGTTCGAACGCGACTGTTCGCTCCAGCGCCGCCATCAGAAGGTGATCGAGGAAGCCCCCGCGCCGGGCATGACCGAATTTACCCGCGCCGCGATCTGCGATGCGGCCGTGCGCGCGGCTAGAGCAGTCAACTATGTGGGCGCGGGGACGATCGAGTTCATCGCCGACGGGTCGGCCGGATATCTCAAGGCCGATCGTGTGTGGTTCATGGAAATGAACACAAGGCTTCAGGTCGAACATCCCGTGACGGAGGAAATTACGGGGCAGGATCTGGTCGAATGGCAGCTCCGCGTCGCTGCGGGCGAACCCCTGCCGAAGAAGCAGCAGGAGCTGTCCATCAACGGCCATGCGATCGAGGCGCGCCTCTATGCGGAAGATCCCGCCAAGGGATTCCTGCCTTCGACCGGCCGGCTGGAGCAGTTCGAACTCGACGGCAGCGTCCGCATCGACACGGGCGTATATCAGGGCGCGACCATTTCACCCTTCTACGATCCGATGATCGCCAAGATGATCGCCCATGGAAGCCACCGCGAAGGCGCGAGAGAGGATCTGATCCGCGCGCTGAACGACAGTAGTATCTGGCCGGTGCGAACCAACAGCGCGTTCCTCATGAAGCTGCTGGATCATCCGGATTTTGTTTCAGGGTCGGTCGACACGGGCCTGATCGAGCGGGCAGGCGATTCCTTGATGCCGCCGTCCATGCCTTCCGACGAAGCCCTGTCGGACGCCGCACAGCAATATGGTCGGCAGGCGCTGGCAGGGTTCCGCCTGAATGCGCCCACGCAGCAGCGCATCATAATTGCCGTCAATGGGCAAACCATGCCCGTCCACATGCCGATCTTCGACCATGTGTACCAGACGCCGCTTGCCGGTCCTGTGGAACCACCGTGCGCTTCCTGGCTGAGCGAGGAGGGGCAGACATGGCGTGTAGAACCGATCAGGGTGTCGGGCGCGGCATCGGGCGCCGCATCGGACGGGGCGATCCTCTCACCCATGCCCGGCCGCATCATCGCCGTCATGGTGGCGGCCGGGGACAAGGTCGCCAAGGGGCATAAATTGTTGACGCTCGAGGCCATGAAGATGGAGCATAGTCTGATCGCGCCGTTCGAGGGCATCGTTGCGGAACTCGACGCCGAAGAAGGCGGACAGGTCAGCGAAGGCGTGCTGCTGGCGAAGATCGTGAAGATTGACGATCACGACTGAAATTTCAATTCCAGAGTAACAGCTATGGCCGGACGACATTTCGATCAATGGATGATAGGCGACACCGTCGCCCATGACATACGCCGCACCGTGACGGAGACGGACAATCTCCTCTTCACGACGATGACCCACAATCCCCAGCCGCTGCATCTCGACGCCGAGTTCGCAAAGGCCAGCGAGTTCGGCCAGATCCTCGTCAACGGCACCTTCACCTTCGCGCTGATGATCGGCCTGTCGGTCGGCGACACGACGCTCGGCACGCTGGTCGCCAATCTGGGCTATGACAAGCTGGTCATGCCCAAGCCGGTCTTCATCGGCGACACGCTGCGCTGCGAAACCGAGGTCACCGACCTTAAGCCCAGCAAGTCGCGCCCCGGCGCGGGCATCGTCACCTTCACCCATCGCCTGCTCAACCAGCGCGACGAGGTTGTGTGCCAATGCCTGCGCATGGCGCTGCTCCAGGGCAGCGGCGCCTGAACCCAAGAGGATGGCGCAAGAAAATGGCGCAATGACTCCATAAAAGGAATAATATGTTCCACAGGCCGGCCCCAGCCTGTAGAGGGGCCGCGAGTTTTGCCTGAAGGACCCGAGTCATGCCTGCCTATCGTTCCCGTACCACCACCCATGGCCGCAACATGGCGGGCGCGCGCGGCCTGTGGCGCGCGACGGGGATGAAGGACGAGGATTTCGGCAAGCCGATCATCGCGATTGCCAATTCATTCACCCAGTTCGTGCCGGGCCATGTCCACCTCAAGGATCTGGGCCAGCTCGTGGCGCGCGAGATCGAAGCGGCGGGCGGCGTCGCCAAGGAATTCAACACCATCGCGGTCGATGACGGCATCGCCATGGGCCATGGCGGGATGCTCTATTCGCTGCCCAGCCGCGACCTGATCGCCGACAGCGTCGAATATATGGTCAACGCCCATTGCGCGGATGCGATCGTCTGCATCTCCAACTGCGACAAGATCACGCCCGGCATGTTGATGGCCGCGATGCGCCTCAACATCCCCGTTGTCTTCGTGTCGGGCGGGCCGATGGAAGCGGGCAAGACGGTCGTGCGCGGCAAGAAGGTCGCGCTCGACCTGGTCGATGCGATGGTGGTCGCCGCCGACGAGAGCTATACCGACGAGGAAGTGCAGACGATCGAGCGCTCCGCCTGCCCGACCTGCGGGAGTTGTTCGGGCATGTTCACCGCCAATTCGATGAACTGCCTGACCGAAGCGCTGGGCCTGTCGCTGCCGGGCAATGGTTCGACGCTGGCGACCCACTCGGACCGCGAGCGCCTGTTCCGCGAAGCCGGCCATGTTATCGTCGACATCACCAAGCGCTATTATGAGCAGGACGACGAGAGCGTCCTGCCGCGCAGCATCGCCAATTTCGCCGCGTTCGAAAATGCGATGAGCCTGGACATCGCCATGGGCGGATCCTCCAATACGGTACTGCACCTGCTCGCCGCCGCTTATGAAGGCGGGATCGACTTTACAATGGCCGACATCGACCGGCTGTCGCGCCGCGTGCCGTGCCTTTGCAAGGTCGCGCCGGCCAAGAATGACGTCCACATGGAGGATGTCCACCGCGCCGGCGGCATCATGGCGATCCTGGGCGAACTGGAGCGCGCCGGCCTGATCGACGCGAGCCTGCCGACTGTTCACAGCCGCACCATGGCTGATGCACTGGCCCGCTGGGACATTGGCCGCACCAACAGCGAAGAGGTCCGCAACTTCTACCGCGCCGCGCCGGGCGGCGTGCCGACCCAGACCGCGTTCAGCCAGTCGGAACGGTGGGAGGATCTCGACACAGACCGGGAGAAGGGCGTGATCCGATCGGCTGAGCACGCCTTTTCCAAGGATGGGGGCCTCGCCGTCCTGTTCGGCAATCTCGCGCCCGAAGGCTGTATCGTGAAGACCGCGGGCGTGGACGAGAGCATCCTCGTCTTCCATGGTACCGCGCGCGTCTATGAAAGCCAGGACGCCGCCGTCGCGGGCATTTTGGGCAACGAAGTCAAGGCGAACGACGTCGTCGTCATCCGCTATGAAGGGCCGAAGGGCGGTCCGGGGATGCAGGAAATGCTCTATCCGACCAGCTATCTCAAGTCGAAGGGACTGGGCAAGGCCTGCGCGCTCATCACCGATGGGCGCTTTTCCGGCGGGACGTCGGGCCTGTCGATCGGCCATGTGTCGCCCGAGGCGGCGGAAGGCGGCCTGATCGCGCTGGTACAGACCGGCGACCCGATCGTCATCGACATCCCCGCCCGCGTCATCAGGGTCGATCTGGACGACAGCATATTGGACGCCCGCCGCGCCGAGATGGAGGCGCGCGGCGCCAGGGCGTGGAAACCGCTGGGCCGCAAGCGCGAAGTCTCGCCTGCCCTGCGCGCCTATGCCGCAATGACCACCAACGCCGCCAAGGGCGCAGTGCGCGACGTCAGCCAGATCGAGCGTTAATCAATGGGGCTGCGCGGCGTCCACCATATCGCCATCATCGGCTCGGACTATCCACGATCGCGCCATTTCTACACCCAGATCCTGGGCTTTCCGATCATCCGCGAAGTATATCGGGAGGCCCGGGACAGCTGGAAATGCGATATCGACGTCGGGAACGCGCAAATCGAGCTTTTTTCGTTTCCCTCGCCGCCGGCCCGCCCGTCGCGCCCGGAAGCCTGCGGACTGCGCCACCTATCCTTCATGGTCGCCGATATCGACGTGGAAGTCGCCCGACTCGCCGATCATGGTATCGAATGCGAACCCATCCGCGTCGATGAATATACCGGCCAGCGCTTCACGTTCTTCGCCGATCCCGATGGCCTGCCGCTCGAACTCTACGAAGACGCCTGAGCCATTGCCTCGCAGCAATTGTCGGAGTAAATAAAGGAGGCCGAAGGGGTACGGGATGGCTGAGACAGCGGGCTTTACGGGATTGATCGAGCGAAGCCATCGGCATCGCGCCTCGCTCTCTCGCGAAATGCATGTGCGCAAGACGCCGCGGCTCGCCGCTCCGGCCCGCGCGATCCAGCTTGTGCTTCTGGTCGATCCGCCAGAAGCGGCAGATGTCCTGACGAAGTTGGCCATCCTGCTCGCTCCTTACGGAGCGTCGATCGCGCCAAGCGACCGCTTTCTCACCTGCGCGCTGGGCGACCTCATCTTCACGTGGGAACGGCACAGCGAGTTCATGACCTACAGCTTCCTCGCCCCCGGCAAGGGCAAGTTGTTCGACCTGGCATCCTTTGCGAGGGGGGCCGAATGGATCGCGCAATTGCCCGGTCAGGTCATCCGGTCGACCCAGATCGCGCTGGTCGCCAGCACGCCCGATCCGGCGACTATCGCTGCCCATTTCGCCGCCGACGACTTGGTCATATCCGACGTGGCCGAAGGGCGTGCGCGCATCTGGAGCGATTTCCGCCTGCATGAAGACGGGTTCGGCCGGTTGCTGATCCAGGACAAGGGGCTGGAAGGCATCGAAATGGCGCAACTGGTCCAGCGCCTCCAGGAATTGGGTAATTATCGCAAAATGGCGCTGCTTGGCCTGCCAGAGGCGCAGGCGGCCACGCCGCTGCTGACGGCGCTGGAGCAACAGCTGACCGACATCACCGCACGGGTCGCACAGCCGGACGCCGATGCCGATACGGTTTTGGAGGCGCTGTCGGCGCTGAGCGCCCAGTTGGCTCAGACGCTGGCCAGCACCCGCTACCGGATGAGCGCGACGAGCGCCTATGCACAAATCTGCCTTGATCGCATCCACAGCCTGAAGGTGGCGCCGGTGCGCGGCTATGGGTCGCTGGACGATTTCACCGAGCGGCGACTGCTGCCCGCGATGCGGACCTGCGACGCATTTTCGCGCCGGCTGGAGGATCTGTCGCAGCGCGCCGCCTGGACCAGCGCGATGCTGCGCACCCGCGTCGACACGGCGCTGGCCCGCCGCAACCGCGACCTGCTCGCGTCGATGGATCGGCGTACCGGACTGCAACTGCGGTTGCAGCATACGGTCGAGGGGCTGTCGGTGGTGGCGGTCAGCTACTATGCGCTAGGGTTGTGGCATCACCTGAAGGAGGCGCTGGAGCATGAGGGCGCGCATCTGCCCGGATGGATCGACGTCGCGTTGATCCCGGCTATCGTGCTGGCCGTGTGGATGGGCATCCGGCAGCTCAAGAAGGTGAAGCGGCCCGGTCCGCCGGCGCACTAGCCCGCGCTAAGCGCCAGCGGCAATTCGCGGCGCAGCAGCGCGACCAGCGCCGTGACCTTGGGCGAGAGGTGCCGCCGCTGCGGATAGACCGCCCAGATCGGTTCATCCTGCGGCCGGACATCAGCCAGCACCAGTTCCAGCGCGCCGGTCCGCAAATGGGGCAGGACATAGAATTCCGGGAGCTGGCAGATGCCCATGCCCTCCACCGCCGCGTCCAGCACGGCGCGGCCGCTGTTGACGCGCAGCCGACCCTGCGGCCTATGGATGACGTCGCGACCCTCGACGGAGAAATGCCAGGTCGAGGCCGATCCCAGCAGGCAGTCATGTCCCGCCAGTTCCTGCGGCGTCCGCGGCCGGCCACGCCGGTCGAGATAGGTCGGCGAGGCGCAACTATAGAGCGACCTCGAGGCGATACGGGTACGGATCAGCTGCGAATCGGCCATTTCCCCGGTTCGGATCGCGAGATCGAACCCGTCTCCCACAAGATCGACCAGCCGGTTGGTCAGTTCCATCGTGACGCTGAGGCGCGGATGGGCCGCCACATAGCGATTGACGATCGGCGCCACGAACAATTCCCCCATCGCGGTCGAGCAGGTGATGCGCAGCGCCCCTTGCGGCTCCCCCGTCGCGGTGACGGAGGCGATCGCCTCCTCCCGCTCCGCCACCAGCCTCTCGCAGTGACGCAGGAAGGTCCGGCCCGTGTCGGTCAGTGTCACCCGCCGCGTCGTCCGGTGGAACAGCTGCGCGTCGAGCCGCTTTTCCAGCCGCGCGATGGACCGGCTGATATGGGTGACGGAACATCCGCGCTTGATCGCGGCCGCCGAAAAGGAGCCTGCCAGCGCAGCGGCGACAAATTCATCGATTCCTGCCCAGCCATCCATCATTATCACTGCATGGTTATAAAGTTTTGCCCGAACGCACCCTTTATCACCGAACAGCAGAAATGCTAGATCCTCCCCACGCCATCAGGAGACAGAGCATGAAGACCCGCGCCGCCGTCGCGTTCCAAGCCAAGAAGCCACTGGAGATCGTGGAACTGGACCTGGAAGGCCCCAAGGCGGGCGAGGTTCTGGTCGAGATCATGGCGACGGGTATCTGCCATACCGACGCCTACACGCTGGACGGGTTCGACAGCGAGGGCATCTTCCCCTCAGTGCTGGGCCATGAAGGCGCGGGCATCGTGCGCGAAGTCGGCGGGGGCGTCACCAGCGTGAAGCCGGGCGATCATGTCATCCCGCTCTACACCCCCGAATGCCGCCAGTGCAAAAGCTGCCTGTCGGGCAAGACCAACCTCTGCACAGCGATCCGCGCAACGCAGGGCAAGGGGCTGATGCCGGACGGCACGACGCGCTTCAGCTACAAGGGCCAACCCATCTTTCATTATATGGGCTGCTCGACCTTCTCCAATTTCACCGTATTGCCGGAGATCGCGGTGGCAAAGATCCGCGAGGACGCGCCCTTCCAGTCGAGTTGCTATATCGGCTGCGGCGTGACCACGGGCGTGGGCGCTGTCGTCAACACCGCGAAGGTGCAGGCGGGCGAGAATGTCGTCGTGTTCGGCCTTGGCGGCATCGGCCTCAACGTCATCCAGGGCGCCAAGATGGTCGGGGCAGACAAGATCATCGGCATCGACATCAACGCCGACCGCGAGGCATGGGGCCGCAAGTTCGGCATGACCCATTTCATCAACACCAAGGGCCTGTCGCGCGAGGAGACCATCGCGAAGATCCTGGAAGTAACCGATGGCGGCGCCGATTACAGCTTCGACGCGACCGGCAATACCGAAGTGATGCGCACCGCCCTCGAATGCTGCCATCGCGGCTGGGGCGAGAGCATCATCATCGGCGTCGCGGAGGCGGGCAAGGAAATCAGCACCCGTCCGTTCCAGCTCGTCACCGGCCGGGTGTGGAAGGGGACGGCCTTTGGCGGCGCAAAGGGCCGGACCGACGTGCCCAAGATCGTCGACTGGTACATGAACGGCAAGATCGAGATCGACCCGATGATTACCCACGTTCTGACGCTGGAGGAGATCAACAAGGGCTTCGACCTGATGCACGCCGGCGAGAGCATCCGTTCGGTCGTCGTCTTCTGATGGAGACGATCTCCGCCAACCGCGCGTTCGGCGGCGAGCAGGGCGTCTATCGCCATGCCTCCGCGGCCACCGGCACGGACATGACCTTCTCGGTCTATGTCCCGCCGCATGAAGCGGGCGCCAGGCTGCCGGTCGTCTGGTATCTGTCCGGCCTCACCTGCACCCACGCCAATGTGACCGAAAAGGGCGAGTTTCGCCGGGCCTGTGCGGAACTCGGCCTGATCTTCGTCGCGCCCGACACGTCCCCTCGCGGAGAAGGCGTGGCGGACGACCCGGCGGGCGCCTATGATTTCGGCCTGGGCGCGGGCTTCTATGTCGACGCGACGCAAGCACCCTTCGCGACCCATTATCGCATGTGGTCCTATGTGACGGAGGAACTGCCCGCGCTGATCGCGGCGGAGTTTCCGATCGCCGACATGGATCGCCAATCGATCATGGGCCACTCCATGGGCGGCCATGGCGCGCTGACCATCGGCCTCAATTTCCCCGGCCGCTTCAAGGCGGTGTCCGCCTTCGCCCCGATCGTCGCGCCCGGCCAGGTGCCCTGGGGAAGAAAGGCGCTGGGCGGCTATCTGGGCGACGATGCGGCGGCCTGGCGCAGGCATGATGCAGTGGCATTGATCGAGGACGGCGCCCGCGTGCCCGGCTTGCTCGTCGATCAGGGCGAAGCGGACGCGTTCCTGGCCGAGCAGCTGAAGCCCGAGCTGCTGGAAGCAGCTTGCGCCAAGGCGGGCATCGACCTCAGCCTTCGTCTCCGGCCCGGCTACGACCATAGCTATTATTTCATCTCGACCTTCATGGAGGATCATCTGCGCTGGCACGCGGCGCGACTCTGACCCTTCCCCTTCTCTCGATCGGAGCGAGCCATGAGCCTGGCCCTGCTGGCAAGCTATTACGAGATGTTCAACGCGGGCGACTGGGACGGCATGGCTGCCCTGCTGACCGACGATGTGTTGCACGAACCTAGCCAGGGCGCACCGCGCCAAGGCCGGGAGCAGTTCCGCGCCTTTCTGGACCATATGAACCGCTGCTATCGCGAAACGGTGCATGATCCGGTGTTCATGGCAAGCGAGGACGGATCGCGCGGCGCGGCGGAATTCGATCTCAGCGGAACCTATCTGTCGACCGACGGCGATCTGCCGCCAGCTTCGGGACAAGGCTATCGCCTGCGGGTCGGCACCTTCTTCGCCTTTCGCGACGGCAGGATCGCGCGTGTGAGCAATCATTACAATCTGAACGACTGGCTGGCGCAGATCGGCGGCTGAATTTCAAATGTCGGGGAGGCGCTGGGCGGCGAAGCCCCAGCCCTTGAGTGCGCTCGCCCGGTCGAGCAGGGTTTCGACATCGTCGATTCCATAGGGATGGGCGTCCTTGATGCTGTCCATTTCGTCCCATTCGATCGGCACCGCGACCGGGGCGTCGGGTCGGGCGCGCACCGAATAGGGCAGGATGGCAGTGCTGCCGCGCTGGTTGCGCAGCCAGTCGATGAAGATACGGTCCTTGCGCTTGGCCTTGCTCATGGTCGCAACGAAGCGATCGGGTTCTGCAGCACTCAACGCCTGGGCAAAGCGCGAGGCGAAATCCTTGTGCGGGGCCCAGTCATGACCGGGGGTCAGCGGCACCACCACATGGATACCCTTCCCGCCGGAGAGCATCGCGAAGGAAACGAGGCCGAGATCGCTCAAGGCGTCGCGTATGTCGATCGCGGCGCGCTTTACCCGGTCGAAATCCATGCCCTCGTCGGGATCGAGGTCGAAGATCAGCCGATCGGGCCGCTCCACAGCATCGGCGCGGCTGGCCCAGCCATGGAATTCGATCGTCCCCATCTGGACGCAGGCGAGCAGACCATCGGCATTCTCGACATAAAGATAGTCTTCCGCGCCACCACTCTTCTCGCGGATCGACACCTGATGCACCGCCTTACCGAAAGCCCCGCTGTCATGCTTTTGGAAAAAGCATTTCTTCGCCCTGCCCTGCGGGCAGCGGACCAGGCTGATCGGACGGTTAGCGGCGAAGGGAAGCATGAGCGGCGCGATGCGGACATAATAGTCGGCGAGCTGCCCCTTGGTCTGGCCGCTGACGGGAAAGATGACGCGATCGCGATTGCTGATCCTGATCGCACTTTTTGGGACGGGCGCAGGAGCGGGCTTTTCTGGTGTCACGTCCCTGGCCTTCTTGTCGGTGCGCAGGCCGAGGAAACTGCCGTGGCGGACGCGGCCTTCGGCCGTGAATTCCGCGAAGGCGATTTCGGCCACCAGTTGCGGCTTGATCCAGCGCACACCGCGCGCGTCGGCGGCAGGGACATCGACCGGCGCCTTGTCGGTTGAAATACCGGTCATCGCCTCGGCCAGTGCGCCCATGCTGTCGCTGTTGAAGCCCGTGCCGACCTTGCCCTTGTAGACGAGCGCCCTGCCCTCCTTCTGCGCCAGCAGCAGCGAGCGGAAGGGTCGGCCGCGGGCGTTGCTTTCGACCCAGCCGACAAGGATGAATTCCTGCCGCCGCGTGCATTTCACCTTCACCCAGTTTCGGGTGCGGGCCGATCGGTAGGGCGCGTCGGCGCGCTTGGAAATAATGCCTTCCTGCCCTGCTTCGCACATGGAGCGATAGAGCTGCTCGCCCGCGCCGAGGACATGGTCGGCGACGTGAAGCGGCGACTGGGCGTCATGGAGGAGCGCCTCCAGCCTTTCCTTGCGTTCGATGGTCGTCAGGGATTTGAGGTCCATGCCATCAAGCGAGAGCAGGTCGAAGGCGAAGAAACTGAGCGGGGCGTCCTGGCTCTCCGCGCCATGCCCGCGTTTCAGCATCGCCTGGAGCGCGGAGAAGCTGGGATTACCCTGCGCATCGAGAGCGACGATCTCGCCGTCGATCAGCGCGGGCGGCAGGTCGAGCGCGACCAGGCTGCGGACGAGGGCGGGGAATTTGTCGGTCCAATCGAGGCCGTTGCGGGTGAAGATGCGGACCTTGCCTCCCGCCGCCGAGACCATGGCGCGATAGCCGTCGAACTTGATTTCGTGCAGCCAGTCATTGCCGGTCGGCACCGCGTCCACCAGCGTCGCGAGCTGCGGCTTCACGAAAGCCGGGGCACGTCCCGCCGGCCTGGGCGCCTTCCGGCCGACCGTCTTGTTATGCGCGCGGGCCGCCTGCATCTTCCGCGCGAACTGCTTTCCGCTGGCACCGGCGAGGGACTGGGCGGCATCCTTGTCGGCGGCGATCTCCGCCATGGAACGGCCGGTCAGGATACTGCTGAGCGCCCTGTCGACCAGAGCGCCATCCGGATCGGCGTCCTTGTCCTCGACCTTGCGCAGCAGCCAGTTCTCGCGCTTCTCGCCCGGTCGCCCCTTCATCCGGACGAGCAGCCATTCGCCCTTCATCCGTTCGCCGTGGAGGATGAAGTGGAGATGTCCCTCCTCAAGGTCCCTGGCGCTTTTCCCCTTGATCGGTTCCCATGTACCCCGATCCCACAGCATCACCGTGCCGCCGCCATATTCGCCCTTGGGGATCACGCCTTCGAAATCGCCATAGTCGAGGGGATGATCCTCGGTGCGGACCGCCAACCGCTTGTCGGCCGGATCGAGGCTCGGCCCCTTAGTAACGGCCCAGCTTTTAAGCACGCCATCCACTTCCAGCCGAAAATCCCAATGGAGCCGGGTGGCAGCATGTTTCTGAACGACGAAGCTGTTGCCTCGCGACTTTGCTACCACGCCCTTGGGCTCCCGGGTGCGGGAGAAGTTGCGCTTGGCATTATAGGGGGCGAGCGGGCTTCCGGCGGCCATCAATCCGCTTCCTCATCCTTGGTCTTGAGCCAGCGATGCTCGACGAAGCCGAGCAGGGTCAGCATGACGACGGCCACGAGCGCCGCGCTGACGACGAGCGGCCATTGTCCCGCGCCGCAGGCGATGCCGGTCATGCCGGTCAGCCAGATATGGGCGGCGGTCGTGATATTCTTCACCTCCCCCTTGTTGAAGACGATGAGGCCGGCGGCGATGATGCCGGTGAAGGCGGCGGAAGCCTCGAACACGCGAAGCGGGTCGATATTGCCTTCATCCATGAACTGCTTGTGCAGGGCGATGGCGCTGATCGTCATGAGCGCACAGGTGAAGCAGAGGATGCCGTGTGTCCGCAAGCCAGCCGGATGCCCCCGCAATTCACGGTCGAGGCCGAGCAGCAGGCCCAGTACCGCCGCCGCCCCCAGCCGCAGCAATATCGGGCCGTCGATAAAGTGCAGCGGAATCGCCGGGTTCAGTTCCATTGGTCAGGCGGTCTTCTTGCGTGCGGCAGCGGGGCGCCTGGCCGGCGCCTTCTTGCCTGCGGCGGCCTTCTTCGCGGGCGCCGCGCGACTGCCTTCCCCGACCGACTTCTTGAGCGCCGCCATCAGGTCGATGACGTTCCCGCCGCGGGATGGGGCCGACTCCTCGACGTCCTCCAGCACGCGCCTGCCCTTCGCCTTTTTCTTCTTGTCGATCAGCCGGTGAAGCGCATCGACATAGCGGTCGTGGAATTCCTCCGGCTTGAAGGGGCCGGTCTTCTTTTCGATGATGGTTGTGGCAAGGTCGAGCAGGTCTGCATCGGCTTCTGTGTCCGGCAGGCCGCGAAAATAGGTCTGCGCCTTCGTCACCTCATCGGCGTAGCGCAGCACCTCAAGCACAAGGCCGCGACCGCAGGGTTTCAGGGAGACAAGTTGTTCGCGCCCGCGCACCGACAGCTGGCCGAGGCCGACCTTGCGCGTCTGGCGCAGGGCGTCGCGGAGTACGGCATAGGCTTCCTCCGCCAGGTCGTCGGCGGGGAGGACGAAATAGGGCTTTTCATAATAAAGGACGTCGATGGCGTCCGCCTCGACAAACTGGACAAGTTCCAGCGTCTTGCGGCTCTCGATCTTGACCGCCTCTATTTCCTCCTGCTCCAGCAGCACATAATTGCCTTTGGAAACTTCATAGCCCTTGAGGATTTCGTCGGGATCGACGGGGCCGACGCCGGAAACGACCTTCTCATATTTGATGGGCTTGCCGCTGGGTTCATGGATCTGGCGGAAGGAAACGGCCGCCCCCGATTTGGTGGCAGGATAGATTTCCACCGGGATGGACACCAGCGCCAGACGGATCTGACCCTGCCAATAAGCGCGCGCAGCCATGGACGAACCTCCAGCCGCACCAGCGCGCCGGCGGGCCGGAAGTTCCCCGATGGAGCCTATGTCTTCCCCGGCTGGCCCGCGATCACTGGCGGTCACCCTCCGCCTGCAAGGTGACGGGACCGATCAGGCCGGCGGGCCGCAGCGGCGCATCGGGCCGGTAGGTCGGGGCGGCGGTGAAGGTGACTTTCGGCGCGCCGGGCTGTTGGTCGCCGATCAGGCGGTTGACCCACAGGTTCGCGACCTTGACCTCGAGCTGATTGGTGCCCGCCTTCACGAGCTTGCCGATGTCGATCCGATAGGGCGCGAACCAGCTGGTTCCGGCCAGTTGCCCGTTGACGCGGACCTCCGCCACATCGCCGATCCGGCCGAGATCAATCCAGAGCGGCGCGCCAGCCTTCACGCCCCTGGGCAGGGCGAAGCGCGTGCTGTAGGTCGCAACCCCGGAGAAATAGCGGACGCCCTTGTCCGCATTGCTTTCCAGCGGCGTGAGCTTGGGCATCTCGATCTTCGCCGGAGCACCGCGACCGGGCTGGAAGCTGACCGACCAGGGGTTGCTCAGGGTCATGACCGGATAGGTCGTCTTGGCCGCCACGGCCACGGCAGGCGCGACGGCAGGCTTGCGGAACAGGATGAAGAAAGCGTCTTCGGCCCCGACATCGAGCGGGATCACCGTCTCGCCGCCCTCGATGCGGTAGGAGATGGGCGCTGCCGTGCCGTCGATAGCGCGCCACAGTTCAGGCTGCTTGCCCGTCACGCGGAAGCGCGCTTCGATCCGGCCAGCCTTGTCGGTGCGGTTGTTGACGAAATATAGGTCGCCGTCTGCCAGCTTGCGATGGACGAAGCGATAGTCGGCGTCGACCGCGCCTTCCGTGATCCGGAAATCCGGTCCGATGCCGATGCTGGCCAACGCTGCTTCAACGTCACGGCTGGCGATCACCCGGCCCTTACCGACCGGCGCACCGCTCCACAGGCGGGTGACGAGCGCCTTGAACGTGGCCGCGTCGTCCTTAAGGCCGGGCGCCCGTTCGGGGGCCAGGCCGATGACAGTCGCCCCGTCCTCCACCAGCGTCGCGATGCGCTGCAGGGTCGTCAGGGTCATTACCCGGCTAGTGCCACCCAAATACAATGCGCGGTAACGGGCGCTGCCTGCCGCCAGTTCCCCATTATCGATGGTCATGCGCTTGGCGAGGATATCGGAATTTACGAAGTCATAGGCGTATCGGGTCGGCAGGTCGGCAGGCACGCCATGTTCGAACAAGGATGTGATCGGCGTATCTTCGCCATAGAAATAGGCGAGGTCGGCCTGGTCCCGGCCCTGCTGAAGCAGATAGCCGGTGCGGGCCATATAATCGACCCAGGGCTTGGCCATCTCCGCCCAGCTTTCATGCCGGTTAAAATATTGGCCGAAGATCATGAGGCTGAGACCCGGAACCTTGTCGTCTACCGGCTGATGGACCGAGGTGTGGACAATCGGCCGGTTGACACCCGATGCGAATTCCAGGTCGATGACGCGCTTCAGGTCCGACGGCGCGAACGCCCAGGGCGCAAAGGCCGATGTCATGGATTCGGCCGAGACGATATTCTGGCCATAGATATGGGCGACCGAGGCCGCGCCCTTCATGTCACCGATCAGAGTCGGGCGCGGCTTGCCACCCCGGTTGAAGGTCCAGAGCGCCGCCATGGGCACATCGGCATGAGACCGCATCGCAAGGTCATCGCCCAGCACCGGGCGCCCATTTTCCAGCGCTTCGCCATAGACGGTCAAGCCATGCTCATGCGCGACCTCAGCGACTGTGCCATAATGGGCGTCGGCCATCAGGTCAGCCAACGTCTGGCGATAATCATGCAGGAAGGCGTCGCTGCGCGCGGCCGACCCCACGACCGCGCCGGTCAAGGTCGGTAGGAAAGGCACCGGGTCATAGCCGCGCCGGGCCTTGAACTCATCCACGATGCGAGGGGTCCAGTTGGACGCGCCGACCTCGATACTGTCGGTCAGCAGCGCGCGGATGCCCTTCCGGCCGATCCAGTCCGCGCCCACCGTGTCGCGATACATGCCGATATAGGTTTCCAGATAACGGCGCACGGCGCCGGCGTCATATTTGTCGACCTCCAGCCCCGTCGCTTCGGGCGTGGCGGGGTGGTTCATCTTGCCGGTCAGCGACCATCCCATGCGGACGATCCGCCAGTCGCTGCCCTTGGGCGCAGTCCAGTCGAGCGTGCCATCGGCACGCAGCTTGTCGGTCAGGTCGATCACCTTCGCCGGATCGATGGCCGGTGCGTCGGTCGCGGGTGCGTCGCTCAGGCTGTTATAATCGGCGACGATGGCGTAGCCGGCCTTGGCTTCATATTGATCCACCTTCGCCTCTGCCGACAGGCGCAGATCGCCGATGCCAAGCGTGGGGCTGTCGGCGCGGCCGAACACGTCGATCATGATCGCGCCGGGCGCGCCGTCGCCCAGACCCGGCGACTTGGGCGCGTCATTGGGCGAGAGCATCAGGCGAAAACGCTGAGCGGTTACAGGCGCGAAGCCGACCGTTGCTGACACTTCGGTCAGCGAAAAGCGGCCGATCGGCTGCCAGCCCTGCGCGGTCTCCGCCTCCAGCGTCGGGCGGTATGCCGGATCGCCGAAGGGCGGCCGCGCATGGGGCACGAACAGGCTGGCCGACCGGATGGTAACGGGCTTACCATAGTCGAGGATGAGCGCGCCCGGATTTGCGGCGTCGCCTTTCGCGACCTGCACCACGGTTTCAAGATCGTTGTCGAGCAGCGGCGCCGCGGCGACAGCGCTGCCATTCCCCTGCGTGACGCGGGGCGCAGGCAAGGCAGTTGCCTTGACCGGATAGGCAAGCACGCGAGCGTCGCCATAGGAAGTGGGAAGTGCGGCTGCGCCCTCACCTCCCGCCAGCGGGTCGCTGAACTTCGCGCTCTGGAACGCGCCGGTGATCGACGGCGGGGAGGGCAGCGCGCCCTTCAGCCGCTGGCCGCCGCGCAGGTCCGTCTCGCTCCAGACCAGCTTCTTCATCGCGTCCTGTGGCTTGACCCAGGGACCTCCCGTCTCGCTCCAGCCGGGCGAGGCGGCGATGGCGAATTCCAGCCCCTTGGCATCGGCGGTCTGCACCGCATGGCGGAAGGCGTCCTTCCAGCCGTCGGTCATATAGGTCAGCCGCTGCAGCACGATCTGCGGCGTCATCAGATTGGCGTCGAAATTCTGGACCCCGCCGATCCCCATCCGCGCCATCCAGTCGAGATCCTTGTCGATCCCCTCCTTGGTCACATTGCCGTTCATCCAGTGCCACCAGACGCGCGGGCGCGCCGACTGGGGCGGATTGCGAAAGCCATCGGCCAGTTCATCCGCCAGCGCCGGCGCGCCGATCGCGGTGCAGGCCAGCAGGGCGGCGAAACGAAGGGTGCGGGCTTTCATCGACGAACGATCCTCTTGTTCAAACGGGGCGCGCGGACGCCAACAGCCGCCGCAGCGCCAGGCTGGCGACCAATGCGCCGAGCCCGCCGCCATAGGCAATCTTGATAATCAGGGCAGCGCCCCAGGCAATGGGCGCAAAGCCCAGGCCGCCGATCGAAACGGCCAGCAACGCGCCGAGCGCGCCACCGGCCAGCGCGAACAGCGCCGCCCGCAGCAGGACGCCGCGCAGGGCCGGCGCGCTGGCCAGCTTGCGCCGCGCGATCAGTGAAGGGACCAACGCGCTCATCAGAGCAACGGCGATGCTCTGCGGCACGAAGTCGAGCGCCAGATTATCCGGCGTATCCCAGCCGAGCGGGCGCGGATCGAAACCGAAAAAACCAAGGAAGAAGGCAAGGCTCAGCACGCCATTGATGACGACGCTGATCGCCGCTTCCCGCCCGATCGAGACGCCTTGCGTCATTGAGCCGCCTTTGCGCCCAGCAGGCCACGCATGTTCATCCACGACAGGAATTGCGGCAACAGGCCCATGGTCGTCGTGCCGGGCTTCCCCGCGCCAAAGCCATGGTCGCCGCGTTCATAGGCGTGCAGTTCGACCGGCCGCTTCGCCTGCCGCCAGGCTTCGACCAGGCCGAAATTCTGTCGCGCGAATAGGCCGTCGTCCATCGCGATAGCCGCGAACATAGGCGGCGCGTCGGCGGGCACCGACAAAGGCGCCATCGGCCCGTAAATATAGCCCATGAAGGCCGGCCGCGCCGCGCCCCGCCCGTCCAGGACAGCCCGCAGCGTCGCCATCGCGCCGGCTGAAAAGCCGATCATTCCGACCCTGGCAGGATCGACCTGAAACGCGGCGGAACGCGCCCGCACCAGGGCCAGCGCCGCCAGTGCGTCCTGCGTGGCGCGTGGTTCCCTGATCTCCTCG
Organism: Sphingobium sp. V4; assembly: GCF_029590555.1. Classification (NCBI taxonomy): domain Bacteria; kingdom Pseudomonadati; phylum Pseudomonadota; class Alphaproteobacteria; order Sphingomonadales; family Sphingobiaceae; genus Sphingobium; species Sphingobium sp. V4. The sequence goes on along the minus strand of NZ_CP081002.1, from coordinate 116,696 downwards.
ACCACGTCGCCCTTGGCCGCCGCGCCGAACCGCGCGCCCATCACGCCCAGAAAAGCGCGGTCATCGCGTGGCGTTTCATTCAGCCGATATTTCAGTACGAAGGCGGCAACCCCATGATCCGCCAGCCAGCGCGCGACGTCGCTGCCCTCGCCCGTCATCGACAGCGACAGGAACGCCCCGCCCGGCGCGACGATCACCGCCGCCCCGGTCGCCTTGCCCGGTGCGGGCAGATATGGCGTGATGGTGGGGCGGATGACGTTGCGGACCATGATATTGTCGATCCGGTTGCTGCCCAGCGTCACCTGCATACGCGACCATTGCTCGCCTGCACCGGCCGGAGCCGGTGTCCCGGGATAAAGGTCGATCGCGTCCTTGTGATCGGGCGCAGCAATCGACTCCATGCGTACGTCCTGCGCGATGGCGGGCCCGGCCGCAGCCAAGGCGATGACGGCCAGCAAGCGCTTCATGGCCTTCTCTCCTTACAGCGCGTTGCGGCGGGCGATCGCGCCATAGACGGCGGCGCTCGGTTTGGGCGTGCGAGCGAAGGTGACGGGATCGACGCTATGGAGGCCGAATTTTGGCTTGTAGCCGAAAATCCATTCGAAATTGTCAAGCAGCGACCAGTGACAATAGCCGATCACCGGAACGCCGTCGTCCATGGCTGCCTTCAGTCCGGCCAGGGATTCAGGGATGAATTTCGCTCTGATCGCATCGTCATCGCTGCCCACGCCATGTTCCGACACCAGGATCGGGACGCCGGTGATTTCATGGGCATAGCGCACCGATCCGGCCAGCGAACCCGCCCAGACTTCGGTGCCCGACCAGTTGACGGTCGATCCGGCCGGCGTAGGCAAACGGCCTTTATCGTCCCAGAGCGCACGTTCGTAATTCTGGACGCCGATGAAATCGTCCCCTTTCGCGGCGGTCAACCATTCGCCGTATAGTTCGCCGCGCATCCGGTCGCGGATCGACGCCTTGCCCACGGCCTGGTCGTCCATCATGGCGAGCGAAAGGCCGACCGGCAGGTCGGGCCGCACCGCCTTGATCGCGGCCTTACCCGCCTTGTGAGCAGCCAGCAGCCCCTTTTGCAGCGCGGGCAGATCGTCAAAAGCCGCGACATTGGCGCAGACGAACTTGGCGACGCCAAGGCGCTTGGCCGCGGTGTCGAGCGTCAGCTTCTGAATGTCCCACACCTGTCGCGGCAGCATCGACTTCAGCAACAGCAGGATATTGGGTTCGTTGAAAGTGATGACCCGTTCGACCCCCTGCCCCAGCGCGCGCGTCGCCTTGTCGCAATAACGCGCAAAAAGCTGTTCGCTTTCCGGGTTGGTCCAGCCCCCCTGCGCGCTGAACCAGCGCGGCGCGGTGAAATGGCTGTAGGTGACGATCGGCGTCAGGCCGCGTGCGCGGCACCCGTCTACGATCGCCTTGTAATGGTCAAGCATCGCCTCGCTGAACAGGCCCTTCTCCGGCTCGATCCGCGCCCATTCGATGCCGAAGCGATAGCAGTTGAGGCCCATATTTTTGGCGAGGTCGAGGTCGGTTTCCCACATCAGGAAACTGTTGCAGGCATCGCCCGATGGCTGGGCGAAGACGGTGGGTTGCTGATTTTCCAGGAACCACAGGTCGCTGGCGATATTATTGCCCTCGATCTGGTGCGGCGCGGTTGCCGTTCCCCAGAAGAAGCCCTTGGGAAAGGCAGGATCGGCAGCCTTTCGCGCGGCGAACGCCGGGGCGGCCATCAACGCGGCGCCGGTGGCCAGAAGGGTTCTGCGGTCCAGCATGGTTTCGTTTCTCCGATTATGATTGTCAGGCGGTGATGTCGCGCACGAAGGCACAGATTTCGTCGGCGAGCCGCCGGTCGGCCGTGCCAAGGTGCATGGGCATAGTGTAGTGATTATGGCCGCTGAGGATCAGCGCCCGCGGCATCGCGCCGTGACGGGCAAGCCGGTCCTGCATCAGACCCAGGAACTCGGCCTGGAAACGCGGCGGGTCGAACTCGGCGCAGGCGAGGAACAGCGGCAGCGTGGTGGCCGCGACCGCCTCCAGCGGCATCCGGTCGGGATAGAGCGCCGCTTCGCCATAATAGAGCGTGTCGCGCTGATCGAGCGGGGTATAGCCATAGAGGCCGGACAGCAGGATCGCGGCGCGAATATCGTCCGCCCCGGCCAGCTTGAGATAGCCCGCGACATGCACCGCGCCCGCCGACGTGCCCATCAGCACGATCCGATCAGCGTCACCGCCATGCTGCGCGGCCTGGCCCTTGAGCCAGGCGACCACGGCCGCGACATCCTCGGCACCGGTGGGCCAGACATGATCCGGCGCCAGCCGGTAATTGATGACGACGCCAAGAAATCCGGCCTGCGCCGCCATGCGGCCGACATTGGCGTTGGGCCACGCGTCGCCGCCGCCCTTGTCGCCCTTCAGGAACCCCCCGCCATGAACGAAGACGAGGATGGGCGCGTGTCCATCGCCCTGCGGCCGGTAGAGGTCGAGCCGATGGCGCTCATGCGGCCCGTATGCGATGTCGGCGACCGATGCCGGCATCTGTTCGACCAGCGCGGATTGCTCGGCATCGAACAGCGCCCCACATTGCGCCAGGACGTCCGGGCCAAGGTCGGTGCCCATCGCGGCGATGGCTTGTCTGACTGGATTCATATCCGCATCCTAATCGCCTAGGTCGACAGCGAAAGGGCAGCATGACGGCCGGCCGTCATGCTGCCCGCATTGCGATCAGAATTTCGCGTCGAGTTGCAGGCCGACCTGGCGGAAGGACTGCGGGCCATAAATGGCGCCGACACCCGATCCGAAATTGCTCTGCAAAATCGACGGTTCATGGACATTGAACAGGTTGCGCACGAACAGGCCCGCCGAATAGCGTTCATCCTCGCTGCGGACGCCCAAGCGGCCACCCACCGTCCAGTGGGGACGGAAGGTTTCCTCGCTGCGCGACGTGTTCTGGTAGCGGATCCGCGATTTCCAGATGGTGTCGACCGCAAGGAAGCCATTGATGGCGCCGGTCAGCGGCTGCTCATATTCGCCCGACAGGGTGAATTTGTAGCGCGGAGAGTAAGCCAGCTGGCTGCCGCCGATGTCGGTGCCGTCATTGCCGATAAAGCCACCCGGATAGGTCGCCTTGGTGTAGATGAAACCAGTGTTCATCGACAGCCGGTCGGAAATCTGGCCGAACAGATTGACTTCCGCACCGCGCGTCTTGACCCCGTCGATGTTGGTCTGGGCGCAGACAAGCTGAGCCGTCGTCGGGTTAACGTTACATTCCTGAGCCTGGAAGTTCTTGATCTTGCTATAGAACAGGCTGACATCCAGCACCGCGCCGCCGAACAGCGTAGCCTTGAGGCCGGCTTCATAGGACATCGGAATTTCCGGCTGCACGACATAGGGCAGCAATGGTGCAGTCGGTACCGCGATCTGCCCGCCCTTGAAGCCGCGCGCGGCAGTGGCATAGGCCATGATGTCGCGAGCGATGTCATATTGCACGCCGGTCTTCCAGGAAACCTTGTCGACATTCAACACTTCAAAGCTGGTCGCGCCCGTGCCCGCATCGGTCCGGTCGAGCGAGAGGCGGCCGCCGGTGTAGCGCGCGCCCAGGATCAACCGCAGGCTGTCGCTGGCGTGCAGCGTGCCCTGGCCAAAGACCGACAAGGACTCGTCCTTGATCTCGTTCAGTGCGCCCGGCGTGTTGACCGGGGTGATGGTGACACCGTTGGGCAGCGTCACGCGAATGGTGAAGCGCTCGGGCTGCTGCACCGTCTTCTGATTGGAATAGAAAGCGCCGATGGTGTATTCGAGCAGGTCGTTATTGTTAGACGACGCCCGGAATTCCTGGGTGAACAGGCGCAGGTCGGTGCCGGTCGGCCCGCTCGTCAAACGGGAGGCAAGAGCGTCGGCGCGATAGATGTTGCCGCCGCCCGAATTCACATCCGTCTTGCGGTAGGCGGTGATGGATGTGAGGGTGAGCGGACCCGCATCATAATCGACCTGGGCCGACCCGCCCCAGGCTTTGGTGCTGCCACGATAGCCGTTGGCGAGGCAATAGGTCTGGTTCCCTTCACCGGGCGTGATGCCGCAGCTGTTGAGCAAGGCGGTGTTTGCCGCCGTGTTGGAGATGAAGGTGAAGAAATCGCCGCTATTTTCAGTCGTGCCCTTCGACCAGTCGCCGATCAGGTTGACGGTCAGGTCTTCGGTCGCGTTCCAGAGGAAGCGGCCGCGCAGCGCATAGCGATTGACGTCGTTCCAGTCGCCAGTGACCGCGTTGCGATTGACACCCTGACGGGTGTTGCTCATGCCCGAGACGCGCAACGCGCTGGTCGCGCTGATCGGCACGTTGATAACGCCCTGGACAACCTGCTGGCCATATTGGGAGCCGGCCGTCCCTGCATCCGACAATTCGGTGCGGACGCGACCGCTGAACTGGGTCGGATCAGGGGCATTGGTGGTGATGTTGATCACGCCGGCCGACGTGGTGAGGCCGAACAGCGTTCCTTGCGGCCCCTTCAGCACTTCGATCCGCGACACGTCGAACAGGTCAGAGATATTGGCATTGCCCTGGCTGACCTGATCGACGACGACGCCGACTGAAGCGACAGCGCCGGGCGAGAAGCTCTGCGTGCCGATGCCGCGGATCGAGCCGCCGCCGCCCGTGTTCTGGGCCGGAGCCGACTGGATTTCGAGCGCCGGGGCGACCCGGTTCAGGTCGTTCAGATTGTTGACCTGCTGACGCTCCAACTGCTTCTGGCTGGCGACGGTGATGGAGATGGGAACCTCCGTCACCTTTTCCTGACGCCGTTGAGCGGTAACAATTATGTCCGACGATGCTTCCTCGGCCGCTTCCTGCGGCGCGGCGGCGTCCTGCGCGAAGGCGGGCGCGGTGATGGCGAGCGTGCTGACGCCCGCCATGGCCAGGATGGACTTGTGGAACTTACGCATGGTTACTCCTCCCCTTCTTATGATTGGGTCGCTTGGACTTACTGTTCGTCGATGATGCGGTTGGTCAGCGTGCCGATGGTGCCGATGGTGACTTCGACCTTGTCGCCCGCGTTCATGTAGAGCGGCGGGGTACGCTTGTCGCCGACGCCGCCAGGGGTGCCCGTGGCGATGACATCACCAGGGGCGAGCGGCGTGAAGGCGCTGATATATTCGATGACCGTGGGAATGTCCCAGATCATGTCGCTGACCGGCTGGTCCTGCACCAGTTCGCCATTGAGGCGGGTCTGGACGCGCAGCGCGCCCAAATCCTCGATCGCGTCGGGCGTCACCAGCCCGGGGCCGAAGCCGCCGGTGCCAGGGAAGGTCTTGCCCGGCGTGAACTGGATATTGTGGCGCTGCCAATCGCGCGCCGACCCGTCGTTAAAGCAGGCATAGCCGGCGACATAGGCCATGGCGTCAGCGGCTGCGACCTTGTGACAAGGCTTGCCGATGATGACCGCCAGTTCGCCCTCATAGTCGAAGCGGGTGGTGACGGCGGGCTTCACCATGGGCTGGCCATCCGCGATCAGGCTGTCGGCATAGCGCACGAAGATCGCCGGATGCGCCTTCTGCTCACGGCCGGTTTCCTTGACATGCTCGGCATAGTTGAGGCCCACGCACAGGATCTTGGCGGGATCGGGAATGACCGGCAGCAGCACGACATCGGCGGCGGCGAAGGACGCGCCGTCAGTCAGGCCGGCAAGGCTGCCGTCGGTCAGCGCCGCCTTCAGGCTGGGCGTCGCGTCGGTTGCCAGTTCCACGATCGTCTCGCCATTCTGGCGGCCGAAGCTCGGGGTGCCGTCGGGGCGGCGGAAGCTTACAAATCGGGTCACGTCTCTGTCTCCTCTGCCGCGCGGGGCGGCCTTTATTCCGGTTGTTCCGAGCAGCGCGCCGCCAAGCGCGGCGAGCGCGGCCCGGCGGTCAAGCGTCAAGCGGGGCGGCCTCCCAATCGCGGCGATGGCGGAATTTCTCCTCGGCGGCGCGCAGACCGTTAAAATCCTTGTCGGACATGCCCCACTGGTCGATCCGCTTGGCCGGCCAGGTCCAGTCCTCCGGTGCGCCGGGCTGATAATCGTCGGGCACCTTGTTCACGGCGGTCGAAAATTCGATCACCGGGCCGAAGGGAGCGATGAAATAGGCGAAGACGTTGGCACCCGGACCATGGCGGCCCGGCCCCCAGGCCGGCGCCATGTCCTGATCGCGCAACCGGCCAATACCGCGCATCACCGCGTCCAGATCCTCCATCTCGAAGGCGATATGGTTCAGCGACGCGAAGCCCGCGCGGGCGAAGGCGGTGCTGTGGTGGGAATCGTTGCAGCGCACGAATACCATGCCCTTGGTCCGGTCCGACACGCGAAAGCCCAGCGCGTCCTCGACCAGATGGCCGGTCGCTTCGGCGTCGGCGCTGTTGAACACCACATGGGTCAGCTTGACCGGCAGATCGGCGCCCTCGATCGGCGCGACTTCCGCAGCATCGACCAGGAAGCGCAGCAATTCGCCCTCCGCCAGCTCGACGATGATGCCATGGCCGCCGCCCAGATCGTCGGACGTCACCGGCGCGGCGGTCAGGCCGGCGGCGGCGACGCTCTGCTTCAACTGCGCCAGCCGTTCGGCGGTGCAGACGAAGGTGGTGGAGCGGACATAGCAATCCACAGACTCTTCCAGCGCCACCAGATAGGGATAGCTGCCCGATCCGCGCAGATAATGGATATTGCCCACCACATCGGCCGGGGCCATGCCCCAGATCTCGGTCAGGAAGGCAGCGGCCTGCTCCGCGCCCGGCAGCGCCAGTTCGATGCTGCGCAACTTCATTTCACATCTCCATGGGTAAGGCCGGCGGCCAATATGCCCGCAATGGCGCAAGCCTCGTCGCAATCGCCCGTATCGCCGCTGATCCCGACGGCGCCGATCACCGCGCCTTCCATCTCGCGGATCAGGACGCCGCCGGGCGACAGAGCGAGCTGGCCGCCGGTGACGGCCACCACGCTCTGGAAGAAGGCAGGATTGGAGGCGGCGCGCGCGGCAATGACCCGCGTGTCCGCCCCCATCCCCAGCGCACCCGAGGCTTTGGCCTTAGCGATGTCGAAACGGAACAGGCTGGCGCCGTCCTCGCGCACACAAGCGACGGGGTGCGCGCCCGCGTCCAGCACGACCACGGCGAGCGGCTGCGCGCCATCGGCGCGCGCCTTTTCCAGCGCCGTGTCGATGATGATCCGCGCCTGGGCGAGGGTGAGGCTCATGCGGCAATCTCCTGATGCGCGGCGCCAGCGATCAGGGCGTCGCGGCGCGTGATGAGGTCGGCAGGCTTGCCGGTGCCAAAGACATAATGGTCCGGGCGAACCAGCACGGCCTCCGCGCCGCGATCGGCCAGCCAGGCGGCGATCGCGCCCTGGTCGTCCAATCCTGCGATGTCGATGACGGTCACGTCCCCGCCCTCGACCGCAGTCCGGGCGAAGAGACGCCAGCCGGCGCCGGTCACATCGTCCAGCAGCCGATCGCCGACGCGCGGCTGGATGAAGCGCTCGCCCGCGCCCGGCGTGCCGGCAGCAACGATGCCGGTGGCGATGGCGGGGATGAGGTCGGCGGCGGTGCCATGCTGCGCACCCTTGGCGGCTTCGCGCATCTGGGCGTCACGCTCGGCCGCCGCTTCGGGGTCCAACATGCAGATATAGCGCCCGGCGCCCACGGCGGCGGAGATGACCGCGCGGACGTGGGGATCGCGTTCGGGCTGATAGGTGTCGAGCAACGCGTCGGGAGCGCGACCCTTCAATACCAGTTCCAGTTTCCAGGCAAGGTTGGCGACATCGCGCAAGCCATGGCACATGCCCTGTCCGAAAAAGGGCGGCGTCTGGTGCGCGGCATCGCCGGCCAGGAAGACGCCGCCCTGCCGCCACCGCTCGGCGATCAGACCATGGAAGCGATAGGTCGCCGCGCGCACCACCTTGTGCGGAACCCCGGAGAGGTAGGGTTCGACAAGGGCTGCGACTGCTTGCGGCGCCATCATCGCCTGGTCGTCTTCGCCAGGCAGGAGCATGAATTCCCAACGACGGTGATTGCCGCGGCCCGGTACGATGGTCGCCGGGCGCTTGGGATCGCACATCATCACCGACAGTTTCTGAAGGTCCGCATCCTGCGGCACGCCCCAGAGGTCGGGGAAGCGGACAGGACCGTCGACTTCGGCATCCACCACCAGCCAGGGCTCCTCGAAATCCAGATCGTCGAGCCTGATGCCCAGCGCCTTGCGCACCGCGCTGCGCGATCCGTCGCAGGCGATGACATAGCGGGCCTGTTCGGTGCGACCGCTCGACAGGCGCAGCGTTACGCCATCCCCGTCTTGCTCCAGCGTTTCGAAAGCGACACCGAACTGGACAGTTACATTGGGATGGTCGGCGAGCGCGTCGCGGAGATGATCCTCCAGTTCGGGCTGGTAGAAGAAATAGTCGTTGGACCAGCTGAACGGACGCGGCCGGCCGACCGTGCCCATGTAGCGGATGGCGCCATGGTCGGCGCCGACATGGAGATGGCCTTCGGTGTCGCGCATGTCGGGAGCGACCCGGTCGATCACGCCCGCGGACTGAAACAGACGCATCATCTCATGGTCGAGATGCACCGCGCGGGGCAGCGGGTAGGGGCGCGCTTCCTGCTCGATCACCAGGACCGAGACACCGGATTTCCCAAGGAGATTGGCCGCAAAGGCACCCACCGGCCCGCAGCCGATGATCGCAACGTCGAACATGAAAGCGTCTTTCCGGTCAGGCGGTCACGGGCTGCTGCGCGGGGGATTTGTGCATCTTCCCACCCAGCATGATCATCTTGATATTGCTGGCATCCTGAAGGATGCGAACGTCCTGTGTCGGATCGCCCTCGACCAGCAGCAGGTCGGCGAGATAGCCCGGCTTCACCTGCCCGACTTCCAGCCCCATCAACTGGCCGCCCAGCATGGTCGCGGCGCTGAGCGCCTCGGCCGGAGTAAAGCCGTAAAGGTTGACGAAATGCTCCAGGTCGCGGGCGTTGCGGCCATTGGGGTTGAAGGGGAAACCGTAATCGCCGCCCGGCAGCACCCGCACGCCCCGCGCCTTGAGCTTGGGCACCAGCACCTTCTCCAGCTCCAGCCGCTCGGCCGCGCTCGCCTTCATCGAGGACATGTCGATATGCGGCGGGGGCGATGCCTCCAGCGCGGCGACCGAGACGCCGGGACCAGGCGCGTAGAAAATCTCGTCCTTCTTCGCGACCATCGCGTCGATCGCGGCATCGTCGGCGAAGGAGCAATGATAGAGGATGCGGGCGCCGGCCTCGAGCGCCAGATTGATCGCGCGCGGCGAATAGGCATGGGTGGCGATCCACAGGCCCGCCTCCTTCGCCGCCTCGCCCGCCGCCAGCATTTCCTCGTCCGTGTAGAGGATGTCACCCGACGATCCGGGCTTCAGCGCATCCTCGCCCGAAATGACGAGCTTCAGGGACTGCACCCCCTCCGCCGCGCAGTAGGCGACGAAGGCGCGCATGGCTTCGGGGCCACGACCGTTGAACACGTCACCGGTTTCGACGCCCTCTTCGCCTTCAGGGCTGCGCTCGAGGGTCGAGGGGACGAGGCGCGGGCCAGGGGTCTGGCCGGCTGCGATCGCGCGGGCCAGTTCGGGTTCAATCTGGTCGCCGAGCGCCCCAGCCGAATAGAGGCTGGTGAAGCCATGGTCGAGCAGCACACGAGCATTGCGCCACGCGGCGACCTTCAGCTCCTCGGGCGGCAGGATGAACTGGTGATAGATTTTCTCGACCGAGCTGCCCCAGGTCAGATGTGTGTGGGAATCGACCATGCCCGGCATCAGCGTGGCGCCCAGGCCATCGATCACGCTGTCCGCTTCGACCGCCGCAATGGCGGCTTCGTCGTGCAGGACAGCGGCGATTCGATCGCCCTCTACAATGACCGCGCCAGGAAACGGCGCAGCGCCCGTTCCGTCGAAGATGGCGATGTTGCGGATCAGTTGCCGCACGGCGTGCTCTCCCGAAAACTCTTGTCGAGCAGCTTATGCGCCGATTTTCATGCAAAGAAAAATAATGATTTTTAGGGACATCATAGTTTGGAACTATGGATTAGAGCGTCCAGCAGCGCTTCGCCCAGGCGTGAGAGCCGCCCGCCCGCCATGCGCCGGATGCCGACGCTGCGGGGGAAAGCGGACTCCCGGATGCTGATGGCTCGCAGCACGCCGATCGACAGTTCGGCCGCAGCGACCTGCATCGGCAGGATCGTCACCCTGTTGCTGCCCCGCACGATCGCCTTGGTCGTGAGCAGGGAGTCGCAGCGTATCGCATCCTGCGGCACGGGCACGTCGGCAGCCATGAACAGGGCGTCGATCTGGCGGCGGAAGGCGCCGCGTGCTTCGGGCAGCACCCAGCGCATCGCGCCCATGTCGCGCAGCGACAGCTCCGCCGGTAGATGATCGTTGCGGCGACCGACGATCAGCGCAAAAGGATCGCGCGAGAAGGTCATTTCCTCCAGATCGTCCGGCGGTGCCTCGATCCCGGTGGTGACGAAGGCGAGTTCGATCTCGCCCGCGCGCAACATCGCGGCAAGGTCATGATCGGGCCGCTCGACGGCATGAAGCGTGAAGCGACCCATCCGGTCCTCCAGCCGCCGCACCGCTTCGGGCAACAGGCTGACCAGAGCACCGGGCGTACCGCCCACGCGAAGCGGGCCGGTCACGCCCTTGCGCGCGAGTTGCATTTCCTCCTCCGCCTCCCGCAGGACGGAATCGATCGTCTCGGCGCGGCGGAGGAGGATTTCGCCCTCGGCGGTCAGGCTGATCCCGGTGCGGGACCGTTCGAACAGGGTCGCGCCGACCGATTGCTCCAGTTGGGCGATCGCGTTGGAGACGGAGGGTTGCGAGATATTGAGCAGCCGCGCGCCGCCGCTGATGGAGTTGGCGCGGCACACGGCCAGGAACATCCGCAGGGCGCGAGGATCAATCATACGCTCTCCATCGCAGAGGGGCGGGCGATAGACAATGGCCGCCGCCGCTGCGATCAGGAGACGGCCGGGCGCGCCGCTTCCGGATGTATCATGCAGGCGATCGTCCCGATCAGCACGAGCGCTCCCGCGAGGATCAGCGGCAAAACCAGGCCGTGCCCCATGACCAGCCAGGCGCCGAGAGCAGCGCCAAGCAGGATGGCGACGACGCTGCCGATGCGGCGCGCCATGTTGGGGTTGCCGCCGCCCGCCATCGCCGAATCGGCCGCCAGGCCGGCGAGAGTGAGCGTAAGGACGGTGGTCGTGAGATCGGGCACCTTGAGCGAGCGGATGGTGGCGTTGCGGAAACCCATGGCTATGCCGGTCAGCGCGATAATGGCATAGAGATGCCCATCCGGGGACTGGCGGACCATTTCGAAGCCGGTGGCGACGCCTGCGGCGATCCAGAGCAGCGATGCCTCGACCAGTGCAGCGACCAGCAGCCAGCGTCGCAACGGCAGGCCGGCATGGCCCCGCCCCACCCGCCCCGCCACCAGCGCGCCGATCAGGAAGGCGAGGATGGCGACGAGGTAGGACGGCGCATGGAAGCCCGGCGTACCGACAGCCGCAAAACCCAGGAAGACGATATTGCCGGTCATGTTCGCGGTGAACACCTTGCCAAGGCCCAACACGCTGATCGCATCGACCAGTCCGGTCGTGACCGAGAGCAGAAGCAGGAGCCAGGGCAAGGGCGAAGGCGCGCGATCCATGGTCATACCGCCCAGCAACCGCAGCCCAGCGCCCCCCAGAAGCTCTGGACATCGGCCGCGGGAACGTTCGCGCCCAGCGCAGCGGCATGATCATGACCATGGACGCCGCAGGAAGAGGCGCAGCCGCAGGCCGAAGCCAACTTCTTCGCCGTTTCATCCTTGCGATGATAGCCGCCGAAGGTCGCAACAGGCGACCAGTCCGGCATCGCCTTGGGCATAACCGGTGCCAGCGGGCCATAATCGCCCTCGCCATGGACGATCCTGCCCCCCAGCAGGGTCAGCACGGAGCGGAGATGGGCGATCTCATCCTCTGGCACGGCAAAATAATCATCCGAGAGAAGCGCCAGGTCGGCAAGTTGCCCCTTCTTGATCTGCCCCTTCTTGCCCGGCTCGTTGGAGAACCATGTGTTCTTCTCGGTCCAGAGGCGCAGCGCGGTTTCGCGGTCGAGGCGATTGCGCACCGGATAGAGGGCGAGACCGCCGACCGTCTTCGACGTGACCAGCCAGGACAGCGACACCCAGGGATTGTAGCTGGCGACGCGAGTGGCGTCGGTGCCGGCGCCCACGGGCACGCCGGCCGCCATCATCCGCTTGATCGGCGGGGTCGCCTCGGCCGCCCTGGCGCCATAGCGTTCGACAAAATATTCGCCCTGGAAGGCCATGCGATGCTGGACTGCGATGCCACCGCCCAGCGCGGCGATCCGATCGATATTGCGATCGCTGATCGTTTCGGCGTGATCGAAAAACCAGTTCAGGCCTGCCAGGGGAATGTCGCGATTGACCTTCTCGAACACATCCAATGCGCGGCCGATCGTCTGGTCATAGGTGGCGTGCATCCGCCAGGGCCAGCGCCTTTCGGCGAGGAGGCGAATGACGGGTTCCAGATCGCCTTCCATTTCCGGCGGCATGTCGGGGCGGGCGACGCGAAAATCCTCGAAGTCGGCGGCCGAATACACCAGCATTTCGCCCGCACCATTGTGTCGGTAGCTATCGTCGCCGTCGCCCGGCTTGATCTGGGTCGACCAGGTAGCGAAGTCCCTGAGTTCTTCTTTCGGCTTCTGGGTGAAGAGATTATAGGCGATGCGCAGGGTGAGATCGCCATCCTTGTGCAGCTTTTCGATAATCTCATAGTCGTCAGGATAATTTTGCGAGCCGCCACCCGCATCGATGACGCTGGTGACGCCGAGCGCGTTCAACTCGCGCATGAAATGGCGGGTGGAGTTGAGCTGATATTCGGGCGGCAGCTTCGGCCCCTTGGCCAGGGTCGCGTAAAGGATCGTCGCATTGGGCTGGGCCAGCAGCAGCCCGGTCGGGTTGCCCTGCGCATCACGGACGATCTCGCCGCCCGGCGGGTTCGGCGTATTCCGGTCATAGCCCACCGCCCGGAGCGCGGCGGCGTTCAGCAGCGCGCGATCATAGAGGTGGAGGATGAAGACGGGCGTATCGGGCGCGGCGGCGTTGATCTCCTCGATGGTGGGGAGGCGCTTTTCGACGAACTGATGTTCGGTAAAGCCACCGACCACGCGCACCCACTGGGGCGGCGGGGTGTTTTCGGCCTGGCGCTTGAGCATCGCCATGGCATCGGCCAGGGTCGGCACGCCTTCCCAGCGCAGTTCCATATTATAGTTGAGGCCGCCCCGGATGACATGGATGTGGCTGTCGATCAGTCCGGGGATCAGGCGGCGGCCCTTCGCGTCGATCAGTTGCGCATCGGGCGCGGCGACGGCGCGCACCTCCTGCTCGCCACCGACCGCCAGGAACCTGCCATCGCGGATCGCGACCGCCTGCGCCACCGGATTCTCCCGGTCCAGCGTCGTGACCCTGGCATTGGTGATGAGGAGGTCTTTTCCGGTCATGGCAAGGCTTTCGGTGGCGGTGACAAGGGCGGTCGTGGCGGCGCCGGTGAGCGCCTGGCGGCGCGTGATCATGCGTCATTCTCCACATGAACGACAGGGGACGAATACAGAAGGCGACTGGCGAAAGGCAGCATCTGCTCGCCCAGCAATATCCCCGCCAGCCCGACAAGGGCGATGACCGGCGGGGCGGGGGAACGGACGCCGAGCAAGCCGTAGACGAGACCGACCAGCAGCCCGGCCCCCAGCGAGAGAAGATAGGGCTTCATGCGTCCATTCCCCTTTCGCGATCAGGCCTGGATGAAGGCGAGCATGTCGGCGTTCAGCACATCGGCATTCACCGTCAGCATTCCGTGCGAATAGCCTGCATAGATTTTGAGCGTGGCGTTCGGCAGGATCTCGGCCTGGAGCACGCCGGCATTCCGGTAGGGAACGACCTGATCGTCGTCGCCATGCAGCACCAGCGTGGGCACGGTGATCGCCTTCAGATCGTCCGTCTGGTCGGTTTCGGAGAAGGCCTTGATCCCCTCATAATGGGCAAGTGCACTGCCCATCATGCCCTGGCGCCACCAATTGTCGATGACCGCAGGCTTCACGTCCGCACCCTCGCGGTTGAAGCCGTAGAAGGGACCGGCGGCGACATCGCGGAAGAATTGCGCGCGGTTGGCGGCGAGACCGGCGCGAAGGCCGTCGAAAACCTCGATCGGGAGGCCGTCGGGATAGCGATCGGTCTTCAGCATGATCGGCGGAACGGCGCTGACCAGAACCGCCTTTGCAACGCGGCCCTGCGGCTGGCCATGGCGGGCGACATAGGCCGCGACTTCACCACCGCCGGTCGAGTGGCCGATATGGATCGCGTTGCGGAGGTCCAGTTGCTCGGCGACCGCGGCTGCGTCGGCGGCATAATGGGCCATGTCGTGGCCGACATCGACCTGTTGCGAGCGGCCGTGGCCGCGACGGTCATGGGCGACGACGCGATAGCCCTTCGACAGGAAGAACAGCATCTGCGCGTCCCAGTCATCCGACGAAAGCGGCCAGCCATGGTGGAACATGATCGGCTGGGCATCCTTCGCGCCCCAGTCCTTATAGAAGATGTCGACGCCGTCGCTGGTGGTAATGAAATTGCTCATGGGACAATCCTTTCAGAGAAAAATTGAAAACCGGGTCTTGTGGTCAGTGACCACCCTCGGAGGCGCCGAACATCGTCTTGGCATAGGTGATGCCCAGGCCATAGGCGCCGCCCCATTTGCGGGCGATGCCGGTCGTGAGGTCATAGGTTTCGGCGCGCGCCCAGTCGCGTTGCAGTTCGAGCAGATATTGGAGCGCGGTGATCGGGCGGGCGCCTGCCTGGATCATGCGTTCGACGGCGCGTTCATGCGCTTCCTCGCTGATGTCGCCGCTGGCGTCGGTGATGACATAGACTTCAAAGCCCTGCTCCAGGGCCGAAAGTACGGGTCCGACGATGCAGACGCTGGTCCACAGGCCGGCAAAGACCAGGCGATCCTTGGCCAGGCGGTTCACTTCCTCGATCACCGCAGCATCTTCCCATGTATTCATGCTGGTGCGATCCAGCATGGGCTGACCTGGGAAGGCGTCGGTGATTTCATCGAACATGGGGCCGGAAAAGCTCTTTTCGGCGACGGTCGTCAGAATTGTAGGGACATTGAAGCCGGCAGCGGCGTTGGCGACGAGCGCGGCATTGTTACGCAGCAGTTCGGGCGCGATCGACTTGGTGGCGAAGGCCATCTGCGACTGGAAGTCGATCAGGACCAGCGCATGGTTATCGGGCGAAAGCAGAGCCTTGGCGGGGGTCGGGGTGGCGGTGATGGTCATGTCTGTCTCCCTCGATATGGGCGGTGGCGAAGTGGTGACATCAGAGATAGCCGGATACTATCCCTTGAGTAATCCGGATAAAATCGTCCAGACTTTTCAAAAAAGTCGAAATGATGGGCGGTGCCTATCGGGACAGGCTGCTCCATCGATCTGAAAGGTTGATGACAGCTTCGCTGCCTATGCGGCGGTCGTCCCGTGGCGGGGCCATGAGGACCGCCCGCAACGCAACGGCCATTGGTTCAGGTGCGGGCGTCTCCTGCCTGACCGGTGGCGAGGGGTTTTATGAACGACATCTGGCAGCATATCGTCGCCGACTTCACCAATCTCGGTTCCCCTTCTGCACTGGCAGCTTTCGGTCAGGTCGTGCTGATCGACATCATGCTGGCCGCAGACAATGCGATCGTCGTCGGCGCGCTGGCGGCCGGGCTGCCGCCCGCGTCGCGCCGCAAGGTGATCGCGATCGGCGTGGTCGCGGCGCTGGTCCTGCGCGTCGCCTTTGCCCTGCTCGTCACTCAGCTGATGCAGCTGGTCGGCCTGGTGTTCGCCGGCGGGCTGTTGCTGGTCTGGGTCGCCTGGAAAATGTGGCGCGAGCTTCGCTCGGGCGGCGCATCGGAGGATGGCGAGGATATTGCCGGCAAGGCCGCGCCCAAGGGTTTTGCCCAGGCGGCCTGGGCCGTGGCCATCGCGGACGTTTCCATGAGCCTGGACAATGTGCTGGCGGTCGCCGGCGCGGCGCGCGCGCATCCCGGCATCCTGGTCATCGGCCTGGTCCTGTCTGTCGCGCTGATGGGCGTGGCGGCGAACCTGCTGGCGCGCGTCATCGAACGCTACCGCGCCATCGCATATTTCGGCCTGCTGGTGATCCTCTATGTCGCTGGCAAGATGATCCTGGAGGGCGCAACCGACCCGGAGACGGGTCTTTTGGCGCTGCTCTGACCAGAATGTCATCGGGTCGAAGGCACATTCCGGAATGCGAATGACTTGCAGGATCATCTTGGATTGAGTAGATGGCGCCGTCTTTCAGGGGGTCCTCATGCGTCATTTCATCGTCCCGCTCCTGTGCGCAACCGCGCCCTGCTCTCCGGCGCTCGCCCAAGCGCCCGCCGCAGGCGATGGGGATGACGCAATCATCGTCACGGCGGCCCGCACTATCCTGCCCGCCAATGCGCTCCCCCTGACGATCGATGTCATCGACCAGGAAAGGTTGAACCAGCAGGTCGCGATCAGTGGCTCCATCGTCGATGCCGTATCGACGCTGACGCCATCCTTCTCGCCGACACGCCAGAAGCTGTCGGGCGCGGGCGAAACGCTGCGCGGCCGATCCCCGCTCTACGCGATCAACGGGATTCCGCAGACCGCGCCTCTGCGCGACGGCGCGCGGGACGGTTTCACGATCGATTCCTTCTTCATCGACCGCGTCGAGCTGATCTACGGCTCCAACGCGCTGCAGGGCATTGGCGGCACTGGCGGCATCGTCAATCAGGTGACGGTCGCTCCACCGACCACCGATGGCATCACCGGCCGGATCCTGGTGCAGGGCAATGCCGATACCGGCTTTCATGGCGACGGCGTCGGCGGCAAGGTCGCGGGCCTCATCGGCTGGCGCGCGGGTCGCTGGGACGCGACCGTGGGCGCCGCCTATGAAAAGCGCGGCGCCTTCTACGATGGCCATGGGGATCGTGTCGGCACCGACCTGACGCAAGGGGAAACGCAGGACAGCCGCAGCTGGTCCCTTTTCGGACGTTTCGGTTATGCACTGAGCGACAGCGCCCGCCTCGACCTCACCATGAGCCGTTTCGAGTTGAAGGGCGACGGCGACTATGTGGCGCTGGACGGCGATTACCGCGTGGATCGCCCGACCACGTCGGTGCGCGGAACTCCGCCCGGCGATCCGGCGAAGAACCGCACCGAGAGCGCGGCGCTGACGCTGACCGACAGCAATTTGTGGGGCGGCAATTTCATCGCGCAGATCTTCTTCAACCGCTCGCGCGACACCTATGGCGGCGAAATCGCGCCGATCGCGACCTTCCAGGACGCGAGCCTCGCGCCGATCGGCACGCTGTTCGACCAGTCGCAGAATCGCAGCCGCAAATATGGCGGCAAGATCAGCTATGAACGCGCTGTTCCCGGCTTTGAGGCGCTGACGGCAACGCTCGGCTTCGACGCCCTCTATGACCTGACCGAGCAGCGGCTGATCGCCACCGGCCGCACTTGGGTGCCGCCGACGGACTATCGCAGCCTGGCGCCCTTCGCCCAGCTGAACCTGGCCCTGCTCGACAAGAAACTGCGCCTGGCTGGCGGCGTCCGCCATGAGGATGTGCGCGTCTCCATCGACGATTATCGGACGCTCGCGAGCTACAATGGAGGCTTTGCGGTGTCCGGCGGGACGCCGACCTTCAACGACACATTGTTCAACGGCGGCGTCATATTGGAGCCGTGGGCCGGAATCCGTGCCTATGCCAGCTATGCCGAAGGCTATACCGTGCCCGATGTGGGCCGGATCGCGCGGGCGGTAAACCGGGCGGGCGTCGATATCGATAGCTATATGAACATCAGTCCCATCGTCTCCAACAATCGCGAGATCGGATTCGAGCTGAAGCGTGGACCGCTGGATGCGAGTGCGGCCTATTTCTGGTCGACGAGCAAGAATGGATCACTGCTGGTGCAGACCGCCATCGGCGCGCCTTTCGAAATCCAGCGGCAGCGGGTCGAGATCCAGGGGCTTGAAGTGAACCTGTCGGCCCGGATGCCGCTTCCCGGCCTGACCCTGTCGACCGGCTATGCCCATCTGATCGGCCGCACCGATGGCAACAGCACGGATGGCATCGACAAGGTGGACCGCGACCTCGACGGTGCGAACATCTCGCCCGACCGCCTGAATGTCGCGGCCAGCTATGTGCGCGGGCCGTTGTCGGCGCGCATCCAGACGCAATTCTTCCTGTCACGCCAGTTTGAGGTCCGACCTTGGACTAGCCCGGCCAACGCCGCCTATAATCGGGGCTTCAGTTTCGGCGGCTATAACGTCACCGACCTCAGCCTGCGCTATCAGACCAGCTTCGGTGCGGTCACTCTGGCGGCCCAGAACATCTTCGACAAATTCTACATCGACTATTACACGCAGACCGTCCGGCCGACCGACAATGCCCATTATTTCGCCGGTCGCGGGCGCAATTTCACTTTGTCCTGGGACTATCGGTTCTGATGAAGCTGATCGACACGCTGCATCGCTGGACGGGGGGGATCATCGGCCTGGTGCTGGCGATCCTCGGGCTTACCGGCGCGCTGCTTGTCCACAAGGATAGCTGGGTGCTGCTGCCCCATGCCGGCGACGCGCAGGTCCAGGAGACCGCGCATCTGGCGGCGGTAACACAGCAGGTCATGGGCGATCCTGTGGCGCAGCCGCAATCGCTTACTTTCGCTTCGCAGAATTTCGGTCTTCTGCGCCTGACCTTCAAGGAAGGCGCGGGCGCCTATGCCGATCAGGATGGAACCATCGTGACCCGATGGCAGAGCCAGTGGGAACGCCCCGAAATCTGGATGTTCGACCTGCATCATCACCTCTTTTCGGGTGATAGCGGCGAGACGGTCATCGGGATCGCGGCGGTGTGCGGCCTGTTCTTCGTCGTGACTGGAATCCTGCTCTGGTGGAAAACACGCAAGACGTTCGCATTCCGCCTGTGGCCCGCCCGGATGAGCCGGCCGGCGATCGTACGCCATCACCGCGATCTGGGCGTCGTCATCGCACCTTTGCTGCTGCTTTCGCTTCTGACGGGCGCCATATTGGTGTTCCGGCCGCTGGCCGCGCTGATGTTCGGGCCGGGCGCTCCGGCACTGATCGACAAGGCGCTCCAGGGGCCGCCGCCCCGCCCCGCCAAGCTGAACGATCAGCTCGACTGGGCGCAGATGATCCGCACCGCCCGAGCGCGCTTTCCCGATGCGGAGGTTCGCAGCATCAGCCTGCCGCGCAAGGATAATGGCCTGATAACCCTGCGGATGCGATCGCCCGAGGAGTGGCTTCCCAACGGGCGGACGACGCTTTGGTTCGCGGCGGACAATGGCGCGCTCGTCGCCAGTCGCGATGCTGCGGACCTGCCCATGACCGTGCGCGGCTATAACCTGCTTTACCCCCTGCACACGGCCAAGGTCGGCGGCCTGCCCTTCAGGATCGTCATGACCCTGTCCGGCCTTGCCCTGACGCTCCTGGGGTCTCTGGCGGTCTGGACATTCTGGTTCCGCAAACCAAAAGCCGTCCGGACTTCAGCCCGACGACCGGCCGTCCCCCGCTATCGGCAAAGCTCCTGACCGGCATGTCCGACAGCGATGCGCGGAACCGGTCTTCCCGATCCCGCGCATCTGCATCGAGCGCGATGTTCAAAAAGCGTAGTCGATCTGTGCCCAGAATTTCTTCGTGTCGGCATCGCCGGTGAAGCTGGCGATGCCCTTACGCTGATAATCGGCATATTTGACAAGCGCGCTCAGACGCTTGTTCAGCTTCATCGTCACCTGCGCATTATATTCATCACCATAATGGATCGACAGCCGGTCGCTGCTGAAGCGGTGGAAGATGAAGGATGCCACCAACGGGCCCGCCTTCCCGAGCTTCGGCACTGTATACGCAGCGCCCGCATAATAATCCTGAATGCCCGTGCCGGGCGTGGTCAGAAACTTGTCCGCCCAGCCGTTGAACTTGTGCAGCGTGGCAAAAGGTGTCTGGAAGGCGAAGCCGCCGGCGACGCCGGTCGCGCCAGAATCCGACCCCAGCAGTTCATAGCCCGCCGTCAACTTGAACGCGGCGACATCCAGCGCCAGTTCCGCCGTCGCGAAGTCGGCCGAATAATCGACGGGGTTAGCGGCATGGTCGCTCTGGCGCGCATAGCTGGCGAGATAGCTGAGCTTCACTGTCTTCGAGAGGGGCTGCGCGCCCACGAAACGCACGCCATAGGTCTGGCTGCTATTCCGCCGGAGCGGCAGCACGGCTTCATCCTGGTCGACCAGATAGGCAAAGCCGGTCAGCGTTCCCAGCTTCATCTTGTAGGAAATATTGGCGAAGAGATTGTCGCCGTCGATATGCGTCGGCCGGTGGGTTGCGCCGAACTTGCCGCCGTCGATACCCCAGATGGTTCGAGCCGAAATCGCATAGGTGACGTCGACCTTGAGATTCTTCACGCCCATATATTCGACGCGCAGGGCATCGAAGGTCTGCTCATTCTGGCGCCAGGCGACCGAGCCGACGAAGCGCTGGTCATCCAGGTTGATCCGCTGGCGCCCGAGGGTCACCACCAGCGGCTTGGTGCGGTACTGGAGTTGCACACGGTTCACCTCGACAGTCTCGGGATCCGGTACGATTGGATAGAGCGTCTTGCCGTTGACGCCGCTATTATAAGTCTCATCGATGGCCAGCGTCCCTTCGGCCTCGGCCAGAAAGGCGAACGGGCCTTTGGAAATCTCTCCGCCTGCTCGCACCCGCATCGTTACAGCATGGGCATCGCGGCTGCTGGTCAGCGGCGCCGGACCGGCCTGATCGACGCCCTCATAGCGCAAACGCGCCTCGACAATAGGCTTGAACACGATGTCGTCGGCCAGGGCTGGCGTCGCGACTGCGGTCAAGGCGGATATCGACGCCGACAACAAGAAACAAACCTTACGCATAAATCCCCCTTCTTGGCTCCTGATGGCCCTTTCTGGGCCTTCCAGGGCATCCCCCCATAGGTCTTGATGTCAGGCGGCGAGTGTCGCCGGGTTGCGGTAGCGCTCGTGCAGGAAGTGGATGACGGCCGATCGCGCCTCGGCATATTCGGCCGTATCGATCGCTTCGAGCCGGTTGCGCGGCCGGGGCAGCGAAACGGCCCGATCCTCGCCGATCCGTGCCGCCGGGCCGTTGGTCATCATCACCACGCGGTCGGCCAGCAACACCGCTTCATCCACGTCGTGCGTGATCATCAGCACGGTATTGTTGAGCCGGGCCTGCAAATCCATGACGACATCCTGCAGCGCCGCCCTGGTGAGCGCATCCAGCGCGCCGAACGGTTCGTCCATCAGCAATACGCGCGGGTTCATCGCGATGGCGCGGGCGATGCCCACGCGCTGCTTCATGCCGCCCGACAATTCACCTGGGCGCTTGGCGGCGGCATGGGCCATCTGGACCAGCTCCAGATTATGCATGACCCAGTCCCTGCGCTCGGCCTTGCTCTTGCCGTCCGCCGTCTTGTCGACGGCGAGACGGACATTTTCCTCCACCGTCAGCCAGGGCAGCAGCGAATGGTCCTGAAAGACCACCGCCCGGTCCGGTCCCGGCGCGTCCACCACCTGACCGTCGAGGAAGATCACGCCCCTGGTCGGCTTGACCAGCCCGGCGACGGCATTGAGCAGCGTCGACTTGCCGCAGCCCGAATGGCCGATCAGCGCCACGAACTGCCCCTTATCGACTTCCAGATCGATCCCGTCGAGCGCGCAAAAGCGCCCGGCCTTGGTCGGAAATTCGACGGTGATGCCCTCAAGCGCGAGATAGCTGCGCTGTTTCATGAGCCTGTCCTTTCCCTTTAACCGGCGCGGCCGATGATGCGGCCCGCGAAAGCGACGATGCGGTCCAGTGCGAAGCCCACCATGCCGATCCAGACCAGCGCGACGATGGTGTCGGTCAGCAGCGAGCTGTTGTAGCTGTCCCAGATGAAGAAGCCGACGCCGGTGCCTCCCTGCACCATTTCGGCGGCGACGATCGCGAGCCAGCTCATGCCGACGCCGATGCGCAGGCCGGTGAACATGTGCGGGACGGTGGCGGGCAGCATGATGCGGACGAAATATTCGACCGGATTGAGCGCCAGCACCTTGGCCACGTTGCGATAGGCGGCCGGGATCGTCTGGACGCCGGCGGCGGTGTTGAGGATGACCGGCCAGATCGCGGTGATGAAGATCAGGAAGATCGCCGAGGGCTGGGCCTGCTGGAAAATCGCCAGGCTGATCGGCAACCAGGCCAGCGGCGGTACGGTGCGCAATACCTGGAACAACGGATCGAGCGCCCGGAAGGCGAAAACGCTTTGCCCGATCAATATGCCAAGCGCCACGCCGATCACCGCGGCGATGCTGTAGCCGATCAGCACGCGGCTGAGGCTGGTCAGCACATGGCCGGCAATGCCGACGTCGCCGCCGTCCTGGATGCTCATCGCGACGAAATCGACCCCCTTGAAGGGATTGACGATCACCTCATGGCTTTCCTGCCAGACCTTGTAGGGGCTGGGGAAGGTCGCGTCCGGCGAGCCGCAGAGCAGCTGCCAGACCAGCAGCAGCCCCATGACCATCACCAATGTCGGCAGCGTATTGGCCACCATGGACCGGGCGGTCCGGACCAGCGGGTGAACCGGCGCCGCGACCGGCTCGAAACTCCGGCGGGCGATCGCCTCTTCGGGATAGGGCAGGATGACCCCCAGTTCGGTGGCGGGAGCGCCGGCCGAAACCGACGGTCCATTCTTGCTGTTGGGCGATGGCAAGGCCATGCTCTTTTCCTTCCCTGTCAGACGCGCTTGATCGCCAGGCTGGCGAGGTAAGCCTTGGGGTTGGCGGGATCGAAGCTCTTGCCGTCAAAGAATTTCTCGACGCCCCGGCTATCGCTGGCCGGCCCCTTGCCCCCCAGCATCGCCGCGGCCTTTCGCCAGATGTCGGAGCGGTTGACCTTGGCGATGGTGCCCTTGGTGTCGAGCGACATGGGCAGCTTGCCCCAGCGCTGGTTCTCGGTGAGGAACCAGAGGTCATGGCTCTTGTAGGGGAAGGAGGCGTAGCCGGCGAAGAACTTCATCTTGAAGGCCGCGTTCGGGAATTTGCGCCCGTCGCCCATGGTGAAATTGCCCTGAAGACGATCGGCGATGTCGGTGACTGGACATTTGAGATAATCGCGACCGGCGATCGTGCTGGCGAGCTGGCTGGTGTTGGCCGGACTGTCGGCCCAGCGCTGCGCCTCGATGATGGCGGCCGTGATCGCCTGCGCCGCCCGTGGATGCTTCGCGACCCAGTCGGAACGCATGGCGAAGCTTTTTTCGGGATGGTTCATCCACATCTGGCCGGTCGATACGGCGGTGTAGCCCAGTTGCTGCGCAACAAGCTGATCGTTCCACGGCTCACCCACGCAGAAGGCGTCCATCGTGTCGGCCTTCATGTTCGCAACCATCTGTGGCGGCGGAACCGTGATCAGCTCCACATCCTTGTCCGGGTCGATGCCGCCAGCGGCCAGCCAGTAGCGTAGCCACAGGTCGTGCGTACCGCCGGGGAAGGTCATGGCCATGCTGATCTTCTTGCCCGCGCCTTTGCGCTGGGCGATAACTCCTTTCATCTTAGCCGCGTTGAGGTCGGCCTTCGCCCCGAGATATTCCTTGGAAACGGAAATGGCCTGACCGTTGACGTTGAGGCGGGCGAGGATGCTCATCGGCGTCGCCTTGCCGATCGCGCCCAGCGTCAGCAGATAGGGCATCGGCGTCAGAATATGCGCGCCATCGATGCCACCGCCGCCGCTGCCCAAGACCAGATTGTCGCGGGTCGCCCCCCAGCTGGCCTGCTTCATCACCTGCACGTCGGGCATCCCATATTTGGCGAAGAGGCCCAGTTCCTTGGCGATGATCAGCGGCGCCGCATCCGTGAGCGCGATGAAGCCGAGCTTGGCGCCCGATACTTCCGGACCCGACCCGGCCGCAAACACGCCGGATGGAAATGCCTGCTGCACCGCAGCGAATATCGCCGCCGTGCCGCTGGTCTTGAGCAGACCGCGCCGGCTGACGCTATCCCGATTGTCCCCCTCTGCCATTCCCCAATGTCCTTCCCTGTTGCTCGTCATCAGCCGCGCACGGGCGCGGCCGTCCGTCGCCGGAAACCGATCCGGCGCGCGAAAGATGTTCTTGAGAGCCGCCCGGCAGCCGCAGGCCGCTGGCGGAAAACCAAATAAAAAAGCCGCCAGGACCAAGGTCGCAAGACCTGTCCGGGCGGCATCATTGCCTGATCGATCCTGTGAAGGAACGGAACTGAGCCTGCCGTCATCGGCGAGCATCAGTCTATAGATCGAAGCGCCCCTGCTTCGACGACATGCAAGCTGTCACCCTTTCATTCGAGTCGCAAGCGAAATTTTTGCGTTGCACAAATTGCATTCGGTTCGCGATTGACGACAGGCGGCCGTGCTCCGCCTCCATACCGTTGGCAACCGATCAATGTTCGAGACGAACCACGATCGTCGGACCGGATCAGGATGTATATGCGACTGGTCCGGGGCTAACCATCCAGCGAAGGTGATGCCGTGGATTCCCTGATCACCAGTTCATGGCGCAGATATGTTGTCGAGGGCGCAGGGAGCGTTTCCGCACTCCTCGCCAGCGCCACCGCCTGCGTCGCCGCTTCCGCCGAAATCCGCGCACCGGGATGCCGCACACTGGTCAAAGGCGGCCAGATCTTGACTGCTATGGGGGTATCATCGAAGCCAACCACAGAAATGTCGCGCGGCACGTCCAGACCCCGTCGGTGCGCCAGCGACACGATCGCCGCAGCCATGTCATCATTGCTGGCGAAAATCGCGGTGGGACGATGCGCGAGTTTCAACAATTGCTCGCCCGCGGCCAGGCCGGATTCGAAACTCATGTCGCCTTCGACGATCAGGTCCGGACGAACATCAAGGCCGGCATCCCTCAGCGCCGCCATATAGCCGTCGCATCGGGTGCGATGGATCAGATGCCCCGGACCACCGCGAATAAAGCCGATGTCGCGATGGCCCAGGCCGATCAGATAGGCGGTCATTTCGCGCGCCGCTTCACGATCGTCGATCCGGACGCAATATTCGCCCGGCAATTCGTCGCCCGGCGACATGGCGATGACGGGCACCGGAACATCGCGCGTCAGCCCGAACATGCTGGCCACTTCGCAATAGGGCGGCACGATCAGGATGGCATTGGCGCCACTGTCCACCAGGGCTTTCATCTGTCGCGCAATCTCGACCGGCGCCGCGCTGTCGAGCCGCCGCAGCAGCAATTGCGCGCCCAACTGGCTGGTAGCGTCAAGCGCACCAACCAGAATGGAACTGAGAAAGGCATTCTCGATATTGCGGTGCAACAGGCCGATCCGGATCGTCGCCGCGCTGGCCAGCGAACGGGCTGCCAGATTGGGTATGTAGTTCAGTTCGCGCACGGCAGCCATCACCAGTTCACGCGTCTTTTCCCGCACCTTGTGGCTGTTGTTGAGCACATTGGACACGGTCATGGTCGAAACGCCGGCGCGATCGGCAACGGTCTGGATCGTGACGGCCTGGCTGGAACGGCGACCCGGACGGGCCATGGTGAACTCCCTGTTTTCCGTTGGGCGACGGATGTCGGCCTGCTCGGTGAACGCCCCCGCGCCCGCACCTGTCATTTATCGCTAAAATATGCGCAATGGCAAATGCCGCCAAACCCGTGGTTTCATCCAACTTGCCGCCTGTAGTTATAGCGCTAAAATTCTGACTTGACTCCAACTCATCCGTCGAACATTTAGCGCTACAATTGCGCAAGCGAATAGCGTGAGGGCGTCGCCGGCTTCGGTGGCCGCCGGGATTTGAACAACAGCGCGCCGGTGCACAATCGTCCGGGCGAGATAGGGGAGGCAAAAATGCGTTTTTCCAGAAATATCCTGTGCCATGCCAGCGCATCTGCGATCGTGCTTGGCGCTGTCATGTCGCCCATGGCCGTATTCGCGCAGGACCAGGGCGCCGATACCGCGGCGCTGGACGGCACCGACATCGTGGTGACCGCGCAAAAGCGCGCCGAGCGCCTCCAGGATGTACCGCTGGCCGTCACCGCCGTAGGCGCCGATACGCTGGCCAATCGCCAGATCAATGACAGCAGTTCCCTAGTGCAGGCGGTGCCGTCGCTCACCTTCCAACAGGGCGCCACGCCTACCAACAGCAGCTTCCGCATTCGCGGCATCGGCACCGCCCTGTTCGGCCAGGGCGTCGAATCGTCCGTTTCGACCGTCGTCGACGGCGTGGTCGCCGTGCGCCAGACCCAGGGCTTCACCGACCTCGCCGACATCGAGCGCGTCGAAGTGCTGCGTGGCCCGCAGGGCACGCTGTTCGGCAAGAACGCGACCGCCGGCGTGGTCAACGTCACCACCGCGCGTCCCTCGCGCGATTTCGAAGGCCGCGCCGAAGCGACCATCGCCGAACATGGTGAATATCGCGTCCGCGGCACCGTGTCGGGCCCGATCAGCGACACGATGCGTGCTCGCGTGACCGGCTTCTACAATGACGTGCGCGGCATCGCCCGCAACATCGCCACCGGCGGCTGGGACAATGGTTCGAAGAGCTGGGGCGTGCGCGGCAAGCTGGAATGGGACGCGACCGACAACCTGAATCTGTTGTTCGCGGCCGAATATCGCAAGACCGAAGCGGACTGCTGCGCCTCGACCTGGATTGCGATCACCAATCCCAATCTCCAATCTCTGGTCGGCCCGATCAATGCAACGCGCGAGAACCGCACGCTGAATGACGAGACCGTC
The DNA here is from genome assembly GCF_029590555.1 of Sphingobium sp. V4. Classification (NCBI taxonomy): domain Bacteria; kingdom Pseudomonadati; phylum Pseudomonadota; class Alphaproteobacteria; order Sphingomonadales; family Sphingobiaceae; genus Sphingobium; species Sphingobium sp. V4. The sequence goes on along the minus strand of NZ_CP081002.1, from coordinate 89,817 downwards.
ACCTATTCCAACAGCGACCAGCAGACCTATTCGCTCCAGGCCGACTGGGATCTGGGCGAGTCAACCATCACGTCGATCACCGCATACCAGAAATATTATCTGGACGTGAACCAGCCGATCGAACGCATCAACAGCAACGTGCCGCTGTTCGTCGGGGCCGGCGCGACCTATTCCTATTTCAGCCAGAACCATGGTGTCGTGGACCTGTCCGCCTTCAGCCAGGAACTGCGCATCGCCAACAACGGCAACAGCGACCTCAACTATGTCGCCGGTGTCTTCTACATGCATTCGGACATAGAGCGTCCCTTCGATCGCCGCCGCGCCCGCTGCACCGCCGGCACCTTCGGCCAGCCCTGCGCCACCGCCAACATCGTCTGGCAATCCGCCGCGAGCAATGTTCGCCTGAAGCAGGACAGCATCGCCGCCTTCGGCCAGTTCGACTATCGCATCATCGGTGGCCTCAAGGCGATCGGCGGCCTTCGCGTGCAATATGAGAAAGGCACCAACAGCGGCACCCGCACAGCACCGATCGTTGCGGGCGACGTGGTGTTTCCTGGCAACGCATCGACCAGCGGTTCGGTCTCCGCCGACGACACCGCCGTCACCGGCAAGGCAGGCCTGCAATATGAATTCAGTCGCAATGCACAGGTCTATGGCAGCTATACCCGCGGCTATAAGGGGCTGGGCTATGACATGGAAATTTCCACGAATCTGGCCAACCAGACCGTGCTGGAACCGGAACATGTCAACGCATATGAATTGGGCTTCAAGGGCCGTACCGCCGACGGCGTACTGAGCGTCAGCACCGCGCTGTTCCTGGCGGACTATACCAATCTTCAGGTCCAGGCGAACCGGTCCGACATCGCATCGGGCGTGGTCCAGTTCGTATCCACCAATGCCGGCAAGTCGCGCACCAAGGGGTTCGAGGTCGAGGCGACGGTGCGTCCCGACGATCATTTCAGCCTGACCGGCGCCGTGACCTATTCGGACGCGCGCATCGACATCGATGGCCTGAACTGCCCGCAGCAGATCGCGGCCACCGCACCGATCATGTCCGGATCGCCGTCAAACATCTGCTACCGCGCCGCTGCCGGAGTCACACCGACGCAAAATCTGCGCGGCGCAACCCTGCCCGTCAGCCCGAAATGGCGCATCAGCATCGCGCCGCGTTACGAAGCGAACATTCCAGGCACCGACTATGCCGGCTTCGCGCAGGTGGGCGTCAATTTCCAGAGCGCTATGAACTTCTCGGTCGAGCAGGACCCGCTGCTGGAACAGCCCGCCTATACGCTGGTGGACGCCAGCATCGGCGTGAAACAGATTGACGGCCGCTACAGCCTGACCCTGTTCGTCAAAAATCTGTTCGACGAAAACTACCTGACCAGCATCGGCCACACCTCGTTCCTGGGCGGCAACTATGATCTGGTCGGCACCTTCAACAAGGATGCGGATCGTTATTTCGGCGCCACCCTGGGCGTGAAATTCTGATTGGACAGCGTGCGGCGGTTGCGGCCGCCGCACGCGCATTCGCCTCTGCCCGATGAGTATCGCCATCCCCGACCTGTCTCCCCCCCGTTCGCCCAGCGCTGGCCCTCTCGCCCTCTCCCCGGAGGATCAGCGCTGGGTGGAAAACACCCGTGACGCCCTCTCGGTCGAAGCACAGATCGCGCAATTGTTCGTGCTGTCCGCGCGCCATGACACGCTGGCAGAGGTGGACGATCTGTCCACCCATGCCCCTGGCGGCATCCATCGCTTCCCAGCCCATGATCTGGACGCCGCCTGGGCGGCGACCCGCCATGCGCTGGATCGGGCACTGGACGGAACCGGCGTGCCGCTGATCCTGTCCGGCGATATCGAGGGCGGGACGATCAGCTCTCCCTTCACGACGGCCATCCCCAACCAGATGGGCATCGCGGCCTGCGACGACCTTGCGCTGAGTGCCGACCTTGCCCGCATCGTCGCCCACGAAAGCCGGGCGTTGGGCTATAACTGGTCCTTCACCCCGGTTGTGGACATCAACCACGCCTTTCGCAGCGCGATCGTGGGCACGCGGTCCTATGGATCGGACCCTCAGCGCATCATCGACCATGCCCGCGCCTATGTTCACGCGCTGCAGGCCGACGGCATCGCCGCCTGCGCGAAGCACTGGCCGGGCGACGGCATCGACGATCGCGACCAGCACATGACCACGACCGTCAACGACCTGTCGATGGCGGAATGGGAGGAAAGTTTCGGCCGCATCTTCGGCACGTTGATCGACGATGGCGTGATGACCGTGATGTCGGCGCATATCGCCCTGCCCGCCTATGTCCGGTCACGCTGGCCCGATGCGGGACGCACGGCCTTCCAGCCCGCATCGGTCTCCCGCCTGTTGAACGAGGAATTGTTGCGCGGGCAGTTGGGGTTTCAGGGCCTGATCGTGTCGGATGCCACGGTCATGGGTGGCCTCACCAGCTGGATGGACAGGGCCGAAGCCGTGCCTGCGGTGATCGAGAATGGTTGCGACGTCTTCCTGTTCAGCCGCGATCCGGGTGAGGACATGGCGCTGATGCTGCGCGGGCTGCGCGAAGGCCGGCTGTCCGAACGGCGCCTGCACGAAGCCGTCACCCGCACCCTGACGCTCAAGGCGAAACTGGGCCTTCACCGCATGACGAACGACGAGCGGCTTGCCCCCGTCGAACGGGTGCGCGAAATATTGCGCCGGCCCGATCATCTCGCGATCGCCGCCGATGCGGCGGGACGTAGCATCACGCTGGTCAAGGACAGGCAGCAATTGCTGCCCCTCGATCCAACCAAGCACAAGCGTATCGCGGTGATCGCCGACGAAGGATCGAGCTTCTTTTCCGGCGCGCCCGAACGCAGCTTCGACCCGCTACGCGGGGCACTGGAAGCACGCGGTTTCGCCGTGCGCGCCTTCGACCCCGCGGCCATGCCGACGCCGGATGATACGGACCTTGTCCTCTATCTGATCGGACAGGAAACGACCCCGGCCCTTGGGCACATTTTCCTGGACTTCGCCAAGCTGCACGGCAGCCCCCGCAACGCGATGATCCAGTTCAACCGCGAAATCCCGACCCTGCTACTGTCTTTCGGCCAGCCCTATTATCTGTATGACGCCCCGCACGTCGCGACCTATATCAACGCCTATGCCTCGCTGCCCGACGTCCAGACGGCGCTGGCCGAGCGGTTGCTTGGCGATGCGCCATTTGCCGGCGTCAGCCCGGTCGATGCCTTTTGCGGGAAGGAGCAATTGACATGGTGATGCGCGGAAGGATCGCGGCTGCGTCGCTTTTTGCCCTTGTACTCGGCGGCGCGGGAGCACCAACCGACCCATGGCGCGACCTCAACCATGATGGCAAGCGTGACGTCTACGAGGATTATCGCCAGCCGATCGACAGGCGGGTGGAGGATCTGCTGGCGCAGATGACGTTGGAGGAAAAGGCAGGAATGCTGCTCCACGCGAGCCTGCCCACGCCGGGATCGACCATCGGCTTTTCCGGCCGGACCTATGATGCCGTCGCTGCCAAGACTTTGATCGACCAACGGCACATCAGCAGCTTCATCACACGCCTCGTCGTGTCGCCGGCCGAACTCGCGACGCAGAACAACGCCATCCAGCGGCTTGCCGAAGCCAGCCGCCTCGGCATACCCGCCACGATCAGCACCGACCCGCGCCATCATTTCCAGGCGACCCTGGGCGCCAGCACGACTGGCGGCGGCTTTTCGCTCTGGCCCGACACTTTGGGCTTCGCCGCTCTGGGGGACGCGGAAACGGTCAGGCGTTTCGGCGATATTGCGCGGATCGAATATCGCGCCGTCGGCATCCATATGGCGCTCTCGCCCCAGGCGGACCTGGCTACCGAACCACGGTGGCCGCGCTTTGCCGCCACCTTCGGATCCGACCCGGTGACCGTCTCGCGGCTGGCAGGCGCCTATGTCGAAGGATTTCAGCAGGGTCGGCACGGAGTGACGAAGGACGGCGTCGCCACCGTGGTCAAGCATTGGGTGGGCTATGGCGCGCAGCCGAAGGGCTTTGACGGGCATAATCATTATGGCCGCCATGCACCGCTGACCCAGGCCGCCTTCGACCAGCATGTCCGCGCGTTCGATGATGCCCTCGCCGCGCATAGCGCCGGGGTGATGCCTACATATGTCATCGTGCAGGGGCCGACGATCGCCGGCAAGGCCATCGAGCCGGTCGCCGCAGGTTTCAACAAGCAGATACTGACGGGTCTGTTGCGTGGCGAAAAAGCCTATCGCGGCCTGATCCTGTCCGACTGGTCGATCACCCGCGACTGTCCGCAGGCCTGCATAGCCCCCGATGCCGCCCATCCGCAGACGCCAGCCTCCATCGGCACGCCATGGGGCATGGAAGAAGCAGACGTGACCACCCGCTTCGTAAAGGGACTTGAGGCGGGAATCGACCAGTTTGGCGGCGCCGATGATCCTGCGCCCCTGGTGGCGGCAGCACGCGCAGGCCGGATCAGACCAGTTCGCCTGGATGAGGCTGTGCGGCAAGTGTTGCGACTCAAATTCGCGCTCGGGCTGTTCGATAACCCCTATGTCGATGCCGATGCCGCTACGAATATCGTGGGCAATGCCCTCCATCAGGCGAAGGCGGACGCGGTGCAACGCGCGAGCCAGGTGCTGCTGCGCAATGAGAACGCATTGCTGCCGGTCGCCGCCGGCAAGCGCGTCTGGCTGCACGGCGTGGCGGCGGCGGCGGCGCGGGCGGCAGGTTTCACCGTGGTCGACGATCCTGCGGCAGCGGAGTTCGCCCTCATTCGCACCGCGACACCATTCGAAACGCTGCATCCCCATCATTTCTTCGGATCGCGCCAGCATGAGGGCCGCCTGGACTTCCGCCCCGAAGATGCAGACGTGAAGGCAATCGCCCGCGCCGCCGCCCATGTCCCCACGATCGTCGCCGTCGAAATGGACCGCCCCGCGATCCTCACCGCGATTGAACCGATGACCAAGGCGATGCTCGTGACTTTCGGCGCCAGCGACGCGGCGGTGCTGGATGTGATATCGGGGCGGGCTGTTGCCCGCGGTCGCCTGCCCTTCGCCCTGCCCCGCAGCATGGCGGATGTCGAACGGCAGAGTCCCGACCTGCCCGATGACGGTCCCGATCCCGCCTATCCCCGCGGCGTGGGCATCATGCTGCCTGTCCGGTCGCACCATTGAGCGCCATCCTCGGCCCGAGACGGAAAGGAATCCCGCCCATGAAGAATGCCCGCCGCATCCTAAGCGCCACGCTGACCGTCTGCGCCCTGTTCGGCACGACCGCGCTGGCGAGGCCCACCGCGCCGGCCGAGCCGCAGCGCCCCAACATGATCTTCGTGCTGGTCGATGATCTGCGTTACGACGCGATGGGGTTCCTGACGCAGGGGCTGAAGACACCCAATATCGATGCGCTGGCGAAGAATGGCGTCTATTTCCCCAATGCGGTGGTCACGTCCTCGCTCTGCTCGCCCAGCCGCGCCACCATCCTGACCGGCCAGAGCACGCGCAATCATGGCGTGGTCGACAATAACAACAGCTCGGAAGAGGGGCTGGTCTTCTTCCCCGCCTACCTGCAGCAGGCGGGATATCAGACCGGCTTCTTCGGCAAATGGCACATGGGCTTCGACACCGACGCCCCCCGCGCCGGTTTCGACAAATGGGTGAGCTTCAAGGGCCAGGGCACCTATTTCCCGACCGAACAGTTGTCGCCCGAAAAGATCGCGGCGGGCGAGCGGCAGATGCTGAATGTCGATGGCCGGCAGGTGAAACGGACCGCCTACATCACCGACGAGCTTACCGACTATGCAATGAACTGGCTGGAAAAGGGGCGCGACAAGTCCAAACCCTTCTTCCTCTATCTGAGCCACAAGGCGGTCCATAGCGATCCGCTGCCGCCCGATCGCTACAAGAAGCAATATCGCGATCTGGATATCAAGCTGCCGGCGAGCATGGCGAACACGCCGGAAAATAACGCCGGCAAGCCGCTCTGGGTGCAGAACCAGCGCAACAGCTGGCACGGGGCCGACTTCCCCTATCATACCGACAATCCGATGAAGGAGCAGGTGCGCGATTATTATCGCACCCTGTCCCCCGTCGACGAGAGCCTGGGTCGCATCATGGCGTATCTGAAGGCGAACCATCTCGACAGGAATACGATGGTCGTCTTCTATTCCGACAACGGCTTCCTGATCGGCGACCATGGGCTGATCGACAAGCGCAACGCCTATGAACCCTCGGTCCGCGTGCCGATGATCGTGTGGGCGCCGGGGATGCTGCCGAAAGGCGTGACCAATCCGGCGGTCGTGCGCAATCTGGATCTGGCGCCCACCTTCCTCGACGTCGCCCATATCCCTGAACCTGGCCGGATGGAGGGCAAGAGCTTCCTGCCCGTCGCGCAGGGCAAGATGGACGAAAAGACCTGGAACCCGGGCGATTTCGTCTACGAATATTATTGGGAATGGAGCTTCCCCCAAACGCCGACGACCTTCGCGATCGAGCGCGACCGGGTGAAATATATCCAATATCATGGCGTCTGGGATCTGGAGGAACTGTACGACCTCAAGAGCGATCCCGACGAGATGCACAATCTGATCGACGATCCCAGATGGCTGGACACGAAGATCACCCTCCGCAAGGCACTTTTCGACCAGATGGCCAACAGCAAGGGCGAGCATGTCGTCCCCTATACGCGCAAGACCAGTTCGGGCCTGGTCCATCGCAGCATCAAGGGTCCCCATGCCGCCGACTTCCCGGCGCAATGGTATGTCGAGCCCAACCTGCCGACGAAGATGAATGATCTTTTCGCAGACAGCCCCGCCAAGGCGAAGGCCGACGCGGCCGGCAAGTCCTACCACCCCTGATACCCGGACCGGAGAGCGCCAAGACATGAAAGCCTGGTCCCCTGCCGATGAGGCGACCCGCAAGCCGGTCTCGCTCGCCTTCATCGCCGTCTATGTGCTGGCGCAATTCGGCATTTGGGTCGCGCTGCTGACGCCGGTGGTGATTACCATGGCGCTGCGCGTCGGCGCGATCGCGACCGAAGCGGAAAAAGGGCGCTGGCTGGGCATCATCCTGGCGATCGGCGGGTTCGTCGCGCTGGTCGTGACGCCGATCTGCGGCGCGTTGTCGGATCGGACGCGCAGCCGTTTCGGGCGGCGGCGACCCTGGTTGCTGGGCGGACTGCTGGTCAGCGGCGCCGGATTGGTCGTCCTGGGGTCCGCACCCAACCTGCTGCTGCTGGGCCTTGGCTGGGTGGTCTGCCAAGCCGGTTTCAATGCGATGCAGGCCGCCTGCCTGCCGATCCTGCCCGATGTCATTCCGGTGCGGATGCAGGGGCGCGTCGCCGGGATGCTGGGCATGACATCGACCGCCGGCACCTTCGCTGGCAGCTGGATCACGCAGTTCACGCAATCGTCCGACCTGTTGATGTTCCTGGCGCCCTTCGCCATCACGGTCGTTGGCATCGTCACCCTGTGTCTGATCCTGCCCGACCGCCCGGCCTCGCCCGATGAAGATCGGCCCGTCGGCGTCGGCGCCATGCTGCGGCACATTGCAGCGCCTTTCCGCGACTGGGATTTCAGCTGGGCCTTCGGCAGCCGCTTCCTCATCATGATGGCCTGGTCCTTCCTGCTGACCTACCAGCTCTTCTTCCTGACCGACCAATTGTCGCTGCCGAAATCGGATGCGACGCAGGTGATGGTCAAATCGATGGGAATCATCGCGACCGCCACAATCGGCATATCGATGATCGGCGGCTTCATTACCGACTGGACCGGCCGCCGCAAGCCGCTGGTATTCCTGGCGGCCGTGCTGGAAGGCGCGGGATTCCTGACAATCGCGCTCGCGCCCTCGGTCGACCAGTTCCTGGTCGGCGTGGCGATGGCAGGGATCGGCAAGGGCCTGTATTTCGCTGTCGATCTGGCGCTGCTGGCCGCCATCCTGCCGAGCGATCAGGACCGGGCCAAGGATATGGGCGTCTTCCAGATCGCCAACAGCCTGCCCCAGTCGCTCGCCCCGGCCATCGCGCCGGTCATCCTGATGATCGGCAGCGCCGGCGGAAAGGATTATGCCGCCATCTATTTCACAGGCGCGGTTTTCGCCCTGCTGGGCGCGTTCGCGATCAACCCCGTTCGCCGATCGAAATGAGCCTTGGCCAATAGAGGCCATCCGTCGCCTTCGGCAGGGCTAGGGCCCATTTGGCAGGAGCGGACGAAAACGAACGCGCGCGCCCTGATCCAACGGGACATGCCTTGATGGAAGCGGACACGCAGAACCGTTCCGCTGCAAGCGCGGATATGGGGATCGAAAGCAAAACTTGCCTTGCGCAACAAAGTCTATCTGATATGTAGACATAGCCCCAGCGATGCGAATGGCCACGTATCGGATGACATCATCGGCATGGCCCGCGGCTTTTGATCGGGAAGCAGCTTGCTCCGCGTCACCAACAGCTAAAGCGCGCGATGCCAGGGCGACCACGCCAGGATCGTGTTCCCTCCACACCCATGGAGTGCGAAACGATGCGCCAATTTTCAATGACAGTATAAGGCCAACCGCCGCGCGTCTCGGGGTGGCCTGACCGCGTCTCCAGGGCGCGGCAAGGCCATGACCGTCAACGATCCCGCCCTGTCATACCGCACCGCCGGTGCGGGAAAGGCATGTCCATGCCTAAAAAACATGCCGCCGCGCCAGATGTGCGGCGTTCCACCTATTCGGTGTCCGTCCTCCACTCGGCCGCTGCGCTCTACGGCGATGCCGTCGTGCGCGATGCTCTGCTGCGCGGCGCCGACGCCACCAAGATAAAAAAATCCAGGGAGTCCACTCCATAATGTTGTCCAGCCTTTCCCCGCGTCGCACCGCCCGACTTTCTGTGCGCTTCCTCCTCCTGCTCGGGGTTTCCGGCGCCGCCTGCATGGCGCAGGCTCAGGAACAGCCGCTTCCCCAACCGGTCGACGCCGCCCTCGACGAGGGCGATGCCGGCAGTCCGATCGTCGTCACCGCACGCCGTCGTGCCGAAAATGCACAGGATGTCCCCGTCGCGCTTGCCGTGGTCGGCGGCGCCCTGCTCGAACAGCGCGGCGACTATACTTTGTCGGCGGTGCAACAGGTCGCGCCCAGCCTCCAGCTCTTCAGCTTCAATCCGCGCAACACCAACATCAATATCCGCGGGCTCGGCTCGAACGTGGCGCTGACCAACGACGGGCTGGAAAATGGGGTCGGCGTCTATATCGACGACGTCTACTATGGCCGCGTCGGCGCCAGCCAGTTCGACCTGGTCGATCTGGACCGCATCGAAGTGCTGCGCGGGCCGCAGGGCACTTTGTTCGGGAAGAACACGACCGCAGGCGCGATCAACATCACCACCCGACAACCGGAATTCAGCTTCGGCGGACAGGCCGAAGCGACACTCGGCGAGTTTGGCTTCCACCAGGTGCGCGGCTCCGTGACCGGTCCGCTGACCGACTGGGCGGCGCTGCGCATCAGCCTGGCCGACACCCATCGTGACGGCTTCATCCGTAACGTCCATGATGGCCGGAAAGTCCATGACTATGACAATTTCACGGCGCGCGGGCAGTTGCTGCTGAAGCCATCGGACAGCTTCTCTCTCCGCCTCATCGCCGATTATGGCAAGCAGACACTGAACTGCTGCACCCGATCACCCTACGCGGTCTTCACCAGCTATGACGATGGCACGGCCATCGCCAACAATTTCCTCCAGCGCACAGCCCGGGCGGGATACACGCCTCTGCCGGTCGATCCCTTCGCGCGGAAGGTCGACGTCGACGCCCGGTTCCAGGCATTCATGAACCAATGGGGGGTATCGGGGAAGGCCGACTGGGATCTCGGGCCGGTCACGCTCAGTTCCATCACCGCCTATCGCAAGTGGAACTGGTATCCGCGCAACGACGGCGACTCTACCTCGCTCTCGGTCAACACGCTTAGCCATCAGGAAAATCGCCAGCGCCAGTTCAGCCAGGAATTCCGCCTCGGTTCCAATGGTGAAGGCCGCCTGAGCTATATGGTCGGCGCCTATTATTTCTGGCAGATCATCAACGGATCGGGCGCCTCCGGCTATGGCGTCGACGCGCCGCTCTGGCTCTTCCCCAACGCCGACCCGACAGTGCGGCAGGCGGCGGTCAACGGTTTTGTCGCGCGATCCACGTCCGACCCGGAAACGAAAAGCTACGCCCTGTTCGGCCAGGCAAGCTACGACCTCATCCCTGACAGCCTGTCGCTGACGCTGGGATTGCGGTACACGCACGAAAAGAAGCAGGGCAGCTTCGACCAATGGTGGGCGGAAGGGAATGATCTGTCCGCGCTGACCGCAGCGCAGCGTGCTGCCGCCATCACTCTGCGTAACAGCCTGAACCCCGTCGCCAGCTACTCGACCGGCTTCACGGACGACAGCCTGTCGGGCCTCGCCACCCTGTCCTACAAGGTTACGCCGGACATATTGGTCTATGCGACCTATGCCAGGGGCAACAAATCCGGCGGTCTCAACCTGACCAATATCCCGGCTGGCGTCAGCGCCGATGTCGGCCCGGAAAAGGTCGACAATTATGAAGCCGGTCTAAAGAGCCAGTGGTGGGACGGCAAGCTGACCGTCAATGCCGCGGCCTTCTGGACGGACATTTTCGACTATCAGACGGCCATCGTCGAGCAGATCGTCGGCACCAACAGCACCCGCAACTATATTACCAACATCCCCCAGGCGCGGGCGCGCGGCTTCGAACTTGATAGCGTGCTGGCGCTGTCGAAGCGTCTGAACCTCAATGCCTCGCTCGCCTATACCGACGCCTATTATGTGTCGTTCAAAAATGGCCCCACGCCGGTGGAATCGCTCAATCCGACCACCGGAGGTTCGGCGATCACGGACCTGAGCGGAAGGCCGCTCTCCGGCGTTCCGAGCTGGTCGTGGAGCGCAGGCGGCGATTTTTCGGTGCCGCTGGGCACGACCGTGCTGGGCGACGCCGATCTCTATGGCCGCGCGGACTATAGCTGGCGCTCCTCCTACTACACGGCCGTATCGGACAGCCGCTATTCGCTGGTACCCAGCTATGGCGTCGCCAACGCCCGCATCGGCGTGCGGCTGGAGGACGGCGCCCTGGACCTGTCGATCTGGGCCAAAAACCTGTTCGACAAAAATTATGTGGACACGCTCTCGGTCGCCAACACCGGCCTCGTGACAGCCACACTCGGCGACCCCCGCACCGTCGGCGCCACGCTCCGTACCCGATTCTAGCCCCAGCCGAAAGGAGACGTATCATGGCCACGCTCCCTTACACGGACCTGTATCCGCCCGGCCGCCTGTCCAGTCCGCCCGACGCGGAGGCGCGTCGCCTCACGCCGCTACGGCTGGCCGGCTTCGCATCGATCGCGGTACCGATCGCAGGCGCGGGCCTTCCGCTCGCGCTGTTCGTGCCGCAACTCTATGCGACCGAATTCGGTCTGTCGCTGGCGACCATCGGCCTCATCTTCTTCCTGGGCCGTTTCTGGGACGTCGCCGCTGACCCGCTCGTCGGCGTTCTGAGCGACCGCACCCGCAGTCGCTTCGGCCGCCGCCGTCCCTGGATCGCGGCAGGGGGCTTGCTGTTCGGCCTGTCCTCCGCGCTGCTCTTCTTCCCGCCGGCCGCGCTGGTGACGCCCGCCTATCTCGCCGCCGTGCTGTTCGTTTTCTATCTGGGCTGGTCGATGCTGGAGATCCCCTCTTCCGCATGGGCCGGGGAATTGTCGCGCCGCTATCACGGTCGCACCCGGGTCGTGAGCTACCAGGCGCTGCTGCGTTCGATAGGGCTGCTGGCGGTGCTGGTGCTGCCGACCATCCTCGAACAGTTCGAGCCGGCCAATGGCCTGCTCAAATTGAAGCTGGTCGGCGGCTTCATCCTGGTCACGCTCGTCCCGGCCCTGCTGCTGAGCCTGCTGTCGGTGCCGGAACCAACCGTGCCAGCCGCGCCACCGGTTCGCCAGGGTTTCGGCCGCGCCATCGGGGTGATCTTTTCCGACAAGCTGTTGCTGCGCGTGCTTGCAGCCGACGCGGTCGTGACGACGGGCCAGTCGATCCGCGCCGGGCTGATCGTCTTCTTCGCGGTCTGGTATATGGGCCTGCCGGCCTGGGCGAGCGGCCTCTATCTGCTGCAATTCATCTTCGGCGTCGCCGCCGCGCCGATCTGGCAACGGATCGGTACCCGGATCGGCAAGCGCGAGGCCGCGATAGCCGGCGAACTGGCGCAGGCGGCGATCAACCTCGCGCTGCTCCTCGTCGTCCCCGGCGCCCTGCCGCTGCTTGTCGCCCTCACCATCGCCCAGGGGCTGACCCAGGGATCGGGCAACCTGATGCTGCGCGCCATGGTGGCGGACGTCGCCGACGCCCACCGCCTGCGCACCGGCCATGATCGCACCGGCCTCTTCTTCTCGGTCTTTGCGCTGTCGGCCAAGCTGGGACCGGCGATCGGCATCGGCGTCGCCCTGCCGCTGATCGCCTGGGCAGGCTTCAGGGCTGGTCCCGGCAACGCCCCCGAAGCCCTGGAATCGCTCAAATATCTATTCGCGATCGGCCCCGCCCTGGCCCACATCCTGGCCACCGCCATCATCTGGCGCTTCCCCCTCGACGAAGCCGCCCATGCCGAAATCCGCCGCGCCCTCGACCGGGCGGACGTGATCCCCGCCTGACCCTACCCACCCCTGAAAGGAGACTGTCATGACCATTCTCACCCAGAGCTTCATCAACGCTGCCGACGCCGACGGTCCACTCGACATCGTACCCGTGGCCGGCCGGATCGGCGCTGAAATCCGGGGCATCGCCCTTGGCGGAGACCTGGACGACGCCACGTTGGCGGCGATCCGCGACGCGCTGCTGCGACACAAGGTGATCTTCTTCCGCGACCAGCACCAGCTGGACGATGCCGCGCAGGAAGCCTTTGCCGAACGCTTCGGCAAGCCTATCGCCCATCCTACTGTTCCTGTGGTTCCCGGTTCCAAATATCTGCTGGAGCTGGATTCGAAGGAAGGCCGCGCGGCATCGAGCTGGCATACGGACGTGACCTTCGTGCCCGCCTATCCCGAAGCCTCGATCCTGCGCGCGCTGGTCATTCCGCAAGCGGGCGGCGACACGCTCTGGGCGAATACGGTGACGGCCTATGAGGAACTGCCCGAGCAGTTGCGCCAGCTCGCGGACACGCTCTGGGCGGTGCATACCAACCTTTACGACTATGCGACCATCCACACCGACGCCAATGACGAGGCGATCCGGCGCCACCGCGAAGTCTTTGCCTCGACCGTCTACGAAACCGAGCATCCGCTGGTTCGCGTCCATCCCGAAACCGGCGAGCGCTCCCTGCTGCTCGGACATTTCTTCAAGCAGTTCACGGGCCTCAGCCAGGCGGACAGCCAGCGCCTGTTCGCCATCTTCCAGGAGCATGTCATCAAGCCGGAAAATACGGTGCGCTGGCGCTGGCAGCCGGGCGACGTCGCCATCTGGGACAATCGCGCCACCCAGCATCGCGCCATCGCCGACTTCGGCGTGCAGCACCGGCAGCTTCGGCGCGCCACCATCGCCGGCACCGTTCCCGTGTCGATCGACGGGCGCGAAAGCCGCAACCTCAAGAAGGAACCACAGCAGCTTGCCGAAGCAGCCTGACCCCTCGCATTCCTGACCTTCGGCATGTCTGGGCCGCACCCCCGATCGGGTGCGGCCCCCTTTTCTCAGGGGACAACCCTCATGAAATTCCGTACCTTGTTTGCCAGCCTCGCCCTGACCAGCGCGATCGTCGCTCCCGCCGCGGCGCAGGAAAAGCGTCCCAACATCCTCGTCATCGTCGCCGACGATCTCGGCTATTCCGACCTGGGCGCGTTCGGCGGCGAAATCTCGACGCCCAATCTGGACAAGCTCGCGACGCGCGGCATCCGCTTCACCGGCTTCCACACCGCGCCCACCTGCTCCCCGACCCGATCCATGCTGCTGTCGGGCACCGACAATCACCGCGCCGGCCTTGGCACCATGGCGGAGATGCAGGCGCCCAATCAACTCGGCAAGCCGGGGCATGAAGGCTATCTGCGCCCCGACATCGCCGCCCTGCCCGAAATCCTGTCCGCGGGCGGCTATCGCACGCTCTTTTCCGGCAAATGGCATCTGGGCCTGACGCCCGAGCAAGACCCCCATGCGCGCGGCTTCCAACACAGTTTCGCGCTGCTGCAAGGCGCGGGCAATCATTTCGGTACAGACATTTCGACCGATCCCAAGGCCGGCGCGACCTACCGGGAGGATGGCAAGACATTGGCGGCATTGCCCGATGGCTTTTATTCATCCGACGGTTTCGCCACGAAGCTGATCGAGCAGCTCCGGGCGACGCGTGACGATCGGCCGTTCTTCGCCTATCTGGCCTTCACCGCGCCGCACTGGCCATTGCAGGCTCCGCCCGAAACAGTGGCCAAATATCGCGGCCGCTATGATGCGGGCTATGAGGCGCTGCGCGCAGAGCGCCTGACCCGTCAGGTGGCGCTCGGTCTGGTGCCGGCCAGCGCAGCGCGGCATTCGCTCGACAATGCGCGCGCCTGGAAGGAACTGTCGGCGCAGGAACGGCAGACGGCGTCCCGCTCCATGGAAGTCTATGCGGCGATGGTCGACCGGATGGACCAGAATGTGGGCAGGGTCATCGATGCGCTGAAGGCCAGCGGCGAGTATGACAATACGATCATCCTGTTCCTGGCGGACAATGGCGCGGAAGGCATGGATCTGGTCCATGCGAAAAATCCGCGGTTCCGGACGCACGCGGCGAAGGCCGACAATAGCCTCGACAATCTGGGCAAGGCATCGAGCTATGTCAGCTATGGACCCGGCTGGGCGCAGGCGGCGACCACCCCCTCGTGGCTCTACAAGGCCTTCGCCACCGAGGGCGGCACGCGCACGACAGCCTTTCTGAGCGGCCCCGTGGTCAGCCGGCCGGGGTCCGTGGCGCACCCCTATCTGAACGTTATGGACGTGACCCCGACGCTGCTCGACCTCGCGGGCGTCGCTGCCCCCAAGGGCGAGTTCCAGGGCCGCGCCGTCCAGCCTCGGCTCGGCACGAGCTGGGTACCCTGGCTGTCGGGCAAGGCCGACGCCGTTCACGCCGCGGACGAGAGCATCGGCACCGAATTGTTCGGTTCGCGCGCGCTGCGGCAGGGCGACTGGAAGATCACCGATCCGGGCGACGGCAGTTGGCGATTGTTCAACATTGCGCAGGACCCCGGCGAGACGACCGACCTGTCGCACCGGGAGCCAGCACGCAGGGCTGCCCTCGAACAGGCATGGGACGCCTATGCCAAATCGGTCGGCGTGGTGCTGCCCCAGCCGCAGATCATGGTGGAGTGACGCTGAGGGGTCGGGAGGTGCGCATATCGGGCGCTCCGGTCAATCCGACAGCGAAATAGACAGTCTGACGGCTGTCGGTGGATGGCGGACCGGACCGGCATCCACCGGCCGCTTCGGCGCAATATGGCGGCCGAGGTGCGCCTTAACCTTCCTCCACTTCCTTAAATGCGATTCACTCCTATTTTCAATTAAAAAAGCAAATATTCATTTCGCCTCAAGTCTACACCCTCCGCATCACCGGCTTTTGCCTCACGCAATACTGCCCCTTCGGCTCCATGTCCCTAATTGAGACATGATAGCGGAGAGCCACCGCCTATTTTGTCGTTTCTCAGTGCGTTGAGAAGAATCGAAAAGATTTATGGCAATTTTGGGTAACGTTTAAGGGTTAGTTGACGAATCGACCGGAGAGGCGGATTTCTAGACAACTTGGCCGGATGGCTCAGTACCGCTTACTATCTCCGTTTGCATGTTCAAATCTTCATGCAGACATGTGCAAATAGTGAGATGATGGCGGTTAGGGGGGTGGGTGCCTGCATTTCCATACCGGGTCTCCCATCTATGATGCATTGCAGCAATTCAGGCATCGCAAAGATGACTGACTGTATTTTTGGGAGTATGATAGATGATCAAGTTCATCCGTGACTTCGTTCGTGACGATGCCGGCGCTTCGGCCGCCGAATATGCCCTGATCCTCGCCATTGTCGGCTCGGGCATCGCCGCTGCTTCCTTGGCGCTGGGCACCACCATCTCGAACTCGTTGAACGCTTCGGGAACCTGCATCAGCAGCAAGGGTCAGACCTGCTGAACCTGGTCTAGCCAATATTCGCTGGCCGGGATCAAGGTTCCGGCCAGTATTTTCAAGCTTTCGCGTGGGGGGTGCCATGCAGGGGCGCAATATCATCGTAGTCGCCGTGGCCGTTTCCTTCGGACTTGGAGCGGTCATTCTGGGCAATGCTTATTTTTCCGGCTATGAAAAGCAGCAGGAAAAGTCCGCCGAGGCGCAAAGACTTGTCCGCCTTGTAGTCGCCAGCCAGGATTTGCCGTTCGGAGCCCAGCTGGGGCCGCAGAATGTGCGGATGGTGAACTGGCCCGCGCAATCGGTGCCGACCGGCGCCTTTACCGACATCGAGCAGTTGACCAAGACGAAGCGCGTCGCGCTGCGTCCGGTCGTGGCCGGCGAGCCTTTGCTCGCATCGAAGATTTCGGGCAGCGACGGTCGCGCCACGCTGTCGACCACGGTCCCGGTCGGCAAGCTGGCCTACGCCATCCCCATCAACGACGTATCGGGCGTCGGCGGCTTCGTCCGCCCCGGCGATGTGGTCGATGTGCTGCTGACGCGCCCCATACCCGGTGACGGCGCGGGCGCCAACGACAAGATGACCGATGTCGTGGTCGAGGCGGTGCCGGTGCTGGGGATCGACCAGGTCGCCGATTCCAGCCAGACCAAGGCGGCAATCGCCAAGAGCGCGACCCTTCAGGTCGATGCGCGGCAGGCGCAGAAGCTGGCGCTGTCGATCCAGCTCGGCCAGCTCAGCCTGGCGCTGCGCAACGTCGCCGACGCACAGCAGACGGCGATGCCGACGGTGCTGCCGCGGCACCTGTCGACCACCAACATCTACATGCCCCGCCGCACCGGAGGCGCCACGCCGCCCGCAGCATCGGCCATGCCTGCCCTGTTCCGCCAGATGGCGCAGCGCCCGGCGCCCGCGCCACGCCGCGCCGGGCCGACGATGACGGTCGTTCGCGGCAGCAACCCCAGCGATTACGAGGTGCAACATGGTTACTAACCTGCCCCGCGCCGCCGCGCTGGCGCTCGCCCTCACAGCGCCGGGCATTCCGCTTGCAACCCAGGCCGAAACCGTGATGCCGGCGGCGCTCCATGCCGGAACGCTCGACATTCCGGTCAACAAGAGCCAGGTGGTCAGCGCCGACCGTCCGATCGCAAAGGCGATGGTTGGCAATGCCGACATTGCCGACGTGCTGCCGCTGACCGACCGCTCCATCTATGTGCTGGGCAAGAAGATGGGGACCACCAGCCTGACGCTCTATGACTCGGGCGGGCGGGTGATGTCGATCATGGACGTCGCCATCGGACCGGATATCGAGGCGCTGACGCGCCAGATGCGGGAGCTGATCCCCGGCGACCAGATCAATGCGCGCATTTCCAACGACTCGATCGTCCTGACCGGCATCGTCAACAGCGCGGCGTCATCGGCGCGCGCGGTGCAGCTGGCGCAATCCTATGCCGGCGACAAGGTGATCAACATGATCTCCATGGGTTCCAGCCAGCAGGTGATGCTGGAGGTGCGCTTTGCCGAAGTGCAAAGGTCGGCCGGGAAGGAGATCGGCCTGAACAGCTTCCTCCAGTCCGGCGGCAACAATTTCAACGCCGTCACCGGCAGCGGCGCGCAGATGGTGCCTAATGCGGTCATGGGCGAAGGATCGCTGCAACTGCGGTCGATCACCGACACGTTCGGCATTTTCCGGTCGGTGTTCAGCCTGGGCGGGGTCAGGATCGACGGCATATTGAACGCGCTGGAAAAGCGCGGCCTGTCGAAGACGCTGGCCCAGCCGACGCTCGTCGCGCTTTCCGGCGAACGCGCGTCCTTCCTGGCCGGGGGAGAATTCCCGGTGCCGGTCGCGCAGAACGGAACGGGTGGAGACGCCGCGATCTCGGTCGAGTTCAAGCCTTTCGGCGTCAGCCTGGGCTTTACCCCGACCGTGCTGAGCGACCGGACGATCAGCATCATCGTCGAGCCGGAGGTGAGCGAGATCGATCCGACCGTATCGCTGGATGTCGGCAATATCAGCATTCCGGGCCTGCGCACCCGGCGCGCCAGCACGACGCTGGAGATGCGGGACGGCGAGAGCTTCGCGATCGCCGGTCTGCTGCGCAACGATTACCAGACGGCGATCCGCCAGCTTCCGCTGCTGGGCGCTTTGCCGGTGATCGGCGCGCTGTTTCGCTCCACCAATTATCAGAAGGGCGAAACCGAACTGCTGATCGTGGTGACGCCGCATCTGGTCCAGCCCATCCGGCCCGACCAGGTGCGTCTGCCTACCGATCGCGTCCCCGACCCGCGCGAATCGGACGCGTTCCTCTTCGGCCAGCCCTATCGCCCACTGCCGGTGGTGCCCAACGGCGCACCGACCGAAGCCGTCGATCCGGCGCCCACGTCAGGCTTCACACCCGACCCCGGCACCGCAGCGGCGACCAAGCCCGCCAAGCCCAAGGAAGACGGCTATGCCTATTGACCGCCCCCGCCTGTTGCTCATGATCGGATCAGCCTGCGCGCTGTCGGCCTGCGCGGAACCGCATGGCGGTGTTCCCTACATGGGAGGACCGACCAATTTCGGGGAGGCGAACCGCCAGACCATGGCCGCGCAGGTGGTCAATCCTCTGCCGGTCTATGACACGCCCCTGCCCGAAACCAGCGGCGAACATGCCGAGCAGGCGATCACCCGCTATCGCACCGACAAGGTGAAGCGGCCCGCCAACGCCAAGATATCCAATGTCGCAACGGTCGCCGCTTCGGCGGCGGGCAATTGATGGCAAGGATGGAGAGGGTATATGGGTGCGCCCGACTTTCCCGCTGACCAGATGAAGCACGCCGCGCCCGGCGAAGGACCGCGAGTCCTGATCGTGGCGTCGCCCCGCGAGATCGCGCCGCTCACGGCCGTGATCGAGGATGGCGGCCTGTCGGGGGTGATGGCCCTGCCCCTGGACAGCGACGAGCCGCTGGGCGGGGCGCAACTCGGCCGGGCACGGCTGCTGGTACTGGAGGTCGATCCGGGCAGCAGCGCATCGATGCAGCGGCTGACGCGCGTGGCCGAAGAACGGCCGGGCCTGATCGTGATCGCCGCGGTCCGCGACGCCACCGTCTCGCTCATTCGCACCATCGTGCGCGAAGGTGTGGCCGACGTCGTGTCGCTGCCGTTCGATCCGCAGGAAGTTTTGCAGGCGACGCTGGACGCCATGGCGCGGCGCGATGGCGACACGCGCCCGCCAACGACGCTCGCGCCGCTGCTGTCGGTGGTGCGATCGGTCGGCGGATGCGGCGCGACCACCGTCGCCACGCATCTGGCAGGTGCGCTGGCGGCCAGCGACACGAGCGGCAAGGGCGCGCTGGTGGCGGATCTGGATGTCCAGTTCGGCACTGTCACCGACTATCTCGGCCTTGCACCCAATGGCCGGCTCAACGACCTGCTGGAGGCGCACGGGCGGCTCGACGAAGAGCTGTTGAAGTCCGTGGTGATCGGCGCAGGGGAACAGCTGTCGGTGGTCGCCGCGCCCGACACGATCATGCCGCTGGAGCAGATCGACACCGACCAGCTGCTCAAGGTGATCCAGCTTTTCCGCCAGCAATATGGGATGGTGGTGCTTGATCTACCGGCGGACTGGACGAGCTGGACGCTGTCGGCCGCCGCGGAATCGGATGCTATCCTGATGGTGGTCGAACTCTCCCTGCCGAGCCTGCGGCAGGCCAAGCGCCGGCTGGACCTGTTCCGGTCGGTCGGGATCGAGGATAGCGCGGTCCACATCGTCGCGAACCGGGTTGAGAGGCGACTGTTCAGCACCATCGACCTGAGCGATGTCGCGCGGACATTGTCGCACCCCGTCCTGGCGTCGCTGGCGCTGGAAGAGCCGCTTGTGAGCGCCGCGCAGAATCAGGGCCAGCTGGTCAACGCCGTTCGTCCGAAAAGCCGTTTCGCCACCGACATCACCAAACTTGCCGCTCTGCTACGCAGCGGTCCGCTCAATCGGGGAGGCTGACCATGTGGAATGTCCGCAAGAGCGAGCAGCTCATCACGCCGGAGCCGGTCGAGGTCGACGGACCGCCGCCGGCCGCCGCGCTCGCCGCCGTACCGGCGGAGCCTT
Source organism: Sphingobium sp. V4 (assembly GCF_029590555.1). Classification (NCBI taxonomy): domain Bacteria; kingdom Pseudomonadati; phylum Pseudomonadota; class Alphaproteobacteria; order Sphingomonadales; family Sphingobiaceae; genus Sphingobium; species Sphingobium sp. V4. The sequence continues at coordinate 69,586 of NZ_CP081002.1, read as the reverse complement.
CCTTCTCCGACCGGATGATCGCGCTCAAGGTGAAGATTCACCGGCTGCTGCTTGACCGGATCAACCTGGCCCTGCTCGACAAGATGTCGCGCGAGCAGATCGTCAAGGACGTGTCGGAAATCGTGGCCGAACTGCTGCAAGCAGAAGGCGAAGTCCTCAATCGCAACGAGCGGGCGCTGCTGTGCAACGACGTGCTCGACGAACTGCTCGGCCTCGGGCCGCTCGAGCCGTTGCTGAAGGACGAGACGATCACCGACATATTGGTCAATGGCTGCGAATCCGTGTTCGTCGAGCGTTATGGCCTGTTGGAGCGCACCGCCACCCGGTTCCAGGATGAGCGCCACCTGCTGCGCATCATCCAGAAGATCGTCACCGCAGTAGGTCGGCGTATCGACGAATCCTCTCCGTTCGTGGACGCCCGGCTGGCCGACGGATCGCGCGTGAACGCGATCGTGGCGCCACTGGCAATCGACGGATCGCTGCTGTCGATCCGCAAATTTTCCAAAAAGCCGATCAGCATGGAACGGATGATCGAGTTGGGCAGCATTCCCGCGTCCATGGCGACCGTGCTGAAGGCGATCGTCGCCGCGCGGCTCAACATCATCATCTCGGGCGGCACCGGTTCGGGCAAGACCACCATGCTGAACGCGCTGTCATCCCATATCGACGAACGCGAGCGGATCGTGACGATCGAGGATTCGGCCGAGTTGCAGTTGCAGCAGGATCATGTCGCGCGCCTGGAAACCCGCCCGCCCAATATCGAGGGCCGCGGTGAAGTGACCCAGCGCGATCTCGTCAAGAACGCATTGCGGATGCGGCCGGACCGGATAATCCTGGGCGAGTGCCGGTCGGGCGAGGCATTCGACATGCTGCAGGCGATGAACACCGGCCATGACGGGTCGATGACCACCGTCCACGCCAACACGTCGCGCGATGCCCTGTCGCGGATCGAGCAGATGGTCGGCATGAGCGGCATCGACATCTCCGCGCGATCCACGCGCAGCCAGATCGCGAGCGCGATCAACGTCGTGCTGCAAGTAGGGCGCCTGAGTGACGGGCGCCGCAAGATACTCTCCCTGTCCGAAGTGACGGGGATGGAGGGCGAGGTCATCACCATGCAGGATATTTTCCGCTTCAAGATGGCCGGCCGCGATGCGGACGGTCGGGTCGCCGGCCATTTCGAGGCGACCGGCATCCGGCCCAAATTCATGAACATCCTGGCGGCGCACGGCATTGAAATCGATCCGTCCGTGTTCCGCCCGACGACGCAGTTCGACATGCCATGACCCCGCTCCTGCTCCGCCTGGCGATTCTGATCGCGGTTTTCGCGACCGTCTTCCTGCTGTCGCAACTCGTGATGAGCATCATCCTCAATCGGCGGGCCGAACTGGGCACGGTGAACCGGCGAATGTCCATGCTGCGAACGGGGCAGGATCGCGACGCGGTCCGCACCGCGCTGCTCAAGAATGCGCCGCCCACGGTCGCGCCGGATGCACCCTGGTGGCAGCGGCGCCATGTCGGCCTGATCCGCATGGTGATGATGTCCGGCATTTCGATGAGCGCGCGCAACCTGCTCGTCGGATCGGGAATTGCGTCGATCACGTTGTTCGTCCTGATGTTTCTGCTGGTGGCCGGACGTTTCAGCCTGACTATCGGCGTGGTGCAACTGATCGCGATCATGTCCGTCATCATGGGCGCGGGCCTGCCGCTGATGGTCATCAGCCACCGCGCGCAGCGGCGGCGCAAGCGGATGCAGGATCAATTCCCCAATGCGCTCGACATCTTCATCCGGTCGCTGCGCGCAGGGCATCCGATCGCGTCTGCCATAGATTTGATCACCCAGGAAATGCAGGACCCGATCGGCAGCGAATTCGGCCTGGTCGCAGATGAAGTCTCCTATGGCGCCGAATTAAACGACGCGCTGTTCGGCATGGCCGAACGATGGGATCTGGAAGATATCCGCATGTTCGTCGTGTGCGTGGCGGTCCAGTCCGAAACCGGCGGAAATTTGGCCGAAATCCTGGAAAATCTTGCGCGCGTGATCCGCGACAGGGCCAATCTGTTCCTCAAGGTCCGTGCGCTGAGTTCCGAAGGGCGCATGACGGGCTGGATGCTGACGGTACTTCCCGTGTTCGCCTTCACCGTACTGTTTACCTACAACCCCGGCTTCTATCTGGATGTCGCTCAGGACCCGATCTTCACCATCGGCTTCCCCATGCTGATCGGGCTCTATGCGATCGGGGTGTTTTCGATCCGCCGACTAACGGACCTCAAGGTGTAGCATGATCGACCTCATCGCCTCCAACCCTTTCCTGCGCGTCGCCATTCTGGGCGGGCTGTTTCTGGTCGTGGTCAGCCTTTGCCTGGTCGCGATCCGGGTCCAATCCCAGCGCAGCGGCGTCCGCCGTGAATTGCGGTCCATCGCGATAGGCAGCGGCGGGCAGGTCAGCGCGCCAACGCTGCTGGGGCGCCAGAACGACGCCCTCACCCGAATGATCGACCGGATCGAGCGCGCCGGGTTGAACCTGGCCGACACCAAGTCGGACGTGCTGCGCGAGCGAATGGTGGCGGCCGGATTTGAATCTCCTGCCGCACCCCGTCTCTTCACGCTCATTCGCCTCATACTGGTCATCCTGCTGCCGACGGCGCTTGTCATGATCACCCTGATGGCCGGCAGCTCGCTTTCCTTCACGAAGCTATACCTGTTCGGGTCCATTGCTGCGGTGGCCGGGCTTTATCTGCCCGCTCTGGTGGTACGGGCAAAGGCCGACCGGCGGCGCGAAGCGATCATAAACGGGTTTCCCGACAGCCTGGACCTGATGCTCGTATGCGTCGAAGCCGGTCTGGGACTGGAGGCCGCGATCGATCGGGTCGGCCGGGAAATGGTGAACTCGCAGCCCCTGGTCGCGCGGATGCTGACGACCGCGACGATGCAATTGCGGGCCGGTGCTTCGCGAGAAACCGCGCTGCGCCGGATGGCCCAGGCGACAGGCGTGGAGGAAATCCGCTCCTTCGCCGCCCTGCTGATCCAGTCCGACAAGCTGGGTTCCAGCATCGCCGCGACACTGCGGGTCTATGCCGCCGAAATGCGCGAAAAACGCCGTATGCGGGCGGAGGAGAAAGCGCATCGAATCCCGGTGCTGATCTCCATCCCGCTCGTCACCTGCATGTTGCCGGTCATGATCGGCGTGCTGATGCTCCCGGCTTCCGTGCAGATCGCCCGTCAACTCTTGCCAGCAATGCAGGGCAGCAGATGAATAGTAACGCTCCTCTTCCGAAAATCATCGCCGGTCTGGCGCTGGCTGGCGCGCTGAGCGGCTGCTCGCTGATCCGGCTGCCCCTTTTCGGCCATCGGCCCGCTGCGAAGCCACCCGCCATCGTGACCGCCCCCCTTCCCACCGGAGATGCCGACACCCAGGAAGGACGGCGGCTGCTGGCAGACGGACAGCCGGGTGCGGCCATCGCGATATTGCAGCGCGCGCTTGGCCGCGGCGAGCCGGTCGCACCTGCGATCAACGCGCTCGGCATCGGCTATGCACGGATCGGGCGCCTGGACCTTGCCGAACGCTATCTGTCCGAAGCCGCGTCGCTCGATCCCGCCGATACCCGCTATGCCAATAACCTGGCGATCATCGTTCAGACGCGGGAAGCGCGGGAGCGTGCGATGGAACTGACACGAGAGAGGGCTGCGATGCGCGCCGCCGCCGACAGGATTCCTGCGCCGCCGGCTCTCCCGGGTCGACTGGAGCGAATCTCCAGACTGGAAGTCAAGATCATCACCGCACCCGCGCAGGCCGCGCCGCTCTACAGATCCGCGCTTGTCGCCAACGTCGCAACGCCATCCCGGCCCATCGGCGCCAACCCCGGTCTGACGGTCAAGATCATCACCGCGCCGACGCAGGCCGCTCCGATCGCCCGATCCACCCCCGCCGGTACAGACGGCACCGCATTGGCCAGCGCCGCCACACCACGCCTTCCAGCCACCCGGTTCATGGAGCGGGCGCGATGATCGCCCTTCTTTCCCTGCCTCAGCTTATCCTGTTGCTGAGCGGCGCGTTCGCGTCCTGGAGCGACGTCAGCACGCGCCGGATTCCGAACTGGCTTTGCCTCCTCACCTTCCTGCTCGCAATCGCTGCAACCGCCTATCTGCAAGGAGCTTGGGTGGCGGGCGATCACTTGCTTCACGCATTCGCCGCACTGGCGGTGGGCATGGCGCTATTCGCCCTGAAGGCGGTCGGCGGAGGCGATGCGAAATTCTACGCGGCCGTCGCGGCATGGTTCCCCCTGGCGGACGCGTGGCGGCTGTTCGTGCTGGTCAGCTTCAGCGGACTCCTGCTGCTGGCGGTGTGTTTCGCGGTGCGCCGGATGCGGGGACTTCCCCTGCGACGGCAAAGCCAGGGGATGGACGGCATTCCGTATGGCGTGGCGATTGCGGTGGGCGCGATCGCCCTGGCGAGCATGGGATATGGATCATGATCGACTTCGCAGCCACGCACGATGACAAGTCCCATCGCATGACTGGTCTGCTCGCTTTGATGATGCGGACCATGATGGCTTTTTTGCGCTGTCGAAGCGGGGCGGTGAGCCCGATGATGGCGCTTCTGTTGCTTCCCATTTCAGGCGCCATCGCCATCGGGGTCGAGCAGGGCCAATGGTATTATTTCCAGCGCTCCATGCAAAATGCAGCCGATGCGGCCGCCATAGCCGCCGCTGTCAATAACAACAGCAGCGGCACAGGCAGCGGATACCAGGCCGAAGCCGCGGCGACCGCTGCCAAGTTCGGCTATGTCAACGGCACCAACGGCGCGTCGGTGGCAACGACGATCGTGACCTGCCCGACGGGTACGGCAGTGGGAGCCACCTGCTACCAGACGGCGATCTCGACTGTCGTACCCGTCAGTTTTTCCGCCCTGATCGGATTCCAGGGCAACACGACCTACGGAACGGGCCGGGGTCAGATCATTCCGGTGGCCGCGATCGCTACATCATCGGGAGCGGGCCATAATTATTGTCTGTGGTCATTGTCGACTGCCTATAATTCCTTCACCAGCAATGGCGGCCCCAAGCCCGACCTGCAAGGATGCAGCATCCTGTCGAACGGCGGCGCGACCTGCAACGGGCATGACCTGGGCGCCGATTTTGGCGATGCCGTCCTGACCAACAGCGGATGCGGGGAAACCCAGACGTCCGGTGTGACAGCGCCACCCGACCCCTATGACGCTCTCAAGTCCAACATCCCGGCGGACACATGCAGTTCCTATCCGCAGGGTGCGAAAGTGCGCGGCACCTGGACCGTTCCAACGACTAACCAGCTTTCCGGCTCGAAGAGTTGGAGCGGCAATCAGCAACTATGCGGCGACATTCAATTGACCGGCGACGTGACGCTTACCGGCAGCGAGACGACCATCATCATCCGTAACGGAGTGCTCGACCTCAACGGCAGGACGATCAAGACGGCGAGCGGAGCAACGGCAACGATCGTCTTTTCCGGCACGGCGGGGAGCTATCTTCATTATCCCACCGATAATTCAGGTTCGACTTCCGGCAAGATCGATATCCAGGCACCTACTTCCGGCCCCTGGTCGGGCATCGCCATGTATCAGGACCCCGCGCTGACCAGCGGAACCAGCTTCACCTACACCGGCAACAGTCCCGCGTGGGAGATCACCGGCCTTGTCTACCTGCCGAAGGCGGACGTGACATTCAGCGGCATAGTGAACAAGAGTTCCAACGGCTCTTCCTGCTTCATGCTGATCTCCTACACGATCCTGGTGAACGGGACGGGCACTATTTTCGCCAATAACAGCGGCTGCGAGACGGCCGGGCTCGACCCGCCGTCCTCGGGCGGCTCCACGGTGACGAGGCTGGTGCAATGACAGGGTTGCTTCCCCTGTTCCGGCGGTTCCGTGCCCACCGACGCGGCAGTGTCGCGGTCGAAATGGCGCTGTGCTTCCCGATCATCGGGTTCGTTTCGCTGAACATCATGGACCTGTGCGTCTATATCTTTTCACGAATGCAGACCGAATTGGCGGCGCAGGCGGCGGTGGGCAAGGTGCGCAACCTGTGCCCCGACGCAAAGCTGCCCGCCACCTATCCCATTGGCAATTGCAGCGCCACCTTGTCCACGGACATGGCGGCGGCGGCGCAGGCCACATCGCTGGGATCGTCGGTTACGCTCAATACGCCGACCGAAGCCTATTATTGCGCGGATGATAGCGGCGGCCTGCAACTGGTCGCGGCAATCGACGCCACGCCGCCCGCTGACTGCAGCACGGTCGTCACCGGAAGCACCCAGGCGCCGGGCGACTATATCTCGGTAACGGCCAGCTACACCTATGTTCCGTTCGCACCCGGATTGACCATCATGTCCGCGATGTCGACGAATATCCAGCAGACCGCATGGATGCGCCTCAAATGACCAACCTGTTGCCTCGTCTTGCCCATTTCCTGCGCATTTTCGCACGGACGGAGTCCGGAGCGACGGCCGCCGAGTTCGCTCTCGTCCTGCCGCTCTTCCTGACGACCGTTTTCTCCACCATTTACCTGTCCTTTCTGCTGGGCGCCGTCATCAGCCTCCATGCAGCCACCGAGCAGGCCGCACGGTGTCTCGCGGTCAACATATCGGGGACATGCACCAGCGCCAATCTCGATACCTATGCCAAGACGCTATATCAGGGCCCGGCGATTGCGGGCCTGGCCTTCACCCTGACAGAACCGGCCTGCGGGAAGCAGGTAAGCGGCAACGGGAGTTTCACCCTGTTCACCGGAGCCGGATCGATCAGCGTGCCACTTTCGGCAAGCGCATGTTACCCGGTCATCTGAGGCCCATGAACCGATAGCCCTTGGACGACCGCGGCACGTTCGTTCCGGGCACTGGTGCCGCTTGAGAGATCGTGCCCCGCGGGATGGTGTAACAGCGCGGATCCTTGGTAGAGGATCGGACTGGATCAGGCCGCCACGCCGGGCAGCTTGATGAGAGGATTGTCGCTGACTGGGGCGAGACTTTCAAGGCTCATGTATCGGCGTGATACGGCCCACTCGTCCTGCTGTTCGAGCATCAGGGCGCCGACGAGGCGGATCACGGCCGCATCATTGGGAAAGATGCCGACGACATCGGACCGTCTTTTGATCTCGCCGTTGAGGCGCTCGAGAGGATTCGTGCTGGAGATCTGGGGCCAATGGTCCTTCGGGAAGGCAGCATAGGCGAGGACATCTTCTCGTGCGGCGTCCATCATTTCGGCGAGTTTGGGAGCGCGGTCGCGTAAGGCGTCGGCAATTGTCTGCCACTGCTTATGGGCCTCCTGAGAGGTCTCCTGGGCAAAGATCGTCTTGATCATCGCTGTGACCGCAGGCCGCTGCTTGGTCGACACATGCGCGAGGGCATTGCGCATCCAGTGGATTCGGCAGCGCTGCAGGGTAGCATGGAAGACCTTGCTGGCGGCGGCGCGCAGCCCTTTGTGATCATCGGCGATGACAAGTTTGACGCCCCGCAGCCCGCGATCGGCGAGAGACCGCAAGAAGCCCTTCCAGAAGGTCTCCGCCTCGGTGGGGCCAGTGGCGACGCCCAACACCTCACGCCGGCCATCGGTGCTCACCCCGACAGCGATTATTGTCGCCGTCGACAGGATCCTGCCCCCCTGGCGGGATTTTATGTAGGTGGCATCGAGCCAGACGTACGGAAATTCGCCTCCTATCGGCCTGTTCAGGAAGGCGTTGACCCGCTCGTCGATCTCCTCGACCAGCCTGCTGACGGAGCTCTTGGAGATGCCTGTGAGGCCCATGGCCTTCACCAGATTATCGACCGAGCGGGTCGAGATGCCTTGTACATAGGCCTCCTGAATGACCGCGGTCAGCGCCTTCTCAGCGGTACGGCGGGGTTCAAGGAAGGACGGGAAATAGGACCCCTTGCGAAGGCGGGGAATCTCCAGATCAATATGGCCGGCCCTGGTTTCCCAGGAGCGCTCACGATAGCCGTTGCGCTGAACCTCCCGCACTGCGGGGTCTCGAGCACCATGGGGAGCGCCGGTCAGCGCCTGCACCTCAGCTTCCATCATCCTTTCAGCAGCGAAGGCCAACATCTCGCGTACGAGATCTGCGTCTGCGCCCTTTTCAACCAGCTCGATAAGCGCCATTCTGTCCGTGGTCATCGTCGTCTCCGATAGGTTCATTGGTTTCGCAACCCGAACTCTACCGAAGATCGGCGATGGCCGCCAAGACAGGGGCCATGTCATTGCTGGGGCTTGAGGCTCCGGTCGCTACGCTCCATGCACCTCAAGCCCCACAATGACGCTGTTACACCATGCGATGGGACGCGGCCTAGATCCCGGTGCCTTCGCCTATCGCGAAATCAATGATGCGCTGGCGCTGGGGGGGCAGGTCAAAATGCAGTTCTGACTCATGCCCTTACTGGCATGTCGCTGGTCATGTCCCAGCCGAACTTCGCATAAAAACTGTGGCGCTAGGCTTGCACGCTGGTCGTCATGTTCAGATGAACCGCTCGAACTGAGCAAAAGCGGCAAGAACGGCGATGCCATGCTCTCCCCGCAGTTGTTCGAACTGCTGCGGATGTGGTGGCGCGAAGCCAGAAAAATGCAGAGCCCTGCTCGCTTATGGCTGGCTGTTCCTCGCCAGAATATGGCTGACCCGATCACTACCCGCCTCCTACACCCTATGGTCCAGGAGGCGGCCGAGGTCGCCGGGATCCCCAAGCGCATCAAACCCCACACATGTTGCGTCATTCCTTCGCCACCTGCGACTCGCTTAAACTAGCCAATGCTGAAATCCACCCAAGGCTGGTGCTCAGCCCGCGAATTCCCGCATGGAAGGCTGTCATATGCAAGCACCCCAACCCTTGACATTTGGAACCGCTCAGTTGCGCTTGATTCTCCTCAGGAACAGACGGGCAGCTTTCGATTGAGCCATCTAATCTGGCCGGATGTTTCCGCCAGGCGACGATTACGGTTTCGAAATCGCCGAGGGGTCACAGCGCCAGACGCTGTCATGCCGCAGAACGGAAAGAAGCCCTAAGCACGTTACGGCTTTGTGAATTTATGTTGCAACGCAACAGTCAGAACTTGTCTTGCAACCCGGTCCGATTATACCGCCGGAAAGGCACATATCCATGAGGTCCAAATTGGCTGGGGAGCGTCTGGGTCTGCGGCAGGCTGCCGCGTGGCTCGCGGAGATAGTGGGGCCCGACAAGGCCTATGTGAATGTAGGCATCGTCTACACCTTGGCGATCACTCTGCTATCGCTGGCGACACCCATTTCAGTGCAGTTGCTGATCAATTCTGTGGCTCGCACCGCCTTGGTGGCGCCGCTCTGGATTTTATCAGGCGTGCTGCTCACCCTGTTATTGCTCGTCGCGGGCCTCAGCGCGCTGCGCATCTACCTGCTGGCCATGTTCGAGCGTCGCATCTTCGCCCGAGTGGTAGCGGAGGTCACCGTGCGCGCCGTGCATGCGCAAAATCCCTTCTTCGCAGATGAAAGCCGCGGCAGTCTGTTCAACCGCTATTTCGACATGGTGGTCGTCCAGAAGGCGGTACCCAGCCTGGTGATCGGCGCTTTCACCATCATCCTGCAGGGGGCCGTCGGCCTAATGGTGACGAGTTTCTATCATCCTTTCTTCCTGGCGTTCAACATCATCCTGGTGGCGGCATGTCTGCTGATCTGGCTGGTCTGGCGCCAGGGCGCGATCACAGGTGCCGTCGGCGTGTCGCACGCCAAGCATGAAGCCGCGCACTGGCTGGAGAGCGTTGGCGCGTCAAATGGCTTCTACAAATCCGCGCGACATCTTGATTTTGCCATGGATCGGTCCGAGGCGGTTACGGCCAACTATATCAAGGCACATCGTCGCTATTTCCGGTACAGCTTTGCGCAGGCGCTGGGTTATTTCCTCGTCTACGCGCTCGCTGCCGCGGCGCTGCTGGCGCTGGGGGGCAATCTCATCCTAGCGGGGCAGCTTTCAATCGGTCAGCTAGTGGCGGCCGAACTTATCCTGTCCGGCGTCTTCTACGGCATTTATCAGCTGGGCTGGTATCTCGACACCTTCTACGATCTGGTCGCGAGTTCGGAAGAATTGTCCCAGATTTTTGCCATTCCGCAGGAACCCGCCGGGCTCAGCGGACAGGCTCCACCGAATGGATCGGTGCGGTTTCGCGCCGTGCAACTGGCCGGATCGCATTTCGACTTCGCGATCCACAGCGGCGAGCAGGTCGTGATCGTGGCAGAGCCGGGCGTCGAAAACCAGATCGCGCTTCTCCTCAAACGTCATGCAAGCCCCGAGAGAGGATTGTTGTCAATCGGAGGAAGCGAACTTGGCAGCTTCGACATGTATCTTCTGCGCTCCGCCGTGATGGTGCTGAACCGACCCACGATCGTCGACGTCACCATCCGGGAATATCTCAATCTGGCGGCAGGCCGCAATGCTGACGGCGCAATGATCATACGCACGCTTGACATGGTTGGCCTCGCTGCGCGCGTGTCGAGCCTGACCGACGGGCTGGATACGCAACTAGCCAGCTCGGGCTCGCCGCTGTCGATCGTGGAGGTTATGCAATTGAAGCTGGCCAATGCCTTGCTCGGCCGCCCAAAGGTCCTGTTGCTATCGCAACTTTACGACATGATGCCGGCCGAACCGTTGCGCGCGTCGCTCAGGATGTTGCGGGAACATGGAACGACCGTCCTGCTGTTTACCGGTCGCCCCGAAGCGCTGGATCTCGACGCATGTTATTGGTTGGGCGTGCGGGAGCAGCACCGTTTCGCGGATCAGGATGGGCTGGTGCGCTTCCTTGCGCGGAAGGAGCCAGAGGCGTGACGATCGAACCGCCGCAGCTCACACATTTCCGATCGCTTGCAAGCCTGAAGCCGCCACGGGCAACCGTGGTTGTGGCATGGCTCATCCTGCTGGGACTTTGCGTGGCGTTTGCCATCCTGTTCGTGCCATGGCGTCAAACCGCGCAGGGTAGCGGGCAGGTTATCGCGCTCGACCCCGATGATCGACCACAGCAGGTGTCATCGCTGGTTGATGGTCGCGTCGAACGTTTTTTCGTACAAGATGGTGCGCTGGTGAAGGCCGGTGATCCCATCGTTCAGGTTGTCGACGTCGATCCCAACTTTCTTGAGCGCCTGGCCGCCGAGAAAGCGGAAGTCGAGGCGCAGATTGCGGCGATCGAGCAATCCCGCGCGGTCGCATCGATCGATGTAGGGCGCACCGGACAGCTTTACACCGAAGGGCTCGCCGCGCGGCGGGACTATGAGCAGACCCAGATCAAGGTCGCCGATGCCAACGCCAAGCTGGCTGAGGCGCGGGCGAAGCTGAAGCAGATCGAGGTTCGGCAAAGGCGACAGTCGGCGCAGGTCGTTACCGCGCCACGGGACGGGCGGGTACTGGAACTCAACGCCGCGGCGGGCGGCGCATTGATTTCCGCAGGGACCGTGCTGGCGATGATCGCCCCCGAACAGATCGAGCGCGCAGTCGAACTCTATGTCGATGGCCGGGACATCCCGCTGGTCGATCAACGCCGCCCGGTGCGCCTCGAATTCGAAGGCTTTCCCGCGGTTCAGTTCAGCGGCTGGCCCGCCTTTGCGGTGGGCATTTATGATGGTCAGGTAGTGTCGGTCGATCCGACACCCCGCGCCGATGGACTGTTCCGCGTGCTGGTCGAACCCAGGCCCGGCAAACCCGTGTGGCCGGATCGACGCTTCCTGCGCCAAGGCAGCAAGGTGCTGGGCTGGATTCAGGGCGAGAATGTGACCGTTGGATATGAATTATGGCGCCAGCTCAACGATTTTCCTCTAAATTTCGGGCAGGATCAGGCCGCTCAGAAGCAAGGGGGGAAGACCGAGAGCTCGATCGAAAAGAAGAAAAAGTGATGATGCGCATCAGGATCGGCGTCGGAGCGCTGCTGATTGTTACGGCCGCATCTGCCGTGCACGGGCAGGAAAGTCCGGCGGCATCGATAGCACCGTCAAGTCTGCGCAGTTCCTTGACGCTAGAGGCGGTTCTGCAATCGTCTGCCCGTTTCGCGCCAGACATTATCGCGGCGCTGGCGCGCAATCGCCAGGCTGAAGCGCGAGCGTTGACCGCGCAGGGGGCGTTCGACACCGTCTTTGCGGTGGAAGGACGCAGCCGGATCGCTGGCTATTATGACGGAACGGAATTGACCGGAAAGGCCGAGCAGCCCTTCATGGATAATGGCGGCTATGTCTACGGGCACTATCGAGCCTCTCGCGGGGAGTTCCCGGTTTATGAAGACAAGGCCTACACCAATCGGCTGGGAGAGGTGAAGGTCGGCGCGCTCTATTCGCTGCTGCGCGACCGCCTGATCGATGCACGCCGGTCGGATTATCGGCTGGCCGCCAACGACATCGACATCACCCGGTTTGAAACGAAGGCCACCAGCATCGGCGTTCAGGCGCGCGCGATCGACGCCTATCAGAAGTGGGTGGCGGCGGGATTGAAGCTCAAAGCCTATCAGGCGCTGCTGGCGCTGGCGCAGGATCGGACCCATGGAATCCAGCGCCAGGTCAAGATGGGCGCCAAGCCGGACATATTGCTGATCGAGAATGAGGCAAGCCTGGTCAAGCGGCAGGCCTTCGTTATCGAGGCGCGGCAAGCCTTTCGCGCTGCGGCGGTGAAACTATCGCTCTTCTATCGCGACGAACAGGGGCTGCCTATCCTGGTTGAAGAAGGGCGACTGCCCGAAGCTGCAAACGCATTCGGTAGGGTGAGGACCGATCCGGCCTTCAATCTGGCGGGTCGCCCCGATTTCGCCGTTCTGCTGGAGGAAATCGACAAGGCAACGGTCAAGCTGGCGTTGGCGCGCAACGACATGAAGCCGCGATTGGACCTTACAGGAGAGATCGCGAAGGATGTCGGGCGCGAAGGGCTTGGGGGATACAGCCGCACACCGCTCGAGATGATCGTGGGCGTGACGTTCAAGATACCGCTCCAGAACCGCAAGGCAAAAGGCAAGCTGGCTGAAACCCAGGCGAAGATCGACGAACTCACGGTAAAGCAGCGATATCTGGCGGAAAAGATCCAGGCCGAGGTTACGTCCATCGGCATAGAGGTGGAAACAGCCAGCCAGCTTGTCGATGCAGCCGAACGGGAACGCACGCTGGCTCAGCGTTTGGCGAGTGCCGAGCGGCGGCGCTTCGACCTGGGGTCGAGTGACTTCTTCCTAGTGAACCAGCGCGAGGAGAGCGCAACCAGTGTCGAAGTAAAGCTGATTGAGGCGAATGCACGAATCGCGGCTGCCCGGGCCGAGCTGGCGGCGGCGACGGCTGACGAAGATGCGCTGGGTCTGGACCTCCGGTCGCCTTTCGAGTGAGGGCAGGCAGTGCATTTGAACGCAAAGGGAGCGGAGATGCCGTCACAGCCCAGCAACGCCAGCGGCTGCGGACGTCGCGCGTCAATTAACGCCATGATCTCGTCAACCCAAAAGCCGGAGGCTCAATTCCCATAGCACAGTCGGCCAAGACTGCAGGTTCGCGCATGGGAGGTTTTTCACGCAGACGCGAAGAAACCAGCGTCACGCCGACGCTGGCACGTCGAGCTTCGTCCCCTGTATGAGATATTTCGCCTACTTGACTACAAGCGTGCCCGACAACGTCCATGATAGGCAAGCTTTGTACGAGCGCCACTAAAACGGGATTTCATTCCCCTCATAGTCGAACAGTTTCCCGCTATCGGACACCTTCAGCCCTTCGACAACGTCGAGCAGTTGCAACGCGGCACGCTCGGGATCGAACAGGCGTCCAGGCTGGACATTGGCCTGAAAGGGTCGGGACAAGCCGGTATCAACGGTGCCAGGATGCAGCGCCACGACGATCGCGCGGTCATTGCGGCGGCGCTCCTCAATCGCGAAATTGCGCACCAGCATGTTAAGTGACGCCTTCGACGCGCGGTAGCCATGCCATCCACCGAGCCGATTGTCGCTGATGGAGCCAACGCGCGCCGACAGCGCCGCGAAAACCCCCCGCCTGCCTTTGGGCATGAGTGGCAGAAAATGTTTGGCGACGAGCGCCGGCCCGATCGCGTTCACCGCATAGACTTCGGCAAGCCAAGCCGGGTCGAGGTTTGACAGCGCCTTTTCTGGACCGTGGCTTTCCTTGTGCAATAGACCGGTTGCAACGATGACAAGGGTGGGCGCGGGGCCACTCGCAACATAGGCGGCCGCTGCGGCAATGCTCGCCTCGTCGAGGAGATCGAGATGCAGCGGCCCTTTCCGTGACCGCGCAAAACCGTGGACAACCCGGAATGCCCCCTCCTCGATCAACGCGGCCTCGCAAGCCGCACCTATGCCGCCAGATGCACCGACGACGATGGCTGACGCTTCGATCGCACCGCTCATGACCGGGTGAAGCGCCAACGGTCGCGCTCGCTTTCGTCCGGGTCGAACCGATATCCGTCGCTGTCAAAGCCGCGCATGGCCTCCACGTCGGTGATGTGATGTTCGCACATCCACCGCGCCATCATGCCCCGTGCCCTTTTCGCGTTGAAGCTCACAAAGCGCGGACCGTTCGGGCCCGGCTCGCGGAAATCGACATGGATCACGCGCAATCCCTCCAGCCTGTTCTCGACGGCGGCGAAATATTCCTGGCTCGCCAGATTGAGCACCACGCCCGATCCCTCGTCCGCCACCTGCGCGCGCAACAGCGTGGCGATCCGGTCGCCCCACCAGTCGGTCAGCTTCTTGTGACGCGGCGCCCAGCGGGTGCCCATTTCCAGACGATAGGGACGGATCGCATCCAGCGGGCGGAGCAGCCCGTAAAGGCCCGACAGCATTCGCACATGGTTCTGAGCAAAGGCGACCCCTGGCTCATCCAGCGTGTCCACCTCGAAACCCGAGTAGACGTCGCCTGCAAAGGCATAGAGCGCCTGTCTCTCAGGCAGGTCGGCGAAGTCGCGGAAGCGGTCTGCGTTGAGTTTGGCAAGGCGCGGGGAGATATGCATCAACTCTGCCAACCGCTTTTGCGAGAGGTTGGCGGCGGATCTGGCGAGATTCTGCGCTTCCTCGGCAAAATGGGGCTCCGTGACAGCAAGCGGCGGCAACGCACGCTCGAAGTCAAGCGTCTTCGCGGGAGAAAGCAGAACGATCATGGCTCCGCCGGTAGCTGTACCCGGCTTAGGCGTCAAACCGCGAGCCTTCTATTTCGGCGTTGCCCAAATCTGCCGCGGAGCCACCAATTTACCGGAACCCGCCTCGCCGCCATATATCTGATCATACGCGCGCTGTGCCATTTCGAATTGAACATTCGCTCAGCGCGGCCGCGTCCCATCGCATGGTGTAACAGCGTCATTGTGGGGCTTGAGGTGCAGGGAGCGTAGCGACCGGAGCCTCAAACCCCAGCAATGACATGGCCCCTGTCTTGGCGGCCATCGCCGATCTTCGGTAAAGTTCGGGTTGCGAAACCAATGAACCTATCGGAGACGACGATGACCACGGACAGAATGGCGCTTATCGAGCTGGTTGAAAAGGGCGCAGACGCAGATCTCGTACGCGAGATGTTGGCCTTCGCTGCTGAAAGGATGATGGAAGCTGAGGTGCAGGCGCTGACCGGCGCTCCCCATGGTGCTCGAGACCCCGCAGTGCGGGAGGTTCAGCGCAACGGCTATCGTGAGCGCTCCTGGGAAACCAGGGCCGGCCATATTGATCTGGAGATTCCCCGCCTTCGCAAGGGGTCCTATTTCCCGTCCTTCCTTGAACCCCGCCGTACCGCTGAGAAGGCGCTGACCGCGGTCATTCAGGAGGCCTATGTACAAGGCATCTCGACCCGCTCGGTCGATAATCTGGTGAAGGCCATGGGCCTCACAGGCATCTCCAAGAGCTCCGTCAGCAGGCTGGTCGAGGAGATCGACGAGCGGGTCAACGCCTTCCTGAACAGGCCGATAGGAGGCGAATTTCCGTACGTCTGGCTCGATGCCACCTACATAAAATCCCGCCAGGGGGGCAGGATCCTGTCGACGGCGACAATAATCGCTGTCGGGGTGAGCACCGATGGCCGGCGTGAGGTGTTGGGCGTCGCCACTGGCCCCACCGAGGCGGAGACCTTCTGGAAGGGCTTCTTGCGGTCTCTCGCCGATCGCGGGCTGCGGGGCGTCAAACTTGTCATCGCCGATGATCACAAAGGGCTGCGCGCCGCCGCCAGCAAGGTCTTCCATGCTACCCTGCAGCGCTGCCGAATCCACTGGATGCGCAATGCCCTCGCGCATGTGTCGACCAAGCAGCGGCCTGCGGTCACAGCGATGATCAAGACGATCTTTGCCCAGGAGACCTCTCAGGAGGCCCATAAGCAGTGGCAGACAATTGCCGACGCCTTACGCGACCGCGCTCCCAAACTCGCCGAAATGATGGACGCCGCACGAGAAGATGTCCTCGCCTATACTGCCTTCCCGAAGGACCATTGGCCCCAGATCTCCAGCACGAATCCTCTCGAGCGCCTCAACGGCGAGATCAAAAGACGGTCCGATGTCGTCGGCATCTTTCCCAATGATGCGGCCGTGATCCGCCTCGTCGGCGCCCTGATGCTCGAACAGCAGGACGAGTGGGCCGTATCACGCCGATACATGAGCCTTGAAAGTCTCGCCCCAGTCAGCGACAATCCTCTCATCAAGCTGCCCGGCGTGGCGGCCTGATCCAGTCCGATCCTCTACCAAGGATCCGCGCTGTTACACCATCCCGCGGGGCACGATCGTCCGGACCCTAGTGACCCTGATGAAATCTGAAGTTCGTTTGGCGCCCCCCCCGGTGTGACGAACTTCAAATTCGGGTCACTAGATGCCCATCTCTTCGTCGGGTCACATTCAAAGCCGCAGAGCTGGAGAATAAAGCTCGCGAAATCCGGAACCGGAGACCTGCCCAAGTCTTCCCCCTTGTGACGGCATGGCGATGCCAGGATGAGGAGCAGATCATGGCAGGGAAGAACGGGCTTGATGCGGGCCGGAAGTCTGGAACGGGCGGCGAAACACATCAACATGCAGGACATGATGGCGTCGGCGAGGCCTGCCTGACGACCAATCAGGGCATTCCCGTCGCGGACAATCAGAACCAGCTCAAGGCCGGCGCGCGCGGTCCCGTGCTGTTGGAAGATTTCGTACTCCGCGAGAAGATTTTCCATTTCGATCATGAGCGGATTCCCGAGCGGATCGTTCATGCGCGCGGATCGGCGGCCCATGGCTTTTTCGAGGTCTAT
This sequence comes from Sphingobium sp. V4, assembly GCF_029590555.1. Taxonomy (NCBI): domain Bacteria; kingdom Pseudomonadati; phylum Pseudomonadota; class Alphaproteobacteria; order Sphingomonadales; family Sphingobiaceae; genus Sphingobium; species Sphingobium sp. V4. Next base: position 52,387 of record NZ_CP081002.1, on the reverse strand, counting down.
GAAAGCCTGTCCGATATCACGAAAGCCGACCTGTTTCAGAGACCTGGCGAAAAAATTCCCGTATTTACACGATTTTCGACCGTTGCAGGCGGGGCCGGCTCGGTCGACACCCCGCGCGACGTCCGCGGCTTCGCGGTCAAATTCTACACGCAGCAGGGCAATTGGGATCTGGTCGGCAACAATATCCCCGTCTTCTTCATTCAGGATGCGATCAAATTTCCCGACCTGATCCATTCCGTGAAAATGGAGGCGGATCGCGGCTATCCCCAGGCGGCGTCAGCGCATGACACCTTTTGGGACTTTGTCAGCCTGATGCCGGAATCGACCCACATGATCATGTGGGCCATGTCCGACCGCGCCATTCCGCGCTCGCTGCGCACGATACAGGGTTTTGGCATTCATACTTTCCGCTTCGTCAACGCGTCCGGCCAGTCGACCTTCGTCAAATTCCACTGGAAGCCCAAGCAGGGCCTCGCATCGACCCTTTGGGACGAGGCGGTAAAGATCGCCGGGGCCGATCCCGATTTCCAACGCCGCGATCTTTTTGAGGCGATCGCAGCGGGCGACTATCCGGAATGGGAACTGGGCATCCAGGCGTTCGACGAAGCCTTCGCAGACAGCCTGCCATATGACGTGCTGGACGCAACGAAGATCATTCCCGAAGAATTGCTGCCCGTCCGCCCGATCGGCCGGATGGTGCTGGACCGCAACCCCGACAATTTCTTCGCGGAGACCGAGCAGGTCGCCTATTGTCCGGCCAACATCGTGCCGGGCATCGATTTCACCAACGATCCTTTGCTGCAAGGACGATTGTTCAGTTATCTGGATACGCAACTGAAACGGCTGGGCTCGACCAACTTCCATCAACTGCCCATCAACGCCCCCAAATGTCCGTTCGCGAATTTCCAGCGCGATGGGCACATGCAAATGCTCACGCCAAAAGGCCGCGCCAATTATGAGCCCAACAGTCTGGCAGATGCGGCCGAGGAGGGCGGACCGCGTGAATGCCCGGCCACCGGCTTTTCCTCCTTCCCGGGCCGCGCCGCCGAAGACGAACAGGGCGAAAAGCTGCGCATCCGCCCGGAAAGCTTTGCCGACCATTATAGCCAGGCGAGAATGTTCTATCGTTCACTCGATCCGGCCGAGCAGGCGCATCTCGCCTCCGCGGTCATATTCGAACTGTCGAAGGTCAGCCTGGCACATGTGTGCACGCGCGTTCTCGCCAACCTCGTCAATGTCGATCCCGGACTGGCGAAGCGGATCGCCGATGGGCTTGCCTTGCCGCTACCCAAGGCTTCCCCCGCAGCAGCGCCGGTGCAGGATCTGGATCTGTCCCCGGCGCTACGCATTATCGGCGGACCGATGGAACTCGACACGTTGAAAGGCCGCAAGTTCGGCATCCTTATCGCCGACGGCAGCGATGCAGAGGAACTCCGCAAGCTCGTTACCGCCGTCACGAAGGGCGGTGGCACGCCCTTCATCGTCGCGCCCAAGGTCGGCGGAACCAAGCTTTCCGATGGAACTAGCCAAGTGGCAGACGGGCAATTGGCCGGTTCGCCCTCCGTCCTCTTCGACGCGGTCGCGGTGTTGCTGTCGGCCCAGGGCGCCGAGCAACTGCTGAAGGAGGGCGCGGCCGTCCAGTTCGTCATGGACGCCTTCGCCCATTTGAAGGCGATCGGTCACAGCGATGCGGCAAAGCCATTGCTGGACAAGGCGGGCGTGGAACCAGATGACGGCATCGTAACCGCCGCGAAATTCGCTGGCGCCGCCGGCAGACGCTATTGGGACCGCGAACCCAAGGTCCGCGCGCTTCCCTGAGCGATCATCGCGAAATGCGGGTGAACAAGGCCTTGGAGGTTTGAAAGCAGGACGCAGGTCTCCAGCATGATGGGGAGAGGATGCGATGCTATCGATCCATTGGCCCCGCCAACTCGTCATCTTGAGAAACGGGCAGAGCGCGGGCAACGTCGCACAGTTTGATGCGGTCGTGCTGCTAAAGGGCAAGACAAGCGTCATTGCCGAAAGCAAACACGCCTGTCTGCATCACAATGGGCGATGCGTCAGTCTCGCAACAGGTGGATCGGGCGATGCCCTGGCGGGAATCATAGGCGGCCTCGCGGCGCGCGGCGTGAGCCCTCGCGAGCCCGCAGCATGGGGAAGCTGGGTACATGGACAGGCCGGGCACCGGCTGGAACGGTAGACGGGCGGCGTGGGCTTTCTGACTCGTGATCTGCTCCCCCGCATCCGCCGATACTGACTCAGATCACAGCTCGATAATCTGAATGAGTAGGTCTCCCCTCCTGACGGCAATATGGCCATTCTCCATTGGATGTCGATCTGCATTGATTACGGCCCCGGGGCCCATGCGCTTGGTCGCGCCAGTCAATGTCGTAGAGTTACTATGCGGGACTGGTGCTCCATCGATCGAGCAGCCCGGGGTATGATCTGTGGCGGTTCGCCTTCACCTTCTGGGAGCCAGGATGCAGCGTCTCCCCATTATCGACAAACAGCCCATTTGTCGCAACGGATGCTGTCCGCGCCAGGCAGGCTGCGCAAATATTCCTGCGTCCAGCGCGTCCCGCCCACGATCACATTGTCCAGCGCCAAAGGTTCCACATCGACGGTGACCGACGGCAGAGCCTCCCGCCCGACCCTGACATTGACCAGCCGCAGATCGCGGATCGGGGCTTGCGGAATTCCCCGCACGATCAGTACCCGCTCGGTCGATCGGACCGTGCACTCCTCAGCCGACACACGGGCGACTTGAGGAACATGTCCACCCCCCTCGCCTTCTTCGTAGAGCATCCAGATCTGAACGAAGGCCTTGTCCACCATGCCCGCGTGGATGCGGCGCAGATGGATATCCTCGATCAGGCCGCCGCGATAACTGTTCGACTTGATGATCAGCACGCGGGTCAGGTTCGGGCTATCCATCCGGCAGTCGTGGACGAATACGTTGCGTACGCCGCCGGTCAATTCGCTGCCAATGGCGACGCCGGCATGGCCGTCCTTCATCAGGCAGTTCCGGATGACGATATTCTCGCACGGCTTCGCGAGACGGCGCCCGTCGGCGTTGCGCGCCGCCTTGATGGCGATGCAGTCGTCCCCGGTGTCGAACACACAATGCTCGATCAGCACGCCATTGCAGGATTCCGGATCGATGCCGTCGTTGTTGGGGCCGTGGCTTGAGCAGGTGACGCTGCGGAACGTCACGTCGGTACAGTCGACGGGATGAATCTGCCAGAAGGGCGCGGCCTCCACGGTGATGCCCTCCATCAGCACGCGGCGGCATCGGTAGGGCTGGAAAAGGGCGGGGCGAAGGCGACTGCCTTCGCCGAACACGCGCTGCGCCACGGGGACGCCGCGCTCGGCCATGTCAAACAGGCGCGCGCGATCGGCGGCCTGCCGCTCCTTCACCGGCGTGTCCCTGTAACGGTCGGCCCAGGGGCCTTTCCAAGGCCACCAATGATGGTCGTCTGCCGATCCATCGATCACGCCGCCACCGGTGACGGCGACGTCCTCCTCCTCGAAGGCATAGATGAGCGGCTGGTAGCCCATCAATTCCACCCCCTCCCAGCGGGTGTGGACAGGCGGCAGGTAGCGGGCCGGTTCGGGGATGAACTTCAGCCGCGCGCCTTTGGGGATATGCAACGCCATGCGCGAGCCCAGGCGAACCGGGCCAGTCAGCGTCACGCCCCGCGACAAGACGATCCGGCCGCCTCCCGCATCTGCGCAAGCCGCAATGGCGCGGGCGATCGCCGCGCTGTTGTCCGTCTTTCCGTCGGCAAGACCGCCAAAGGATTTGAGCTGGAATGTACGGCGTGGAATGCGTGGAGGCGCAATGCCATCCGCAATCGCCCTGGCCTTCACCCAGAATGCGTCATCCTGCGTCGCCGCAAACGCAGGGCGCATCGGGACAGCCACCCCCGCGGCGAGAACGCCGAGCATGATGCGGCGGCGCGAACGACTGGTCAGGGACAAGGGTTCGATATCCATGACATGCCCTTCCATCAACACGAGATTGCCCACCCGCTCGAACCAATGCCGACGCGCACGGCGGGGTCACTGACAGTTCCGGCAGCGCTGACTGCTTCCACGCCGGGTTTGTCCGCAGCGATTGGCCCCATGCGTCTATTTCTCTGAACGTAATTCGACGGCGCCCGATTTCAGGCCTGCCGCTGTAGCCGTGACCGTGAAGCGACCGGCGCCGGCCCCTCGAACAAGTGCGACGGCAACTCCGTCCAGCACGGCGCGCTCGTGCGACGGAAAGGGTGTATGATCGACCGACGATGCATTGTCGGTCGCGATGAGTGATCCAGCACCCCTGACGGCGAAGTGCAGCCGGTGGGTGGCGGATGGCACCGTCACGCCCTTGGCGTCGACCACCCGCGCGCGGACATAGGTCATGTCATCGAAGTTAGAGCCCACAAGAGACTCGTCTGCCCGCAAATCGATGCGAACCGGCTTCCCTGCTGTCCGAAGATTGTCCGAAACATCCACGACGCCAGCATCCCTGCACACGGCGCGTACTTCTCCGGGAACGTAGCGCACGCTCCAGCGACGGGGCGACGCATCCTGATTGATCGGCAGCGTGCCTAGAGAGCGACCGTTCAGAAGCGCCTCGACCTGCCGGCAATTGCTATACACCTCGATCGTTTCGTCGTGGGGACCAGGATCGTCCGGCGTCCAGTCGTCGAACAGCGCGACCTTGGGTTTTGGCGTCGCGACGGCGATCATGGTCGGCAGGACCGGCTGGTTCGGGCCACCCGCGCCGTCGGTCGCCGGGCCAGCCGCCGCCGGATCGGCATTGCGAATGACGTGTACCACCGGCCGCTCCGACCACCAGCTTTCGCGTTCCATGCCGCTGATCTTCTGGCGACCCGTGCGGTCGAGAAGACCCGATGGACTCTGGATGTTGGGCCAGCCGGATCGGTTCGCCTCGCCCAGATAATCGACCCCCGTCCACAGGAACATGCCGGAGAAGGGCGCATAATCGCGTACCGGCACCCAGTTGCTGCGATTATGCGCGTTTTCGGTGCCGACGATACTGCGCTTCGGATTCTGTCGGCTGGCCGCGATCAGTTCATTCTCCCGATAATTTTGGCCGACCACGTCCAGCATGTCGGCCAGACCATTGTCATAATCCTTGGTCACGTTCGGTCGGAACAGCGCCATCGTCACCGGACGGGAGGGATCGGCGGCATGAACGATGTCGAGGATGCTGCGCAGCGCCGCCTTGGCCTGCACCGGATAGGCCGTATCGTGGATTTCATTGCCCGCGCTCCACAGCATGATGCTGGGATGGTTGCGATCGCGGCGTACCATGTCGAGCGTATCGCGCTTGTGCCAGTCGCCGAAAAACAGATGATAATCCTCCGGTGTCTTGGCGACGTTCCACTGGTCGAACAGCTCGTCCATCACGATCAACCCGAGTTCGTCGGTCAGGTCGAGAAATTCCGGACTGGGCACATTGTGCGCGGTGCGGATCGCGTTGACGCCCTGCCCCTTCAGTGCGGTCAGCCGCTGTCGCCAGACTGCGAGGGGAACAGCAGCGCCCACGGCACCCCCGTCATGATGGAGCGCAACCCCTTTCAGCTTGAAATTGCGGCCATTGAGCCAGAAGCCGGTTGCGGGATCGAACCGGGCTTCACGAACACCGAAACGGACATCTTCATTGTCGAGGACGGTGCCGTCGGCGCCAAGCACACGGATGGCAGCACGGTAGAGCGCCGGATCACCTATGTCCCAGCGCCGGGGATTTGCCAGAGCGGCTTCAGCGGGCACGGCCACAGTGCGGCCTGCAGCGACGCTCATGACCGGAGTGATCGTGCGGGCGACTTCGCGTCCGTCCGGGCCGGTCACTACCAGTTCGACCGTCACGCCCGTCGCATCGGCGGCGGCATTATGGATGTCCGTCGAGACTGCGATGGTCGCCTGACTTTCGGTGATCATCGTCGCCCGGACATAGGCGCCACCCTGCGGAATATGAACGTCGCTGGTCTCGATAAGGCGAACATGACGATAGATGCCCGAGCCGGTATACCATCGCGATGACGGCGCGGCCGAAGTGTCGGCTCGCACAGCGATGATATTCGGCCCGTCGGTACGCAAGTGGCGCGTGATGTCGTAGCGCTGGCCGATATAGCCCATCGGACGATAGCCGACATGGCGTCCGTTTACCCAGACGCCGCTGCGCTCCATGATCCCGTCAAATTCGATGAAATATCGCCGCCCCGGCTGCGGCGTCTGGGTCAATCTCTTGCGGTACCAGGCGACCCCGCTCGGCAGGAATCCATTTTCGCCCGCAGCCTTCGCATCCCGATCGAAAGGCCCGGCGATGGCCCAATCATGTGGAAGGGACACGACCTGCCATGCAGCATCGTCGAGATCGAGCGTTTCCGCCCCCTCCGGATCACCCTGGAAAAAGTGCCAGCCATCCGGCAATTGCGTCACCACGCGAGGGGCAGCCTGGGCAGAGCAGATCCCCGCCAGGCTTGTGGTCAGCGCGCCCAGGATCGCCATATGGGCCGCAAATGCGCGTGACGGAACGCGGAACGGCCCAGCCAAATCAGATACCCAGCGGATCATGCTGCGCCTGTTACGCATCCGGCTCTCCTCCCGACGTCGAACGGTTCCCCGTGCGAATCCGATGTCAGGCTAATGCATGGCCCACTATTTGCAATAGCGTTTCAATATGCGGCTCATGCCAATGCGATCGACGGTGCCGTGCAAGCGCGCGAGAAAAGGCCTTCGTCCGGCATCCGCTCCTGCTTTGCGACGAAGCACTGCGGTGTCATGCAACCAGCGGGCATCCTGAAGGCTTATAGCGATGCAGCCTGCCGCGGGTCGGGGAACGGAAGGCGCCACTCGTTCGAGAGGAATGCCTGCATGAAGATCGCGCAAATCGCCCCCTTGGCCGAAAGCGTGCCGCCCAAATTCTACGGCGGGACCGAGCGTATCGTTTCCTATCTGACCGAAGAACTTGTGCGCCAGGGGCATGACGTGACCCTGTTCGCCAGTGGTGATTCGCAGACCAGCGCCGAACTGGTGCCCATCACCGATATGGCGCTCCGTCTCAATCCGGCGGTAGCCGACACGATCCCCTATCATATGATGATGCTGGAGCAGGTCCGCCGTCGAGCCGACGAGTTCGATGCCCTGCATTTCCACATCGACATGCTGCACCTGCCCATGGTCCAGGACTTTATCGGGCGCACCGTCACGACCCTCCACGGCCGGCTCGACCTGCCCGACCTGCCGCCCTTCTACCGCGTGTTTCCCGACCACAGTCTGGTGTCGATTTCCGACCATCAGCGCCTGCCCATGCCACCGGTCAACTGGGGCGGGACCATCTATCATGGCCTGCCGTCCGATCTGCTGCCGCCGCGCCTGGGCGCTGGCGAGGATTATCTGGCGTTCCTGGGCCGCATATCGCCCGAGAAGCGACCCGATCGCGCGATCCGCATCGCCGCGCGCTCCGGCATGACGCTCAAGATCGCGGCCAAGATCGACGCTGTCGACCGTGGCTACTGGGAGAGCGAGATCGCGCCATTGGTCGATCACTACCCCAATGTGGAGTTCATCGGGGAAATCAATGAGCAGCAGAAGGCGCATTTCCTCGGCCAGGCGAGCGCGCTGCTCTTCCCGATCGATTGGCCCGAGCCTTTCGGCCTGGTGATGATCGAGGCGATGGCCTGTGCGACGCCGGTCATCGCCTTCCGCTGCGGCTCTGTGCCGGAGGTGATCGAGCACGGCGTGTCGGGCTACATCGTCGGGAGCGAGGACGAAGCCGTCGCGGCCGTGGCGGCCCTGCCCCGTCTTGACCGCGCGGGGGTGCGCGGCGCGTTCGACGCACGCTTCACGGCAGCGCGTATGGCGGCCGACTATGTCGCGCTCTATCGTACCCTGCCCGGCGCGCGGACGGATGCCGCGCGGTTGCGCCGCCAGCGCGGCGAGGACGCCGAATTGCAGATCGTGGCATAGGAGACTCCATGACGCTGATCCAGCCCGAGCCAGATGTGCCCGGCATTGCAGGAGGGCAGGCGATCTCGCAGGCACAGACCCAGTTCTTCATTCCCGCGACCTCGTCGCTGCACGAACGTCGGCCGCGTACATTGAAGCATGGCGACAGTTTCGCGGTGTTCGACCATAGCGGCGACGCCATTTCCGGCCCCGGCAGTCCGGAAGGGCTTTACCATCGCGATACCAGGCATCTGTCGCATCTCTATCTGACCGTCAATGGCGTGCGGCCGATCCTGCTGAGTTCCGCGTTGCGTGACGACAATGCGATGCTGACCTGCGACCTCGCCAATCCCGACTTTTTCGGCGACGATGGCCGGGTCGCGGTGGAACATGACCTGATCCATCTGCGCCGCACCCGCTTCATCTGGAAGGATGCATTGTACGAGCGGATCACCATCCGCAATTTCGACACCGAAACCCGTCAGATCAGCATCGAACTCGGCTTTGCGGCCGACTTTGCCGATCTCTTCGAAATTCGCGGCATGACCCGATTGCGTCGCGGGACGATACGCGACGCCCAGGTGGGGTCCGCGGACGTCCTCCTCGGCTATATGGGGCGGGACGATCGCGAACGGCGTACGCATCTCCATTTCGATCCGATGCCCGACGAACTGACCGAAAATCATGCACGGTTCGATGTGACCGTGCCGCCGGGCCAGCGCTGTGCCCTGTTCACCCGCATCTGCTGTGATCGTGCGGAAGGCGGCAGCGCCCTGCCCAAGCAATTCCTCAAGTCACTGCGCGAAGCCATGCAGACGCTCCGGCAAGCACGGAACCGGGGCGCGACGATTCATTCGTCCAACGATCTGTTCAACGAAGTCGCACGCCGATCGGTCGCCGATATTTCGATGCTCTCGACAGACACTGAATTTGGTCCCTATCCCTATGCGGGCATCCCCTGGTTCAGCACGGTGTTCGGCCGCGACGCCATCATCACCGCGCTCGAAACCCTGTGGATGGATCCGGCGATCAGCCGCGGCGTCCTCGGCTATCTTGCGGCCCACCAGGCCACCCGCTTCGATCCGGCGGCCGATGCGGAGCCGGGCAAGATCCTGCACGAGGTACGGCAGGGCGAGATGGCCGAACTGGGCGAAGTGCCTTTCCGCCATTATTATGGCAGCATCGATTCAACCCCTTTGTTCGTGATGCTCGCCGGCGCCTATCTGGAACGGACCGGAGACGCAGCTTTCCTGACAAATATTCTCCCGAATATCGAAGCAGCGCTCGCCTGGATCGATACCCATGGCGATCGTGATGGGGACGGATTCGTCGAATATGGTCGCCTGACCGACCAGGGCTTGCAGAATCAGGGCTGGAAGGACAGCCATGACTCGATCTTCCATGCCGATGGCGCCATTGCTCGCGGCCCGATCGCCCTCGCCGAGGTGCAGGCCTATGTCTACGGCGCCTGGAAGGCGGCCGAGCAGTTGTTCGGCATGATCGACGATCCTTCGCGGGCGGCCGATTATCGGGACCGGGCCGCACGGCTGCGCGACCGTTTCGACGCCGCTTTCTTCGACGCCGCGCTGGGCACCTATATTCTCGCGCTGGACGGCGACAAGCGCCCCTGCCGCGTGCGCTCCTCCAATGCCGGGCATGTCCTCTATACCGGACTGGCGCGCGAAGATCGGGCGGAGGCCGTGGTCCGCACGCTGATGGCCCCCGCCTCCTTTTCCGGCTGGGGCGTCCGCACCATCGCATCGACCGAGAAACGCTACAATCCGATGAGCTACCATAATGGCTCGATCTGGCCCCACGACAACGCGCTGATCGCGGGCGGCTTTTCGCGCTACGGTTATCAGCGGGAAGCCGCGCAGATATTCGAGGGCTTGTTCGCGGCGGCCACCTATGTCGACATGATGCGCCTGCCGGAACTATTCTGCGGCTTTCCGCGCCGCCGCTCCCAAGGTCCGACCTTCTATCCCGTGGCGTGCAGCCCGCAGGCCTGGTCCGCTGCCGCCCCGCTGGCGCTGATCCAGTCCAGCCTCGGCCTGCGGTTCGATGTCGCCGCCGAACAGATCAGTTTTCAGCAACCGGCGCTGCCATATTTCATCCAGAGCCTGTCCATCGGCGGTCTGGCTATCGGCGCTGCGAAAGTCGACATCCTGTTCGACCGCGTCGGCGATCAGGTGGTGGTCAAGCGGGCGGCTCGAAATGGAACCGCCAGGATCGTGACCGTTACCTGATCCATCCGGCAGAGGGTCGCCGGACTTTCCACCTGTCCCGGCAGAGAATGATGACGCTTGTCTGCCAAGCAGGGATGGGTGTAGTGTGCTTCGATAGGCCATGAGGCGTTTCCTCATGCCGAGACGATGTTCAAGCAGACCCGAAACGGGCTGCGTCGGCACCAGTCCCGACAGAGGGCAGGAGAAGCCAGCGTCTGACATGGCGGCACGTCATGAGGAGAGCCACCATGGCCATAACTCATCCAGGGGGTCTAGCGCCTCCCCATGAGGATTATGAAATTCGCAGGATCGGTCTGAAGGATCTGCGCATCGCCCTGCGCCAGGGCTGGGAAGATTTCCTGGCCAAACGTGGCGATCTGCTTTTCATCGGTTTCATCTATCCCCTCGTCATAGTGTTCGCGATCCTGCTGGCCAGTCAGATGCCGGTGCTGCCGTTGCTGTTTCCGCTTCTGGCCGGATCGGTCCTGTTCGGCCCGGCCTTTGCCAGCGGCTTCTACGAACTGGCGCGGCGGCGTGAACAGGGGCTGGATTCCCGTTGGCGCCATTTCCTGGACGTCGTGCGCGGACCGGCCTTTCCGGCGCTGTTCGACCTGACCAGCGTGACCGCCATGCTCTTCCTTGGTTGGATGACGGCTGCCTGGTTCATCTATTATTCGACTGTCGGCCAGCTCGGGCCTGACGTGATCGCATCGCCGAGCGCCTTCCTGCAGGCCGTATTCGGCACCGCCCAAGGCTGGCAAATGATCATCATCGGCAATCTCGTGGGGCTGGGCTTTGCCATCGTGACGCTGGCGGTGAGCGTCGTGTCGTTCCCCATGATCATCGACAAGAGGGTCAATTGGGGTGTCGCGCTGCGTACATCATTCCGCGTGGCGTGGAACAACCCTGTGACGGTCGCGGCATGGGGCCTTACCGTGGTGACGCTCCTCGTCCTGGGCGCACTGCCCGGACTCGTCGGGCTGGCCGTGGTACTGCCGGTGCTGGGCTACGCCACCTGGCACCTCTATACCCGGGCAGTCGTTCGCTGAACCATTCCGCCCGGTGGGCACCATCCTCACCGGGCGGCCCCGCTCCGCGCCGCCGGCTTCGGTTCGGGCGGCGGGGGCGCGCCATGTCCCAGGGTGGCGAGATATTTGATCAGCGCCGCGCGATCCTCGGCGCGACGCAGTCCGGCAAAGTTCATCTTCGTTCCCGGCACGTCGCGCGCGGGCGATGCAAGAAAATCGAACAGACTCTCATAGCTCCAACTGCCGCCATGTTCCTTCATTGCGGGCGAGTAGGCAAAGCCGGCATGGGTCGCGACCGGCCGGCCTACAACGCCCCATAAATTGGGACCGATGCGATTGGGGCCGCCCTGTTTCAGGTCATGGCAGCTGAGGCATAATTGCGCCTTGGCCCTGCCCACATCCGCATTCGCGTTGGCGAGCAGAGTGCCAAGGTCCGCTTGCGCGGCAATCCCTGCGCCGTCAACGCCGACGGCCGGCATCGGCGCCTTGCCCAGCATGTCCCGTCGATAGGCGATCAGCCGATCGCCCTCGCCCGGAGCCTGGAGGCTGGCGGGCCAGTCCCGCTGCACCGACGCCATGTCGACACGCGGCGGCATGGCATCGGCGGGCGCATAAGCGAGCTTGCCCACCCCATCCTCCGGGTACAGCTGCCCGGCAAACCAGTCGAGGCTCCATAGCGCGCCTGCCGCTCCGGCAACGCATAACCCTGTCGCCAGCCACTGCATCCGGTTCATGGTTCAGCCTCCCCCGCCCATGAAGATCGCGCGGGTCCAGTAGGCATAGTCCGCTTCGATCAGCATGATGCGTACCAGCACGAGCAGCACGAGCGGCGGCAGCAATATCGCATAGGTCAGCGACAGCCGCTCCCAGGCCAGGTGCATGAAGATCGACAGGATCAATCCCGCCTTCAACAGCATGAACAGGATGATCAGCGTCCATCGCACAATGCCCTGCACATGCATATAGTCGACCAGATAGGACAGGGTGCTGAGCACGAACAGATAGCCCCAGACCTTGAGATAAAGGCCAATGGGGTGCTGTTGCCCATGGTCCGCAGCCGGCGGGTGCTGGCCGTCTGGAACGATCTGCGTTTGCGGGACAGGTCTGTCATACTGCATGGCGATCACCAGAGATAGAAGAAGGCGAAGATGAAGACCCAGACGAGGTCGACGAAATGCCAGTAGAGGCCGGCGATTTCGACCGCGCTATAGTCGCCCGATCGGTCATAATGACCTCGCGCCACCTTCGAGGCGATGATCGCCAGAAGGATGACGCCGCAACTAACATGCAGGCCGTGGAAACCGGTAATCATGAAGAAGGTGGCCCCGAATTGCGGAGCGCCCATCGGGTTGCTCCAGGGGCGCACCCCTTCCTCGACGATCAGCTTGGTCCATTCGAAGGCCTGCATCGCCACGAAGCTTGCCCCGAACAGGGCCGTAATCAGCATCAGTATCGCGGTTTTTCGCCGGTCGCGGCGATAGCCATAGTTGACCGCCATCGCCATGGTGCCGCTGGAACTGATGAGCACGAAGGTCATGATCGCGATCAGGATCAGCGGGATTTTCTGCCCGCCAATCACGAGCGCGAACACTTCCGCCGTATTGGGCCAGGGCAGCACGGCGGACGAGCGGATCGTCATATAGCCGGTGAGGAAGCAGGAGAAGATGAAGGTATCGGACAGCAGGAAAATCCACATCATCGCCTTGCCCCAATGGGTATGGCGAAAGACTTCCTGGTCCGAAGACCAGTCGGCCGCGATCTCGCGCAGGCTCGGGGTTATGACCTCCCGATCTCTTCTGTCCGGCACCATGTGAGACATTGCGATACTGTCCCCTGCTGAGAGATTTCATGTCGATACCAGCAATCCGGCAAGCAGAAGCCAGATGACCAGAAGAAAATGCCAATAAACCGCACACAGGCGGATATGGCGCAGGTTGCCGCCGATCAGCACCCGCCCGGCAGCAACCAGACCACCGATGATGTGGCAACCGTGAAGCGCGGTCAGCAAATAGAAGAAGGCATTGGCCGGATTGGCGGACAGATCATAGCCCGCCGCCTGATAATGGCGCCAGAGCAGCCATTGCCCAACGAGAAAGCAAAGACCCAGTGCGGCGCCGGCGACCGACGCTCCTATTGCCTGGCCGTGCCTGCCGCGCGCCGCCATGCGCCGACTGATCTCCCAGGCAAAGCTGCTGACAAGGAGGACCGCGCTGTTGATCCACAACAGCGGCGGATCAGGCATCGGCGCCCAATCCCCGCCATCATGGCCCATGGCGGTATGAAGCCCCATTCGCATGAGATAAGCCGCCGTCAGCAGCGAGAACATCACCATGGCGACAGCGAAATAGACAGTCAAACCGACTGCGACTGCCGACGGACGATCGATCTGACTGTCTATTTCGCTGTCGCTCGCCGCGTCCCAGCTTTTTTCGGCAAGGCGCGCCAGGATGGTCATGCGCGCGGCGCCGTCTGGGGGATGAAGTCGCGCTGCGCGCCCGGTACGCTATAGTCGTAGGCCCAGCGATGGACGACCGGCAGTGTCGCGCCCCAATTACCATGGGCGGGCGGCGTTTGCGGAGTCTGCCATTCCAGACTCGCCGCGCCCCAGGGGTTGGGATCGGCTTTCGGCCCCCGGAAAAGGCTCCAGATCATGTTGAAGAAGAACAGTCCCTGCGCCGCGAACACGATCAGCGCGGCTATGCTGATCCATTCATTGGCGAGGTGGACCGACTGCGGGATGAAGGCGGCGTCGCCCAGCGCATAATAGCGGCGCGGCACGCCCAATATGCCCAGATAATGCATCGGCAGGAAAATCGCATAGACGCCCAGGAAGGTGATCCAGAAATGGAGCTTGCCCAGCGTCTCGTTCCACATCCGCCCGAAAATCTTGGGATACCAGTGATAGATGGCGCCGAAGATCACCAGCACCGGCGAAACCCCCATCACCATGTGGAAATGGGCGACGACGAAGAAGGTGTCGGACAGCGGCACGTCGACGCTGACATTGCCCAGGAACAGGCCCGACAGCCCGCCATGGATGAAGGTGAAGATGAAGGCGATGGCGAACAGCATCGGCACGCGCAGATGAATGTCGCCGCGCCATAGCGTCAACAGCCAGTTATAGACCTTGATCGCGGTCGGGACGGCGATGATCAGCGTGGACGTGGCGAAGAAGAACCCGAAATAGGGGTTCATGCCCGACACATACATATGATGCGCCCAGACGACGAAGCTCAATGCGCCGATGATGACGATCGCCCACACCATCATGCGATAGCCGAAGATGTTGCGCCGCGCATGGACGCTGATGAGGTCCGACACGATGCCGAAGGCGGGCAGGGCCACGATATAGACTTCGGGATGGCCGAAGAACCAGAAAAGATGCTGGAACAGCAGCGGACTGCCGCCTTCGGTCGGCGTGATGCGACCCATGGCCTGCATCGTCGGCATGAAGAAGCTGGTGCCGGCGAAATGATCGAACAGCATCATGATGGCCGCGACGAACAGCGCCGGAAAGGCCAGTAGTCCCATGACCGAGGCGGTGAAGATGCCCCAGACCGACAGCGGCATCCGCATCAGCGTCATGCCCTTCGTCCGCGCCTGAAGCACCGTCGTCACATAGTTGAGGCCGCCCATGGTGAATGCCGCGACGAAAATGGCGAGGCTGACCAGCATCGTGGCAATGCCCCACTGATGGCCCGGCGTGCCTTCGGTGATGGCCTGCGGCGGATAGAGCGTCCAGCCCGCGCCGGTCGGCCCGCCCGGGACGAAGAAGCCGGCCACCAGCACGATCACCGACAGCAGGTAGAGCCAGTAGCTCAGCATGTTGACGAAGGGGAACACCATGTCCCGCGCACCGATCATCAGCGGGATCAGATAATTGCCGAAGCCGCCAAGCAGCAACGCGGTCAGCAGATATACGACCATGATCATGCCGTGCATCGACACAAATTGCAGATAATTGTCCGGCTGAATCCACGAGAAGGTCCCCGGAAAGCCGAGTTGCAGCCGCATCAGCGCGGACAGGACCAGCGCCACAAGCCCGATCGCGATCGCCGTTACGCTATACTGGATGGCGATGACCTTATGGTCCTGGCTCCAGACATAGCGGGTGATCCAGCTGTGGGGATGATGCAGCGGACGCAGGTCGTCGGCCAGGGTGGTAGCCATTAGCGGGCACTCCGGCTGATCGTGTCTGTCCTGATTTTCCAGCTGGCGGACGAACTCAGCCGCTCTGGGAGCAATGGACTGGGGACGGAGCAGGCATTGGCCGCGACCAGCATGGCGGACCGCGCAGCCGGTGGCGCATCCGCCAATATCTGCTGGAAGCTCACCTGCTGCGCCCGCCATTTCGCGAAGGCCGCCGGCGTTTCGACGATCACCTTGCCGCGCATCTCGTGATGGCCGGTACCGCATAGTTCGGCGCACAGGATATCGAACGTCCCGGCCTTCGTCGGCGTCATCCAGAAATAGGTGACGATGCCGGGCACAAGATCCATTTTTGCCCGGAATTCAGGCACGTAGAAATCGTGCAGCACGTCCTTCGACCGCAATATGATCTTCACCGGCTGTCCTGCCGGCAGATGCAGGTCGCCGGCCTCGACCAGCAGATCGTCCCGCCCGAAAGGATCGAGCGGATCGAGGCCCAGCACATTGTCGGGCGTTACATATTTGACCGCGGCGGCGCCCAGCACGCCATCGGGTCCGGGATAGCGGAATGACCATTGCCATTGCTGGCCGACCGCCTCGACGATGGCTGCGTCCTGTGGAACGGAGACATATTTGCCCCAGGCGGCCAGCCCCGGCGCAAGCAGGCCGGCAACCCCGATCGCCGTCCAGACCGTCAATCGTTTCTCCAGCTTGCTGTTTTCCGGCTCATAATGGGCGCGATGGCCCGCCCGATGCCGATAGCGGACCAGCGTCCAGGCCATGAAAAGATTGAGCAGAACGAAAGCCGCGGCACAAATCCACAAGGTCACGTCGAGAGCGGAATCGATAGAGTGCCAGTTGGATGCGATGGGCGTGCGCCACCAGGGACTGAACAGATGGAAGGCGACTGATCCAAACACCAGCACGGCGATGGCAACCGCAATGGGCACAGCCTCTCTCCCGTCGAAGGTGAGCGCCTCGCAACCATTTTCACCGGCCCTTCGAGTCGCTCCCGAAATACCGTGCAAAATAACCTAAAGAAAAATGTCGCTTTAGGAAAGTGTCGAACACCCATCTCTGGCCGCACGAAGAGCGCGCCGGTCCCGTCCAGCCAAATGTCTCCAACTGGAATTCCATAGTCACGGCGCGATTGCCACCTGAACAAGATAGGCATTTTTCCTCGGAAGGTCCGATGCCATGAAATATAGATGCGATGTTATCCCTCATCTATAATTCTCCATGCCCGACGTGAGACGCGCGGTTCAAGTAGAGTGTGGGGCCGGCGCCCCGTTCCGGGCCGCCGTAATCCTCTGGAAACGGTCGAACAGGGATAGGACGCACCTCTTCGCCAAGGCCGGGCGAAGCCATATGCCATGGCGATCCGGATGCCTATCGCGTGACCCGGCATTTTTCATGTTAGTCAAATAAACATGGAATTTGCGCAGCCTGAGATTTCATATTATGTCACATAACATGAAAGACGAATCCCCCCCTCGCCGCTATCGCCAGACAGCCCGCGCGGCCGCCGCAGCCGAAACCGCCGAACGCGTCCTCGATGCGTTCATGGCGCGCATGGAATGCTGCTGGTTCGACGAAATTCGCCTGGAAGACGTCGCGTCCGACGCGGGCGTTACGGTGCAGACCGTGATTAGGCGCTTTGGTGGCAAGGAGGGCCTGCTGGAAGCGGGCCAGAAGGCCATGGAGGCCAGCATCAACACGGCCCGCGCGGTCCCGGCCGGGAACGTTGCCAGGGCGCTCGACGCCATCATCATCGAATATGAGACGATGGGCAAACTGGTGATCCGCCTGCTGGCGCAGGAAGAACGCTATGCGCCCATCAAGGCGACGACCGATTTGGGCCGCGCAAACCACCGCGCGTGGGTCTACTCGGTCTTTGCGCCCTGGCTTGAGGCGATGCTGCCCGAACAACGCCTGCGCGCGCATGACGCTCTGGTGATCGCGCTCGACATCTATGTCTGGAAGCTCCTGCGCATCGACATGCAGCGCAGCACCGCCGATCTTCGCGACATGATGCTCAATCTGTGCGCGGGCGCGCTGGCTGTCGCCCCTGATATGTTCGAACCCGAAACCGCCGTTTCCCCGGAGCCGATCCATGTTTGATTCCGACAGAAAGCTGAATCTGCTCATCACGACCTGGGAAGGCGGCGGCTCGGTCGGACCGATGCTGACCCTTGCGCGCAAACTTCGCGATGCCGGACATGCCGTGCGTGTGATCTCCGATGCCTGCAATCGGCCGGAAACAGAGGCGACAGGCGTGCGCTTCATCCCCTGGACCCGCGCACCCAGCCGCACGGACCGCAGCCGCGACAGCGAACTGATCCGCGACTGGGCGGCCGCCAGCCCGGCAGAGGGTTTCGCCCAGGCGATCGAGCAGGTCTTCGCCGGTCCCGCCTACGCCTATGCCGAGGACGTCATCGAGGAACTGAGCCGCGAGGCAGCCGATCTCGTCGTCACCAACGACTTTCTCTTCGGAGTAATGGCCGGATGTGAATCGATAGGCCAACCGGTCGTGGCGATGGCGTGCAACATCAACCTGTTCCCGGTGGACGACGCACCGGTGACGGGGCCTGGACAAAGCGAGGCGCTCTCACCCGAGGAAGCCGCGCAGGAGGCCATGATGGTCGAAGGGTTTCGCGCAGTGTTCGACACGGGCCTTCCTGCGCTCAACACCGCGCGGGCGCTGCTGCACCTGAAACCGCTCGACCGGCTGCTCGATCAACTCGCCTGCGTCCGGACCACGTTGGTCTCCGTCAGCAAATATTTCGACATGGTGCGCGAACCGGTGCCATCGGGTTATCGCTATGTCGGGCCGCAAATCGACGATGCCGCCTGGACCGATGCGTGGGACGATGGATCGAGCCGATCCGCGTGTCCGGACGCATGGCCGCTCGTGCTGGTGTCGTTCAGCACGACCTTTCAGAACCATGTCGCTGTGCTTCAGAGGGTCATTGACGGACTGTCACCGCTGCCGGTGCGCGTGGTGGTCACGCTGGGCCCAACCATCGCCCCGGAAGAACTGTCCCCGGCGTCCAACACGCGCCTCGTCAGGAGTGCGCCCCACGGGCCGCTGATGCGCGAGGCCGCGCTCCTCATTACCCATGGGGGTCATGGCACGCTGGCCCGCGCCATGGTCAACCGGTTGCCGATGCTCGTGCTCCCCCACGGCCGGGACCAGGACGGGAATGCGGCCAGGATTGTGGCTCATGGCGCGGGCCTGATGTTGCCGCCCACCGCCCCAGCGATGGAAATCGGCGACGCCACAGTTCGGATCATCGGCGACCCAACATTTGCCACCGCAGCGAAGGTGCTTGGCGACCATGTCGCTCGCGAGACCGAACAGTCCGATATTGTTCAGCAGATCGAGCAGCTTTGCCGCTGCCGGGCCTTCGCCTGACATGCGGGAAGGACAATCCGACGCTGGACAGCGATGTGGCGTCGAATCCATGCGCGGAGCAGCCTGCCGCCAGATATAGACCGTCGATCGTGCCGGTAACGGGGATGGCAGGCACGACATAGGGCGTAGAATCAACGCAGGCCCAGATATGGTCGATCTCCAGCCCGGCAAGCGGCGGGACGGTGCCGCGCTCATTGTGCATGTGGCATCCACCAGCCGTCGGCTCGGACTGTCGGCCAAAGGGGGGGTCTGCGACTCCCGGCCTGAGATAACGGAATGCGGCGGGTTTCGGGGATGCGCGGGCGGTCTGCGCCCCACCCCGCATATCGGTTGCGAAGCCGGACTCGCGCGTTGCCCGCGCCATGTCGATCCCGCACAAAAAACGCCAGTTGTCCGGAGAGGACAACTGGCAAGAGGGGGCGCTACCGGGGAGGAATGGAGTTAGAAACTGTAGCGAACCCCGAAATTAAACTGTCGGCCGCTGTGAGTAAGGACATTGAGGCGGTTGGTTTCATCCACAAACTGATCGTTGCTTTCATCGGTCAGGTTGATCGCCTCGATGCTGAGCTTCAGCCTTTTGGTAAGATTATAGCTGGCCTGCGCATCGACGTTCAGCGTACTGTTAGTGCCGTTATAGGCATTGCCCTCCGTACCGGGCACGGCCGTCAGATATTTGGAGCGATAGGCGACAGAGCCACGGACCTGGAATTTCTCCGTTTCGAAATAGAGGGTGGCGTTGGCCGCTTTCTTCGAGAGGCCCACGAGCGGCGCGGTAACCGACGTACCGCCGCTGGCCGAGGTCAGATATTCGATATTGGACTTCACATAGGTGTAGTTGGCGAGCACGCCGAAATGCGACAGGAAGCCCGGCAGGAAGCTGAAGGGCTGCTGGATGTTGATCTCGAAGCCCTTGAGGATGCCTCCGTCGGAATTGACCGGCTGACTGACGATGAAGATGTCGCCGGGCGAGGCCGTGGTGCCGGTCAGAAGCGAGTCCGGCAGGCCAAGGCTGCTGTAGGGCACGCCGACGCTCAGCGTCTGGGCAAAGCTTCCGATATCCTTGCGAAAGGCGGAGATCGCATAGATGGCGCCCTGCATCGGATACCATTCGATCGAGGCGTCCAGATTCTTGGATGAGGTGGGCTTGAGGTCCGGATTGCCCGAACTGAAGGTGCGGTTGCCGCCCGACACGTTGAGATTGCCGCCCGGCGTGAGCGACGCGATGCCGGCGCGAGCCAGCGTCTTGGCGGCGGCGAAGCGTACCTGGAGATCGTCGGTGATGTTGCCGACCAGATTGAGCGATGGCAGCCAGCGATTATAGCTGCGATCGGCCGTGACGAGGTTGATCGCCGTCCCCTGGCTGGCATAGCCGGTGGAAAACTGGTCGGTCTTGACGTAGCGCAGGCCGATATCGCCGCGGATCGGCACGCCGGCCATGTCCTGGAGGTTGAACTGCGCCATCCCCCAGACGCCGGTGTCTTCCTCCGTCACGGTAATATAGGAACCGCGCGCTGTGGCATTTTCGATGCCACCAGTGGCGTAGAGCGGGTTGGCATAGATGCCGCCCTGGCTGATGAAGGCATTGAGATCAGGCACGATCCAGGCCGTGGGCGTGCCGGACGGCACGTTCAGCCCCTTGCCGAAGCCCGAGAAGAGGGTGGTCATGCCAGCCAGTTGGGCCTGGGTCAGCGGCGCGACCACGGTTTCGCCTGACAGGCGACGGCGCTCGGTCGAACCATATTCGAACTTGCGCCAGTCGAGTCCCGCCTTCAGCGTCACCCCGTCGATCGCTTCCCATTCGGCCTGGCCCTTTGCGGTGGTGAAGGCGTTGCTGACCGTTTGCGGGCGGATGCGCACTTCCGACGTGCCGTTGATGAAGCTCCAGGTTGCCGGATTGGCGACGTCGACACCGGGCTGGATATTCGGGAAACGGGTCGAGAAATCATATTGAAAATTGCCGGTGTTGATGGCGTCGATCGTCACCGTGGTCTGGATCGGGTTGGAAAACTCCGAGCTGGCATAGCCTGCCATTGCGAAGACCTTGAGACGGTCCGTGAACTGGTGATCGACCGATCCCGTGACCTGATAGAATTCGGTCTTGAGCACGTCGTAGCGCGACTGGGACCGCAGGTCGACATTGTCGAACCGACCGCTGATGATGTTGTTGTCGTCATCCACCACGCCATCGCGGATGATTGTCTGCGGCTTTCCGCTGCCGGAGCGGCTGAAGCTGATCGCCTGAAGCTGCGCTTCCTTGCGCGTTCCGTCGAGCCGCGAATAGAGGCCATCCAGCGAGATCAGCGTGCGATCGGTCGGCTTGAACTGCACAGAGCCGGCAGCGCCCAGACGCTGCTGGGAAATGTCATAGCTGACGAGACCGGGAATGCGCGGATGAAACAGCGCAGTATCCGGATTGTTGTCGTTGATCTGCGTCAGACTATAGCCCGGAAGCGTCGAGGCCGCGTTGAAGCCGCCATTGAAGCCGCCATAGGTCCAGCGGGTGATATTGGCCCCCTCTTCCTTGATCTTGCGCTCTTCATAAGCGACCGACAGCAGAATGCCGAAGCGGCCATCGTCGGTCTGGGTCGCTACCAGGCCGGAGAGGCGCGGCGTCGTCTTTTCGCTGAGGTCATTATAGCTGGCCGCCGCCGACAGGGCCACCGTGGGCTTGCGATAATCGAGTGGGCGCGAGGTTTGCAGGTCGACCGTGCCGCCCAGCGAGCCTTCCTCCACGTCGGCCGTTGCCGTCTTGCGGACCGACAGGTTGGAAAAGAGGTCGGACGAGAAGATGTTGAAGTCGAAACCGCGACCCCGGTTCACCCCACCCGAATTATCGGTGCCGCCGGTCGTGCCGATCGCTTCCATGCCATTGATGCGGACGCGGGTATATTCGGCGCCCAGGCCACGGACAGAGATGTTGCGTCCCTCGCCATTGACGCGGCTGATCGCGACGCCGGGAATGCGCTGGAGCGATTCCGCCAGGTTCAGGTCGGGGAACTCCGCAATATCCTCCGCCTTGATGGCATCGACCGTCGCGGTTTCGTTGCGCTTTACGGCAAGCGCGCTGTTGAGGCTCGCGCGAAAGCCGGTGACGACGATATCCGCCACCTCGCCCCCGGTCTGCTGGGGCGGCGCAGCCTGCTCCTGCGCATTGGCATGGGACGCCAAGGCAATGGTCGCGATCACGCTCGACAGGTTCAGCATGGATTTCAGTCGGTAAGCGCCGTTCATGGCCTGCTCTCTCCCCTAATCATCATTGCCCGGCCTTAGGAACCGGATCGGTCACATCTCGATAGACTGGGCAAGGATGCGAAAGCCAACCTCAATCCGGCATGAATCGATGCATGGCTTGCACAGATAGCGAAAGGACACCGGTATCCTCTGCCAGATTATGCCAAGAACTGGCTGGATCATGCCGCATTTGGACTTGGACCCGCAGCGGCTGTCGGGCTAGCTTGGATATCCCATCTATTACCGCCCCGACAGACGGGCGGCGCCACCAGGAGAGCGTTTCTTGCCCGACGCAGCCGCCATTTCCGTTCCCGCACGCCCAACCTATGTGCGGCACAGGATCATCGCGCTGATCTTCCTGATCACATCGATCAACTATGCCGATCGGGCGACTTTCTCCATCGCGGGCAATGCGGCGAGCGGCGAACTGGGCCTGTCACCGGTACAGACGGGCTTCATCCTGTCCGCCTTCGCATGGGCCTATGTGCTGGCGCAGATACCGGGCGGGGCGCTGCTGGACCGGTTCGGAACCAAGAAAATCTATGCCTCCGCCATCGCCATCTGGTCGATCTTCACCGCCATGCAGGGGTTGGTGGGCCTGATTGCGGGATTGCCGGTGGTCGCGACGTTGTTCGCGCTCCGATTTCTGGTGGGCGCGGCGGAGGCGCCCTCCTTTCCGGGCAACGCGCGGCTGGTGGCAGCGTGGTTCCCCGGCGCCGAGCGGGGCACGGCGTCAGCCATTTTCAACAGCGCGCAATATTTCTCCCTCGTGGCATTCGCACCCCTGATGGGCTGGCTGGTGCATGAGTTCGGCTGGCGCTCGGTATTCTGGGTCATGGGGACTCTGGGACTGGTGGCGACGGCAATGTTTCTGCGCTTCATCCACAGCCCGGCGCGGCATCCTTCGATAAACAGGGCGGAGTTGGCGCATATCGAGGCGGGCGGCGGCCTTATCAACATGGAGGAAGCCGGTGTGGGCGCTGCTCGGACGCCGACCTTCACCTGGGCCAATGTACGACAATTATTGGCGAACCGGATGATGCTCGGCATTTATGTGGGCCAATATTGCATCAATGTACTCACCTATTTCTTCGTCACCTGGTTTCCAATCTATCTGGTGAAGGAGCGCGGACTGAACATCATGGAGGCCGGCTTCGCCGCCGCCGCGCCGGCCCTTTGCGGCTTTGCGGGCGGGTTGATCGGCGGCTATTGCTCGGACCTGATCCTCAAGCGCACCGGTTCGCTCGACCTCGCGCGCAAGGGGCCGCTGGTTGTCGGCATGACGCTCGCGACGATGATCATCGGCTGCGTCTGGGTCGATGCGGAATGGCTGGTGATCACGCTGATGGCGGTCGCTTTCTTCGGCAAGGGCATCGCCTCCCTCGGCTGGGCGGTCATGGCGGACGTGGCGCCCAAGCAGCTGGCCGGCCTGTCCGGCGGCGTGTTCAATATGTTCGGCAATGTGGCAGGGATCGTTACGCCGATTGTCGTCGGCTATATCGTGGCGGCGACGGGGTCGTTCGATCTGGCGCTGGTCTTCGTGGGCGCGCATTGCCTGCTCACCATTTTCGCCTTCACCGTCATCGTCGGGCCTATCCGCCGGCTGGAACTGGCCTGATGCGCGTCGACAGACGGAGCTTTCTGGCCCGAACCATGGGCACCGCAGCAACGCTCGCCCTTCCCGCGCAGGCGCGGCCCGCCAAGGCAAGGCTGGTGGCGGACACGCCGATGGCGGCGCCGCCCTGGGCAACGATGCAGCGGCAGTTGCTCGACGCCAACGCGGCGGCCTGCGAGGCATTCTATGCCGCCTATGTCGACCGCCGGGATCATCTCAAGGTGTTCGAGCGCTGGGGAGCAAATGACGGTCCCGACGACGCGGCGGAAGCGACCAACGACTGGTTCCTGCTCCACGCGCTGGGCGGGAGCGACCGCATCAGGACGCTGGCCGGCCGCTTCTGGGAAGGCCACCTGCGGCAGTTCACCGCTGCCCGCACGACCCACGTGCCGATCGCCCGGCAGGGCATGTATTATCGCGAATTTCCCGTGCAGATGGACTGGCAACACAATGCCGAAGGGTTGACCAGCTTCAACGTCATGGGGCTGTCCACGCCCCGCGATGCAAGGCTGCTGGCACGGACGAAGCGCTATGCCGACTTCTACACCGGCCACGATCCACAGGCGCGCAATTACGATCCGCGCCTCAGGATGATGCGTAGCCTGCTCAACGGCAGCCGGGGACCGATGCTGCGGCAGGCGACGCCGCTCGATTGGGCCGGTGATCCCTTCGATCCTCGCCCTTTCCACATGGAGCATGGTGAGCAGACCTATCAGCAGACCCTCGACCATTATGCCGAATATGGCGACGTGATCGGCGACAATCCGCTGAACCTGCAAGCGACGACGCTCGGCCTCAACGCATATGCCTTGGGCGGTGGAGAGGCATATCGCCATTGGGCGCTCGATTATCTTGCCGCCTGGGCCGAGCGCGCGGCGCGCAATGGCGGGTTGTTGCCGAGCTTCGTGCGGCCCGATGGTACGGTGGGCGAGGATTGGTGGAAGGGGGTTTACGGCTGGGGCTTTTCCCCGGTCGTGCCGATGACCGGTATGCGGGAGGATCGCAACCGCGTGCCCCGGTCGATCACCGCCTTCATGGGCGGGGTGGTGATGAGCGGCGATCTCGGCTTCATCGACCTCTGGCGGCGGCAGACGGAGCGGATCAATGAAGCCGCGCGACTGGTGGATGGCGTGCGGAGTGCGCCGTCCATGTATGGGGCGCAGGGCTGGTATGGCTGGAAGCCAGGGCGCTACCGCACCAACGGGTTCGAAATCTGGTATATGTCGCAAAAGGCCCAAGATCTGGAGATCGCCGGCGACGACGCCTGGATCTCTTTCCTGCAGGGGGGCAATGCGGACTATCCGGAGCAAGCCCTGGCCGCCGATCTGAAGCGGGTCGCGGATCGCGTCGCCACGCGGGCAAAGGACGACACCACGCCGGAAAACAGGCTGGCGGACTGGCCGATCGACATCAATCCAGCGAGCGTCCGAAGCCTGGTGCAGTTGATGACCGGCGGCCTGCATATTGCGCGCCCGCCCTGGTCGAAAAGCTCACCGCCGCAAGGGGGCGTACCGTTACACTGCCGGTTACGCTATTTCGATCCGGTGGCCCGCCGGGCAGGAATTCCGCCGGATGTCGCCGCTCTGGTCCATCGGCTGGCGGATAGCGAAACCGAAGTGACGTTGGTCAATCTGGGACCGCAGGCGCGCACGCTGACTGTACAGGGCGGTGCCTATGCCGAGCATCGGATCGATGCAGTCACCATGAACGGGCAAAGCATGGCGATCGGCGGGCGGGATTTCACGCTCCGGCTGGAGCCGGGCTGTGGGATAAGGCTGGTGTTGGCGATGACACGCTTTGCCAACCGACCGGCGCTGGCCTTCCCCTGGGATCGATGAAAGGGCCGATCCCGACCCGATCGAACGGCCGGGAAGATGGAAAGGTTCAGCCGCCCGGCTTGATATAGGGGGCAACGGCGAACAGCAGCCGTTCTTCCCGGCGCGGATCATTTTCGACCCGCACATTCCGATCGAAGATCATCGTCGCACGCTGCTCAAGGATGAACTGCGGCCAGTCGGGCATCCCGCGATGGCATGGAGTGCCGGTCCGCGCCAGGGCGACGAAGGCGTCAGCCATCTGCCCGGCCAGCCGACGCGGGTCGGGGCCGGTGCCTGTGCGCGCGCCCTGCGCGCCGACATTGTCGAACACCAGCGGAATGTCGAGTGTATGAAATGCTCCCAATATCCCGCCTGCGTCCGGGCAAGGAAAGTCCAACTGGTACATCCATGTCGGCGCGCCGATGCGGGCGCGCTCCTCGGCCTGGATGAGGTGGCCGGGCCAGGACCGCCCGGCCGTCGAGGCGGCGAGCAGGATCTGGCCGGGACTGCGGTCGGGATAAAGTTGGCGATAGCGCCGGATGACATGGTCCGGCGCGAGATCCTTCACGGTCTCGCGCACCAATCGTTCGGGCAGATTTTCCCAGGTCGTATCGCCAGCGCGCAGGGTCTTTTCGATCCAGAGCGCGGTCTCGTCATGGGTGTTGCCGACGATCAGCGGGATATGCGCCGCTTCGCGGGGAGCATCGGGAAAGAATGGATGCCTTCCCAGCACGACATGATCGAGCGTCGAGGTGAAGCTGATCTCGCCCCGCCCCTCCAGCGGATCAGGGGTTGCCATGGCCTCCACCAGCTTTTCGATCGGCATCCGCATCAGCGCCGCCACATCGGGCGCGCCTGCCCTTTCCATCCACGCCCTGGCGCGGACGGTTGCGTGCATCGGGCCGGCGGCGGTGACATGCTGGCCGCTCATCGTAGCGGCGGAGTGGAAGAGCGGGCGCGCTTCGGCCATTGCCATCAGGGTCACGACCTTCGCCCCGCCGCCAGACTGCCCGAAGATCATGACGCGATCGGGGTTGCCCCCGAAAGTCGCGATATTGTCGCGCACCCATTGGAGAGCGAGGATGATGTCGAGATTGCCGACATTTCCCGATTCCGCCGGCCCGCCAAGCTGGGCGAGATAGGCATAGCCCATCGCCGCCAGCCGATGGTTGAGCGTGACCACCACCACATCGCCGCGCCGCGCCAGATTTCCACCATCATAAAGCGGGTCGCTGCCCGAGCCATGGGCGTGTGCGCCGCCGTGGAGATAGACCATGACAGGGCGCTTTCCGCGATCCAGCGCAGGCGTCCAGATATTGAGGAACAGACAATCCTCGGATGTCGCTTCGGTCGGTTTGCTCTGCGGTGCCGCCGGGCCATAGCCTGTGGCGTCGACAACGCCCTCCCAAGCTCGGGGCGGGTCGGCGCGACGAAAGCGTGCCGCAGATGTGTCTGCGCCATAGCGGACGCCGCGAAAGACCAGGACATCGTTTTCGATCGTGCCACGCACCTGTCCATGACGCGTTACCGCGATCGGGCTTGCGCGCGGGAATGTCCGCGCCGAACAGACTATCGGTGTGGCCGCCATCCCGGCGAGAAGGGTCCGGCGGCCAATTTGCGTCACGCGGTGATCTCCGTGCATAGTTGGCGCATGGCGGGAAGCGCCGGATTTGCATTGTCGCGCCGCCAGGCCATATGCAGTTCGACCGGCTTTTCCTGCGGTGTCATCAGGCGCCGGAAATGGACGTCGTTCATATGCAGGCCGGTTGCGCTTTCGGGCACGATGGCAGCGGCGACGCCTGCGTGAACGAGTCCCAGCATCGAATGAATCTGCGTCACATGCTGGATGTAGAGCGGTGCGGCCTGCGCCTCATTGAAGAGGTTTTCCAGCATGTTGTGGAAATAGGCCGCGCCTTGCCGAGAATACATGATGAGCGGCTGACCGTCGAAATCTTCGGGAGCCAGCGCTGCCATCGCCTTGCGCGGATCGCCGGGGGGCAAGGCGACAAACAGCGGCTCGTGGAGCACGCAGGCGCTGTCGAATTCGTGCCGGTTGACCGGCGGGCGAACGAAGCCGATGTCGACGAGGCCCGTCAGCAGCGCATCGACCTGATCGCCCGATACCATCTCGCGCAGTTCCAGCTCAATATTGGGGAGAACGGCCCGCGCCTGCGCGACGATACGGGGGACGATATTATAGCCCG
The DNA here is from genome assembly GCF_029590555.1 of Sphingobium sp. V4. NCBI lineage: Bacteria > Pseudomonadati > Pseudomonadota > Alphaproteobacteria > Sphingomonadales > Sphingobiaceae > Sphingobium > Sphingobium sp. V4. The sequence goes on along the minus strand of NZ_CP081002.1, from coordinate 24,741 downwards.
ACACCGCCGTGAAGCCGATAGCGACGCGCCCGGCATCCCCCTTCGCCACACGGCGCGCCGAAAGCGCTGCGCTATCGGCCAGTCGGACGATCCGGCGAGCCTCGATCAGGAACACGCCCCCAGCAGGGGTAAGGCTCACCTGGCGGCTGGTCCGTTCGAGCAGCTGGACATCCAATATGCGTTCGAGCAACTGGATCTGGCGGCTCAAGGGCGACTGGGTCATGTTGAGCCGCTGGGCGGCACGGCCGAAGTGCAGTTCTTCGGCGGCGGCGACGAAGCAACGGAGCTGGCTGAGTTCAAACATCATGCCAGACTATCCGTGCTTGCCGCCCTAGTCACGTCGCCCGATCAGACCGACGTTGCGCGTTCGATCAGGGTGCGCAGGTCCGCTTCCTCCGCCGCCGACAGGTCCGTGAGCGGCGAACGAACCGGCCCGGCATCGCGTCCAATGACGCGCATCCCAGCCTTGACGATGGAAACGGCATAGCCGCTGCCCCGGTTGCGCAACGCAATATAGGGGAGGACGAAATTGCGCAGTCCTTCCATAACCTTGGCCTGATCGCCCGCGCGCACCGCCTTGTAAAAGGCCAGCGCCCATTCCGGCATGAAATTGAAGATGGCCGAACTGTACGTGGTGACGCCCATGGTCAGATAGGGGGTCGCGAAGGTTTCCGCCGTGGGCAGGCCGCCAATATAGGTCAGCCGGTCACCCATGCGGGCATAGATGCGGGTCATGAGTTCGATGTCGCCCACGCCGTCCTTGAAGCCGACGAGGTTGGGGTTGCGATCACACAGGCGCGCAAGGGTTTCGTCGTTCACGATGGCATTGTCGCGATTGTAGACGATGACACCCAGACCCGTGGCGCGGCAAACGGCCTCGATATGCGCGGCCAGCCCCTCCTGCTTGGCGTGCATCAGATAGGGCGGGAGCAGAAGCACACCGTCGGCGCCTGCCGTTTCAGCGTCACGGGCAATACCGGTGGCGATGGCCGTGCCGTAGCCGCAGCCGGAAATCACCGGGATACGACCGTTGGTTTCGGCTACCGCCGCGGCGACGACCTTTGCCACCTCGTCGGGGGTCAGGGAGAAGAATTCGCCGGTGCCGCCCGCAGCGAACAAGCCGGTCAACTCATGGCCCAGCATCCATCCGCAATGCTCGCGATAGGGGCCTTCCAGAAATGCGCCTTGCGCATCGAAATGGGTGACCGGAAAGGACAGCAGCCCCTGGCCCAGTTGGCGCGCCAGATCAGTGGGGCTAAAATGGCTCATGTCTAGAAATCTCCTCTCCTGGACGGGCTCCATCCCGCCCGGTGTTCATATGGAGGGAGATAGGCGCTGGGCGAAAATCGGTCCAAACCAAATGCGCGCATGATCGATGCACGGCTTGGCTTGATGACCTCTGCCTTGATGATCAAGAGTTGGCCATCGTTGCCCCGATGCACACGGAAGGTGGGGATCCTGTGCCAGCCTTGGCAGGCGCGTCAAAACCGTGGAAGGCCCGGATGTGCGATTTCTTCAGGCATCGGACAACAGCCAGTTTTCCGGTCGATGAACATTTCGCGGCAATCCGCTGAAAGCCGGATCAGTTCCTGTTCGGGACGACCCTTTGTTCGATAGTGCCGAATGGGCCGTTCAGGGCCTTCATCCGGACCCGGTCGCCAAAGCTGAGGAACGGCGTTTCCGGCTTGCCGCCGGCGATCATCTCGATCGCGCGCCGTTCGGACAGGCAGGACGAGCCGACCGTGCGATAGTCGGCATTGGATACGGTGCCCGACCCGATGATCGTACCGGCGACCAGATCGCGGGTACGCGCTGCATGGGCGATGAGGTCGTGGAAACCAAACTGCATCTCTCGCCCATGGGGTTGGCCGAACCACTGGCCGTTCACGGTAACTTCCAGCGGCAGATGGACCCGGCCATCGTCCCACGCGTCGCCCAGTTCGTCGGGTGTCACGGCGAAGGGGGCGACCGAGCAGGCAGGCTTGGCCTGGACCCAGCCGAAGCCGGTCTTCATCTCGATCGGCGCGATCGTGCGCAGCGACCAGTCGTTGATGAGGATGACGAGTTTCACATGAGCAAGCGCCGCGTCGGCGGGCGTCCCCATCGGCACGGCGTCGGTGATGATGCCGAATTCACCCTCGAAATCGATCCCGTCCGCTTCGCTGGGGAGCGCCACATCGGCGCGACCAGCCAGGAAACGGTCTGAAAGACCCTGATACATCAGCGGCCGATCCGTCTCGATCGGCGGTAGGTCGAACGCCTTCTGCATCAGTTCGCCATGCTGTGGGAAGGCCGACCCGTCGAGCCATTGCCAGGCGCGCGGCAGCGGGGCAAGCAGGCGATCCTGGTCGAGCGGCTCGCCCTCACCCCGCTCCAGCCGCTCGGCCAGCGCGCGAAGCGCGGGTTCGACTCGCTCCCATTGTTCGATCGCCTGTTGCAGCGTGGCGCCGATCCTGGCGGCCGGCAGGCAATGCTGTGCATCGCGCGAGACGACGACGAGACAGCCATCAGGCTGGCCATTGGCGAGCGTGGCAAGGCGCATGGCTACTCCTCGAAGATGGCGACGGCGCGGGTCCAGCCGGCTGAAGCGCCCTTGATCTTGTGGGGAAAGCAGCTGACGGTGAAGCCATTGCCCGGCAGCGCTTCGAGATTGTGCAGCTTCTCCAGGTGGCAATAGCCGATGTCGCGCCCCGCCTTATGCCCTTCCCAGATGAGCGAGGTGTCCCCGGTCTCCTTCACCTTCTCCGCCGTGTAGCTGAACGGCGCATCCCAACTCCAGGCGTCGGTGCCGGTCACCCGGATACCGCGGGTGGTGAGGTACATCGTCGCCTCATATCCCATGCCGCAGCCGACATTGACAAAGTCCGCCCGCCCCAGCGCCTTGCCCGCCGCGGTATTCACCAGCACGATGTCGAGCGGTTGCAGGTCATGGCCGATACGCTGCAGTTCCGCCTCCACATCCGCCGCCGTCACGACATAGCCGTCGGGGAAATGGCGGAAGTCCAGTTTGACGCCCGGACGGAAGCACCAGTCCAGCGGCACCTCATCGATCGTGATCGCCCGCTGCCCCCCATCCATGGTCGGTGAGAAATGCCAGGGCGCGTCCAGATGCGTACCATTATGCGTGGTAAGCGTCACCCATTCCGCCGCCGCAAAGCCCTCCCCGCCCGGCGTTTGCTCGGCGGTCACGCCGGGGAAGAAATGCTGCAACTCCTTCACGGTGTCCTGATGCGTCTCATAGCTGATCTTGGGCCGCATGAAGGGCGGATCGGACACGACGTCATTGTCGAGCGTGATCGACAGATCGACGAAGCGACGGGTCATGCGGTCTTACCTCCGAGCGTTTCGGCGAACCAGTCCGAGATCAGATCGCGACCATAGGCCATATTGTCCGCGCCGACATGCTCGACGCCGCCTTCGCGGGGTGTGAAGATGACCTTCTCGCGCCGCGGCGAGTTGACCAACTGGTCGTATAGATCATCAGCATAGGCGACACTGATCTGCCGGTCGCTGGCGCCATGGGTAACGAGGAAGGGCACCTTGATCCGGTCCATATGGCCGTTCAGGTTCATCGCTTGCGACCTGGCGAGGAAATCCTCCTGGTCGCGCGCGCCGAACGCCCAGTGGACATGCGCCCAATAGTGCGGCACCGGGTTCTCACCTTCGCGCGCCATGCGCTTGTCCTGCACTTCGCGCCAGTTGTGATTGGCGCCCCACACCGCGCCGCTGGCGAAGCGCGGTTCATAGGCGACTGCGCGGGGCGCGAAATGGCCGCCCAGCGAAATGCCGGTCATGCCGATCGCCTGTGGATCGACTTCAGTCTGCTGTTCCAGCCAGTCCACCGCCTTGCTCGCCCAGCTTTCGCTATGCGGATCGACGGGCAGATGCTGAAGCCGCAGCGCTTCGCCCGAGCCGGGCTGATCGACGCAGAGGGTCGAAATGCCGCGCCGCGCCAGCTCTTGTGGAAGGCGCGTCCAGTAGAGCAGTTCCTTGCAGCTATCGAGGCCGTTGCAGAAGACGACGACGGGCTTGCGCCCTTCGCCGGACGCGCGCGTGAAGAGGGCCGGCATGGTGCCCGCCTCAAGCGGGATCTCGACCCGCTCGCGGTTGATCCTGCCAAGCTGGGTCGAGCGATCGAACGCTGCGCGCGCCTTGGCATAGCTTTCCTTGCGGCCCGGCGCTCCATGCCCCTGCATCCGTTCGGCGGTGAAGAGGTAGAGCGAAGCGCGTTCCAGCTTGTTGGAGGCGGAGAAGGCGCGGCCTTTCGCCTCGTCCTCGGCGGCAAGGTCGAGCAGCTTGTCCCCCATCGCCACCCACGCCTTCATGAACATCGGTGTGCCCGCGTCGGCGCCATTGGCCGCCGCGTCCCGGATCGGCTGGCACATGTCGATGATCTCGCCGATCTGCCCGCCACTCTCCATCGCGATCGCGACCGACAGGTTCCAGATATAGTTGGGAAAATATTCGAACAGAGCCATGGCTTACGCGTCCACTGCCTGGAACAGGCCTGCGTCGGCCTCTGGATGCGGCATGGTCTGTGGACCGCCCACGCCGATGCCCCACTGATCCATCACCTTCGGCCCCGGCACATGGACCTTCGCCTCGTGGGCGTCGAAGTCCACATGCTCCAGTTCGGACGTATATTCGACCGCGAAGCCGGCGGGGGTGGTGAAATAGCTGAACGTGTTGTTACCGGCCGTGTGCCGTCCCGGTCCCCAGCGAATATCGGTACCCTTCTGGCGGAGGCGGTTGATGCCAACCATCATGTCGTCGAGGGAAAGCATGTCATAGGCGACATGGTTGAGGCAGGGCGGTCCGGGCAGGATGGCGATGCGATGATGCGCCGCATTGCAGCGCAGAAAGCACATGAAATCGCCAAGCCAATCGCTGACCTTGAAGCCCAGCACATCGCAGAACCAGGCCACCAGCGCCTGATGATCGGGCGAATGCAGGACGATATGGCTGATCTTCTGCGGCACGCCTTCCCAGCGGGAGAGATCACGCGGTTCGCGGCGGGCGACATCGCTCGAAATCTCGAAGCTCAGGCCATCGGGCGAGAAGAAGCGAAAACCATAGCCGCGACCCAGCGTCGTCAGATCCCTGGGCGCAAAGATGATGCGCGCGCCGGAGGCCGCGACCCTGTCATGCAATGCATCGACATCGGCTCGGCTGTCTGCGGCCAGCGCGATCACGTCGATACGCTTCTCTACCCCCGCGCGCAGCCGCACGACATACAACTCGTCGCCCCCATCAGCGGCGAAATGCACCATGCCCTCCGTCTCTCCAGCCTCCACCAGCTTCCACTGTTCGGCATAAAAAGCGCGTTCGGCCTCCAGGTCAGGAACGGCATAGCCCACATAACGAATTTCCGTGACACGGCTCATGATAGCAAACTCCCGTGAAAATTGTGCGCGCCTCAGATCGGCTGCGCGACGATCTCGAACATGGCATGGGTGGCCTTTGCGTTGTCGACCGGCGGCCCCCGACCGATCTGGCCATGGCAGATCGCAAGACTTTCACGCACGATATACGCGCAGCGCTGGAAACGCCGGTCGCGGTAGGCCGTCAGGGCCGTCTCCATATCGTCATGGCGCGACAGTTCATCGGCCAGCACCAGGCTATCCTCTATCGCCATGCCCGCGCCCTGCCCCAGATGCGGCGTCGTGGCATGCACCGCGTCGCCCAACAGAACCACTCGCCCCTGGTGCCACGGCCCGTCGACCAGCAGCCCTTCAAGCGGGCGATAGACCACCTCTTCATCATCGGTGATCTGCTCCGCCAGCGCACGGATCGCCGGCGCCGTCCGCGCTAGCTTGCCACGCATGGCAGCAGCCAAACCCTCCTTGGGATAGCGGGGATTGCCCGGTTCCGGAGTGGTCACATACATGTACATCAAGCTATCGGAGATGGGCACCAATCCGACGCCCGTCGGACCATTATAAACCTGCAAGGCATCCAGGCCTGCCGGACGAGGGAAATTGTAGCGCCATACGGCCTGACCGGTAAACTGCGGCGCCGGCGCGTCCGGCAGAACGCCAGAGCGAGTCTGCGAATACACGCCATCAGCGCCAACAAGAAGATCATAGCGTCCCGAACCACCATCGGAAAAGCGGACGGTCACACCCTCGCCATCATCCTCTATCGTTTCGGCTGTCAGGCCCAGCCTTACGCTGGCGCCACTGGCCAAAACTCTGTCCCCAAGCACTTTGTGCAGCGCGCGGCGACCAATCCCCACATTGGCGGGCCTGCCCTCTACCAGCCTGGGCGATGGCACTCGCGCGACCATATTGCCGTCTGGAAGAAATATCTCCACCGCGTCGAAACCCACGCCCGCAGACAGATAATCGTCCAGAAGGCCAAGTTCGGCCATGGCGCGCACGACGTTCGACTGCTGTATGATTCCGACCCCGTAGACAGACCAGTCTGGGTCACGCTCGATGACGTCGACATCATGGCCCTTCGCGCGCAACGCGATGCCAGCGGTCAATCCGCCAATGCCGCCCCCAATCACGAGAATATTCAGCGCTTCCAAGTTCCGCTCCCGACTCTTGTTCCGGAAGCAATCTTAGACAGTCAGGAAAATTTCAAAATTCGATTGTTTGGATCAAAAAATATCCAGATTATGGATTGGTGGATGCGGTGCGAAGTTGTTCGCGCAGCCATTTCAGGCCTTCATCGGCCGCTCTGGTCTGATGGAACTGAACCATTTCCTTCATCACCGGAAACGGGAACGGCATTGGTGTCGTCCGGATCGGGAAGATTCGACATGCGGCAATCGCCAGTCGCTCATGCATCACGGCCAGACGATGCGTGCCCGTCAACAGCCAAGGCACCGTCGCGAAAGAGGAGGCGCTCACCTCGACACGACGAACCTTCCCCATCGAGATCAGGGTTCGATCAGCGAAGGAGGCGTTGAAGCGCGCCCCGATAACAACTGCGACATGTCCCGCCGCGAGGAAGAGCTTTTCATTCAATTCGCCATGAAGCAATGGATTTTCAACCCATCCGGCAACAACATGCTCTTCCTCGAACAGCAGTTCGCTCGGATGATCGGGTGAGAGAAATTCCTGCGGACTGATCATCAGGTCCGCCTTGCCATCAGCAATGAGTTGGGTGCTGTTCTCTCCCGGCGTGATGAGGTGGATTGTTACGCCGGGGGCTTCGCGCGCGAACCGGGCAAGAAGAGGCGAGATTATGGCTGACACGACATAATCCGACGCAACGATACGAAACGCGCGCTGTGATGTCGCGGGATCGAAGCTAACTGACGTCGCGAGCAGGGATTCTATATTGCCCAGACTTTCGCGTACCAGCGGGACCAGGCTTTCAGCGAAGGCCGTCGGGTACATGCGCTTCCCGTGGGTTACGAGAAGTTGGTCGCCGAAATAGTCGCGCAGGCGCGACAGCGCCGCGCTCATGGCTGGCTGAGAAAGATTCATCTGTCGCGCCGCCGCCGAGACCGAGCGGGTTTGCATCAACCCGTCAAAGACCGCGAGGAGGTTGAGATCAAGACCACGGAAGCGCATTCAGATATCCATTTGGTGATTGGATAATGATCAAATCTACCGGTTCAACCTATGATGCAATGCTGAACTGACCCTCCATTCGAAAAACGCATTTCGACCACCGGCTCGGGTCCGGTGATCATTTCCTCCGTTACGCGACAACCCAGACAGTCGCATGGCCCGCTTCAGCCATTCAGACACAGGAGAACGCAACGGTTTTTCGGTCCGCCCACCACAATATATAAATATTATGGATGAATATTAAACCATATAATCGATTTTCCTGCCACTAAAAATTGGTCTAACCAAAAGGCCAACCAAAACGGGGAGGATCATATGCGCTATACTGTCTCGGTCTCCATCCTTGCGCTCGCGGCAGCGACGCCGATGATCGTTCAGGGCCAGGATCAGGTTCCGCCTGCCCGGGACGACAGTGCGGATGCACCGGTCGCGGGCGAAATCATCGTGACCGCACAGCGCCGCAGCGAGAGTCTTCAAAAAGTGCCGGTGAGCGTGACAGCGCTCAGCAGCGAGACGCTGACATCACGAAACCTCAACGATCTGACGCAGGTCGCGCGCGCGGCTCCAACGCTGCAAGTCGGTATCGACAATTCCTTTGCGGTTCGCGGGGTCGGCACCCTTGCCTTTGCAGGTACGGTCGACAGCAGTGTCGCCCTGGCCATCGACGAGGTGAATCTTGGTCGCCCCTTGCTCAACAGCCCGTTGCTCAACGATCTGGAACGGGTCGAAGTGCTTAATGGTCCGCAAGGCCTGTTGTTCGGCAAGAATGCGTCGGCAGGTCTGCTCAACATCGTGACGACCAAACCGGTCATCGGCGAATATTCGAGCACGACCAATATCGAGGCCGGGATGCGCGACAAGCCATCCGAAAAGGGCAGCGCCGCTACGCTGATTGCGCGCGAGACGCTCAACATTCCGGTATCGTCCAACTCGGCGCTGCGCGTTTCGGGCCTTTACTCCTATCAGGAACCCGCCACCAGCTATGTGGGCACGCCAAACCCCGGAACCCGCCACGATTTCAATGCGAAAAGCTACTCGATCAAGGCGAAATATCTGCTTGAGGCGACGCCCGATCTGACGATCTATCTGATCGGCGACTATAACGAAAATCACGGCATTGCCGGCATTTTCGATAATAGCTTCCGCCAGATGGACGCCACCAGCACCAACCTCGCTCCGCTTGCACGCGACGGGATCACCCCGGGGACAGACAATTTCGAATTTGGCGGCGACGCGAGCCAGTTCCGGGACGTCAAGACCGGCGGCGCGCAGGGCAAGTTCAGCTATCAATTCGGATCTGGCTGGGAAGTGAGCAATCTTTTCGCCTGGCGCTTCTACGATCAGAACCAGTCGCTCGATGCAGACTATCTGACCGGAAACGGGTTCAACACCAACCGCACGAAAGCGGGATATGATCAATATTCCAACGAACTGCGCCTCGCCCTGCCGTCCGGCAATCGCCTGAGCGGGCAGGTCGGCCTCTATTATTTCAAGTCGACGCTGGACCTCAGCCGACAGCTTGGCGGCAACAGCTTCCTGCCGGCCGTCGTGACTTCCGGCTATCCCTTCTGCGTGGGCGCGACGGCCATTCCCGGCGCATTCCCGCCCACCTGCTCGGTCAGCAATGTGGCTCAAATCGGCAGCGACGTGTCCTATACACTCAATACCGAAAGCTATGCTGGCTTTGGCCAGCTGACCTACGATGTGACCGATGCGCTGAAAATCATCGCCGGTGGTCGTATCACTCGCGACAAGATCGACATCGACCTGCTGCAGAACCAGCTCAACTATTTCTCTGCGCTGGCAGGGCCGCGCGGACGGTTCGCACAGGAATATTCGAACACCGACTTCAGCTGGAAGCTGGGCGCTCAATATCAGTTCTCGCCTACGGTCATGGCCTATGGCTTCTATGGTCGTGGTTACAAGGGTCCCGGCTTCAACGACAGCTTTCCGAGGGCGACGGCCGATGTGGTGGTACGCGAGGAACATTCCGACACGGCCGAGTTCGGTATCAAGAGCGCCTTCTTCAATCGCCGGGTAACGCTGAACATATCCGCCTTCCATACCAAGTTCAGCAATTTCCAGGTACAGGCCTTCAATCCCACGACCGTGTCGTTCCAGGTCCAGAATGCGGCGAAGGTCACATCGAAGGGGATCGAAGCATCCTTGTTCGCTTCATTGGTCGACGGCCTGTCGATCAACGGCAATGTGGCAGTGCTTTCGTCGAAATTCGACGATTTTCCCGGCGCGCAATGCTATCCAACCCAGACCAGCATGGGTTGCTCGGCTACAGTCTCGACCTTCAACGCAGGCGGTCTGACGCTGCCGGTTTCTCCCAAGTTCACATCCAGCCTTCAGGCTACCTACGAATTTCCGATGGGTGGTGAGGTCAAGCCGTTCATCGAGGGCAACTGGTATCACCGTTCCTCGATAAACTATCTGGTCAATCAAGCCCCCGGTGCGACGGTGGGTGCGGTGGACATATTAGGTGCGAGCCTCGGAGCCAAAATCGGCACCCTGCGCGTCGCACTCTTCTGCAAAAATTGCACCAACAAGCTGGTACCGACTGCGATCGGGGTCGATTCCGGCGACGCCAATGCGCGCAATGCCCGCGGCCAGGCAACACCGAAATTGTCCTACACGCAACAATTCGGCCTGGATTCCGTTCGCACGATCGGCCTCTCTGTCGGGTTCAAATTCTGATAGCCAAAATTGAGGATGCCAGGCACTGGGCGTGCCGGGCATCCCCATGACAGAACCGGATCGATCAGGTGGAGAGGCCTTCGTTCATGCACCCGCTTACAAGCATCGTCGCCCTGCTCGCTGTTGCCGTGCCGGTTGTCGCTACACCCGTCTGGGCGAGGACCGATCCTTCTGCATCCGTGGAAAATGGGCCGCGCTCCTCCATCCTTCTTTCGAAAGGATGGCGGTTCGACTTCGGCGAGCATCCAGGGGCCGAACGACCCGACTTCGATGACGCGAAATGGACCCTGGTAGACGTTCCGCACAGTTGGAACCGGGTCGGCTATTATCTCACCCCTGCGAGCACCACCGCAAATCGGCCTGAAAATGTCAACAAAGCGCAGGGCACCGGATGGTATCGGCTCGCCTTTCGCGCCGATGATGCTCTCCGGAGCAAGCGGACCTGGCTGGAATTCGATGCCGCAAGTCGCATTGCCAGCATATGGCTGAACGGCCAGTTCCTGGGTGAACATAAGGGCGGCTACTCACGCTTCCGCCTGGACGCGACAAAGGCATTAAGGCCCGGTGGAGCGAACATACTCGCTGTGCGCGTCGATAACAGCAGGCCCGCCCCGGGCTCATCGACGGCCGATGTCCTGCCGCTAACCGGCGATTTCTTCGTGCCGGGCGGCCTTTATCGTCCGGTTCGGCTGGTCAGTACGGCAGACGTGCATTTCGATATGATGGATCATGGCGGCCCAGGCATTCGAGCGACGACCCGGTCCATCGACGCGGGTGCCGCCACCATCGACATCGAAGCGAAGCTGCGAAGCGAAGCTGGCGATGTGCGCGGCCTGCGGATGGAGGCGCGCCTGCTGGATGCCGAAGGAGCGGTATCGGCGCGCCATGAACAATCCCTCTCCTTCACCGCGCGGGAAAGCAGGGCGACAGCAACGCTGAAGTTGCCGTCCGCGCATCTGTGGCAAGGCACGGACGATCCCTATCTGTACCGCCTCTCTATCCGAATTCTGGATTCCAGCGGACGAATTGTCGACAGCGTCGAACAAGCTTTCGGCATAAGGCAGATGCAGTTCGACGCGAAGCGTGGCTTCGTCTTGAACGGAAAGCCCTATCGCCTGCGCGGTGTCGGTTATCATCAGGATCGCGAGGACAAGGGCTGGGCGATCGCGACTGCCGATGTCGAACAGGATGTTGCGACGATGCGCGAAATGGGCGTCAACAGTATCCGCCTCACGCATTACCAGCACGGCCAGGCCATCCATGACCTTGCCGACCGCTATGGTCTGGTCCTGTGGGACGAAATTCCTCTGGTATCGGCATGGACCCTGGGGGATGCCAAGGACGCGACCCCCGGCCTGATCGCAAACGCCCGCCAGCAATTGAGCGAACTGATCCGACAGAATGAACACCATGCATCGGTCGCGTCATGGGGCATCGCAAATGAGGTGGACTTCGGCAACTCGCTGCCCGCTTTCCTGACCAGCTTCACGGGCGCGCCGCCCGATCCCTTGCCGCTGCTCAAGGCGTTGAACAGAAAAGCCAAGGCCTTGGACCCCAGCCGTCCCACTGCGCTTGCGACCTGCTGCGAAGGACGCCTGTTCGCGCCCGGCGTCGAGGTGCCGATCACCGCGCCCGAGGCTGACCTGGGCGGCGCGAACCGCTATTTCGGATGGTATTATGGCAAGCCGCATGAGGTTGGGTCGAGCCTCGACGCGCTGCACGCACAACGCCCCGCCCAAGCTCTCTCCGTCACCGAATATGGTGCGGGGGGTACCACGACGATCCATACGGACAATGTGCTGGGCGGACCGGTCGATTCCCGAGGGCGCGCGCAGCCCGAGGAATATCAAAGCTACGTCCACGAACAGAATTGGGCGCAACTTGCAGCCCGGCCCTACCTTTGGGCAACATGGCTATGGGTCGGCTTTGATTTTGCGAGTACGGTGCGTAGTGAAGGCGACGCACAGGACATCAATACCAAAGGCCTCGTCAGCTTCGATCATAAGCTGCGCAAGGACGCCTATTATTTCTACAAGGCCAACTGGTCCGAGGAGGCAACCGTCCATATCACCGGTCGCCATTACACCGACCGCGCCTACGCCGTGACGGACGTGCGGGTTTACAGCAATACGCCGTCGACTCAACTGTTCCTGAACGGAAAAAGCCTCGGCACCCTTGCCAGCTGCAAACAGCATGTCTGCGTCTGGCAAAATGTGCGGCTTGTTGCTGGAACCAATGTCCTGACTGCGCACGGCAGCATCCAGGGGACCACCATCAAAGATCGAGTGGAATGGCGCCTATCGCCAGCCATGGCGCGAACCGTTCGCATAGACAGCGGCGCCCTGGTTGCCGCGAAAAGCGCGATCGGCCTTTACGGCTCCGATAATTTCTTCGAAGGCGGCGAGGCTGGCTCGATCGTCGAGCCGGCCGACTTTGGCAAACCCGCCACGCCGATATCGATCGCAGGCACGTCCGATAGTGCGGTCGTAGCAACCTATCGTGAAGGTGACTTCCACTATCGCATCCCGCTCGAAAATGGGCGCTACCGCGTGAAATTGACCTTCGTCGAACCTTCGGTCGCCGGCAATGCGCGGCGTTTCTCGGTGTTGGCCAATAACAGGGTCGCTATCGACGATTTCGATCTGGGCAATGCGTCGCGAGCCGCCAAGACAGCCGTGGTACGAAGCTTCTCCGTCGCAGTCGCCGGGGGCCTGCTTGATCTCCACTTCAAGCCGATAACAGGCCAGGCGATTGTTTCTGCGATTGACGTTGTCCGCTGACCGCATCCTGCGTCTCGCTGCAACAACGATTATTGCCGAGGTTCTGCCACAAGCCGCGCCCTCCTGTCCGGTCGTTGCCGTCCCCCAACTGGAGATTGATTGGGCGCTGACTCCGTCCGGCATCCGCTAAGCAGTTGCTCGAAGGGAAAAAGAAGCGCGTGCTGCGGGATCGCGCTTTTTGCCATCTTGAACTCCAGCGCTTTCCTGAATCAGCAATTTTTCATCAATATATCTGATATTTAGCGCGAGCGAAGCGACCGCCCGCCCCTGTGCGATAGACAGTCCGTAATCTGTTGAGTGGATCAACCCGCCAATTAGACTTGCAGCCTGATCCTGATATCGATATCATGATGCTATCGATACCAGATATCTTGGCGTAGCGCCGGGTGTCGGACGTGAAAAGGAGGAGGGGATATGCGTAAGATCAGAAAGGCGACTGTCGCGCTAATGGCGACCGCCATGGCCATGCCTGCCATGGCACAGGATGCAAGCACACAAGTCGATGCTGACCCATCGATCGCCGACATCGTCGTCACGGGCCTAAAGGCAAGCCTTCAAAACAGCGCACAGATCAAGAAAAACACGATGGAGATCGTGGATTCGATCACCGCCGACGATATCGGCAAGCTGCCCGACCCTAATGTCGCGGAAACGCTGACCCGGGTTCCGGGCGTCCAGGCTTATCGGTTCGGTGGCGAAGCGGCGTCACCTGTCGGCAATGGCTCCGGCCTCACCATCCGCGGGCTTACCGGCCAAACCGGCTCCCGCGTGGATGGACGCGCCTATTTCACGGCCGGCAGCCGCGAATTCAACGTCGAGGGTGCAAGCCCAGGCATGGTCGCGGGTCTGGACGTCTACAAGAACCCATCGGCCGACCATATCGAAGGGGCCATCGGCGGCCTGGTCAACATCCGCACCCGAAAACCATTCGACTTCAAGGATATGGCCGCATCGGCTGCCGTCGGCGGACGCTATAATGATCTGGGCAAGAAGCTGACGCCCGAATATTTCGGGATGCTTTCCAAGCGCTGGGATCTGGGCGACGGCGGCGAACTGGGCGTGCTGGTGGCGGGCAGCTATTCGCAAAGCTTCAATCGCGGCGACAATACGCCGTCTGTTGGCGGTACGCAGTTCCGCCGCGCCATCCGCGCCGACAGCGCCGAATATGCCGCCAATATCGGCACCGGCCTCAACCTCAATCCCGCCCTGGCCGGCCGGTCGGACGTCACCTATCTGGCCGACGTGAACCCGACAACGATTGCCGCGGCAGACCGGCAGAACCTGCTGTCGGCGGTCGGCGTGCAGAACAACATCGCTCAGGAAGATTACCGGCGCACGCGCAAAGGCTTCAACGCCGCGATCCAATGGGCCCCTAACCCCGATCTGCAATTTACTGTCGAAGGCAATTTCAACGACTATCTCTATCATCAGAGCTATCGATTTCTGAACGGCGTCGACAGCCGTTATGCTCAGGGCCTGACCACGCAAGCCTTTTCGATCGACGAGATGCTGGCCAATCGCAATGCGAATGGCGGCAGCAACGATCTCCTGTCCGGCCAGCGCATCACCGGCGGGACATTCCTGAATTCGACCTTCACCTCGATCGGGGGCGACGAGCATCGCCGGTTCAAAACCTATGTCATTGCCGGCAACGTCAAATGGCAGGCGACCGATCAACTGGAAGCCAAGTTCGATTTCTCCTATGTCAAGGCCGACCAATATCAGGATAACCGGTCGGTCACGCTCGCTTCCGCGCCCGGCCTGAGCTGGAACACGACCCGCACGCTCGGAACACCGCAGCGCGTCTCGATTGCCGGTCCCGATCTTGGCGCGGCGACAAGCTGGGTGTTCAACAATTACGCCAATGGCACCAACCAAGTGTGGGACGACAGCGGGATCGCGGCCGCACTGGACCTGAAATATTCGGTCGACAGCGACTTCTTGAAGTCCGTCAGGGCCGGCGGCCGCTACGCCACGCAGAAGGATCGCTACAATAATTACAGCTTCGCCGGCAAGAATCTGACCACCAATGGACTTGCCCTGGCGGCGGATCGTTCCAATGCGATCCCGGTTTCGTCCATGGCGGACTTGGTGGAGACGTCGCCGACCAATTTCATGAACGGCGAAGCGGGCTATCGCGGCGGGTTCCTGGTCTTTTCGCCGGGTGCCCTGCTGGGCGACAATGTGAAGAACCGCTTCCCGCTCGCGGGCATCCAGGCGGAAGATTCGCTGACGGAAAATCTTATCAACCGCCGCTATTTCAGCGAGAAGACCTATGCGGGATATGCGCTTGCCGACTTCGGCTTCCTGGATGACCGGATCAAGGGCAATGCCGGTGTCCGCGTCGTCAGGACCGACACCTTCGTCCAGGCGCGGATCATCCAGCCCGGCACGACGACCATCATCCCCAATGCCAGCTCGTCCTCCTATACCGACGTCCTGCCCAGCTTCAACCTGACCGGTTATGTCACGCCCGATACGCTGGTGCGGTTCGGTTACAGCAAGGGCATTACGCGGCCCGAGCTTGCATCGCTCAACCCGACGCTGGTGCTGGACGTCAACAGCGGCAACGGATCGCTCGGCAACCCGGCCCTTCGCCCGCAAAAGGCGGACAGTTTCGACCTGTCGTTCGAGCATTATTTCTCGCCGATCAACTATGTTTCGGCTGGCCTGTTCTACAAGAAAATCGACGGCTTTTTTGCCGGCATATCTTCGTGCCAGACCGTTGCGGGCGCCCCCACGCCCATTTCGAATATCAACTGTTCGGGCAACCAGTATTTCCTGACGCGAACCGAAAATGCCGAAAAGGGCACCGCCAAAGGCATCGAACTCGCCGGCCAGACCTTCTTCGATTATGATTTCGTGCCGGACTTCCTGCACCGCTTCGGGGTCGTCGGTTCCTTCACCTATGTAGAAACCAAGAACCCGCTGACGCTGAACGGGCAGCGCGTCACCACTATGCAGCCGCTGACGTCGAAATATTCCTATTCGGTCGCGGGACTGTATGAGAATAATGCGATCTCCGCGCGTGTCGTCTACACATGGCGATCAAAGGCGGTGCTGTTCGGCGTAGCGGCCAACCCGATCGATGGCCGTTACATCCGATCCTTCGGGTTGCTGGACGCATCCCTCAACTTCAAGCTGCCGCATAATTTTTCCGTGTCGCTCACGGCATCGAACCTTACCAACCAGGCGGCGGATCGCTTCGTCGGCGAACCGGGCCTGGCGACGGGCATCGAACGCCAGCACTTCATCAATGGCCGCAATTTCGGCGCAACGTTGCGTTACAGCTTCGGCAGCTGACCCCCCCCCGGAACCGGGGCTGTCGCAGATCGCGGCGCCCTGGCTCCTTTCACCCTGATGGCCCGCTGATCGGGACATGAACTGAACATATCTGCTGTACGATGAACGTCGCAGATCAATCCTTGAAGGCATAGGCGGGAGAGCATCAATGGCGTGGAAACCAGCGCGGCGATCGGTTCTGGCGGCGATCGGTGCAGCCGCCGTCAATGGCGCAGGCGTTGCCTTGCCGGCCCGCACGCCATCGCAGCGCCCTGCCCTGACCGTCACGTCCCCCAACGGCAAGCTGGTGGCGTATCTCGATCTCCCGAGCGGAAAAGCCGATTATCCGACATGGTCGGCGACCTTTGACGGAAAGCCGCTGCTGGAACGTTCGACCCTGGCGCTGACACTGGGCAATGGCCGCCTGCTGGGCCCTGGCGGGCGCTATATCGACCATGTCATTGAGGCGATCGACGCAAGCTGGACGCCGCCATACGGGATCGCGTCGACTTATGACGGCAAGGCCAACCAGATCGAAGCCCGGTTCGAGGATCGCCGCACGCGCATCCGCTTCGCGATCCGGCTGATGGCCCATGACGATGGCGTCGCCATCCGCTTCGTGCTGATGGCGGCACCGGGCAACAGCGTGCAACTGGGCGGCGAAGCGATCGAGCTTCGCCTGCCAGCCGGCAGCGAAATCTGGAGCAGCCGCGACGAAGGCGAATATGCCCGCTCCGCGCCGGGCCGGATCAATCCCGTTCCGCATCCCGATTTGACCCGGAGCACCGACAAGGGCGCGTTCGCCGACACCCCGCTGCTCGTCACCACGCCAGCAGGCCTCGCACTGTCGGTCAGTGAGTCGGATCGGCTGCACTATCCGCGCCTCATGTTCCAGCCGGGGAAGGACGAGCAGAGCGTCGCCACGCGACTGATGCACTTCCCTGGTCGCGCGACGGGCTATTCCGGTCCGGGCGAGACCCATGCGGCGCCGATATTTTCGGTCCCGGTGCCGTTCACGACCCCGTGGCGGCTCATCATCGTCAGCGAGCGCCCTGCCGGACTGATCGAAAAGGCCGGGCTTATCGCTACCCTCGCGACGCCAAACCGGCTGGGTGACACTGGCTGGATCAGGCCGGGCCGCGCCTTTCGCATTCGCAAGCCCTATTCGCTCGCAGGCGCCATGGAAGGCATTGCGTTCGCTGAAAAGCGAAAGCTGGATTACATCGAATTCGATGCCCACTGGTATGGCGACGGCACCGACGCCAGCGACGCTACCCGCCCGATCGACGGTCTGGACATGCCCGCCATCGTCGCGGCTGCGGCGAAAAGGAACATCGGCACGATCCTGTATGTCGACCGGGTGCCCGCCATGCGCCAATTGCCCGACATCGTCGCGACCTTCCGGCGGTGGGGCGTCGCCGGCATCAAGTTCGGCTTCATCTGGGAAGGGCGGCAGGAAGATGTCGATTTCATCTACGACCTGGTAAAGACATGCGGTGAGAACCGCCTCTTGGTGAACCTGCACGACAATCTGCGCCCTGCCGGCCTGGAGCGGACATTGCCAAATTATGTCGCGCTCGAAGGCGTGCGGGGCAATGAGCAGTTTCCGACCGCACGTCATAATGTGACACTCCCGTTCACGCGCGCCCTGTCGGGGCCGATCGACTACACGATCTGTTACGACCATTACAAGAATCTGACGACCAACGCGCATCAACTGGCGATGGCCGCCGTCTATTATAATCCGCTGACCTTTCTTTACTGGTACGACGTTCCGTCCAAATATGCCGTGGGGGCGTGGCCCGCGCTGCAATGGTTCGACGAATGCCCCACGACCTGGGACGAGACCCGCGCCATCGATGGACGACCGGGTGAATTTGTCGCGGTCGCAAGACGCCATGGCAAGCGATGGTTCCTGGGGGCGATGACGAATGAGGACGCACGCAGCATTACGGTTCCGCTCGCCTTCCTTGGCCAGGGCCGTTGGCAAGCGACGATCTTTGCAGACGGCGCCGCAGGACAACAGCCGCGCGCCACTCCGGTCATGATCTCCAGACGAACCGTCACAGCCGGAGACCGCTTGCAGATCGCCATGCAGCCGTCCGGCGGGCAGGCCGTGCTGTTCGAACCCACCGCTTGAAAAACCATGCAGCATATTCGCCGCCGGGCATCAGCGGCACCACGGACGGAGAGAATGTACATCCGCATGAGACGCACCCTCGCCCTGCTTGCCATCCTGCTGCCGCCCGCGTTGGCCAGCGTTCAGGCCGTCGCCGCCGACGAACCGAGGCTGGCGTTCAACCCCGCCAATATCAGCCGGGTGAAGACGCTGATGGCGAACGATACAGAGGCCGTCCGCCGCTGGGCGGTGCAGAAGGCCATTGCCGACGAGGCGCTCTCCACGACGCCGCGCGGGGATCGCAAGATCGATGCCGCGCTGGAGGCGCTGGCACTCGCTTTCCGCGTGACCGATGATCGCCGCTATGCCGACAAGGCACGCGCCCTGCTGCTGGACCGCGCGGACCGCAAGGACTGGCTGACCGACATGCCCCTGGCGCGCCGCGATCCGCCATGGAAATCGGACCTTGGCATGGGCTATGCAGCGACCAGCAGCGGCATCGCCTATGACGCCATCCGCGCGACGCTGTCCCCGGCAGATCGCAAGCGCATAAGCCAGGGCATCATCCGCGGCGCGATCGAGCCCATCATCAACGACTGGATCGATGGTCGGGCGCGCATCCATGCGCTCGACACGATGGGTCATAACTGGTGGGCGCATATCGTTTTCGGTGCCGGCGTCGCAGCCCTGGCCCTGCGCGATGACGATCCGCGTGCGTTGGAGTGGGCCCGGCGCATCGACCAGGCCAGCGTCGAATGGTATGGCTTCGCCGGCTCCCGGATCGAGAGCAAGCCGCAGACTTACGGGTCTGACGGCGCCTATTCGGAGACGGTCGGCTATGCCGAACTGGGGCTGCACAGTCTGCTGATCTTTCGCCGGTCTTGGGTAGAGACATTCGGCACGCAGCCTTCGCCCATTCCCCACCTGAACAAGGTCGCCGACTATTTCCTTGCCGCCGCCTATCCTCGGAGCGACGGCTGGGTATCGGTGAATTTCGGCGACAGCAGGCCGCCCAGTTGCGGCTGTCACACGCTGGCGGATCTCTGGGCGCTGGGCGACCGGAAACCGGACTATCTGACCTACATCAACGGCTTCGCGCATGTGCCGGAGAAGGACGCCTGGCGGGACGCGACCAACCTGCCCTACCTGCCTGACGCCGCAGCCCGGCAGTCGGCGCAAACCGCCGTCGCGCGGCCACTCACCACGCTCTTCACTAGCCAGGGCTTGCTGACCATGCGCAAGGACTGGAACGCGGATTCTACCTTTTTCGCCCTCAAGTCCGGTTTCACCTGGAATCACAATCATGCCGACGCCAGCAGCTTCGTCCTGTACCACAAGGGCCGCAGCCTGATCGCCGATTCCGGCCATTCGAGCTATTCAACGCCCGAATATGACGGATATTATCGGCAGAGCGTGGCGCATAATGTCGTCACGATCGACGGAAAGGCGGAACCGCCGTCCGACCTGTATGACGGGTCGCATTTCACCGGCGCGATCGACCATCTGATCGACACGCCCGACATGCGTTTTGCCTGGGCCGACGCGACGGGGCCAACGTCTCGCTATTTTCAGCGTAATTTCCGTAATATCTTCTGGATCGGCGACACGATCCTGATCCTGGATGACCTGCGCAGCTGGGATATCGGGCAATATGAATGGCTGCTCCATTATCAGGGGGGAAGCCAGGAAGGTCGGCAAGATCGTGCAACTGCGCGACGGCGACGCAGGTGTGGACGTGATGCCTCTCTTCCCGAGCGAACTGCCCGACGGCGGATTGCCGACCGATTACCCCTATGCGATGAAACTGGTCGAGCATGACGGGCTGAAGGATGGCGAGCCCAAGGTCCGGCAAGCCTATCTCGCTTTCCAGCCAGCCGGGAAAAGCGATCGGGAAAAATTCCTGGTCGCGCTGCAACCCCAGGAAGAGGGTAAGGCCGCATCCGCCATCGAGCGGATCGAAGGGCTGAACTGGATCGGCGCCCGGATCATCGGCGCGGACCGGATTACCGAAGTCTATTTCAACCTGCTCGCGGACGGGCGGCTGCGCCATCGCAACGCCAATACGACGATCGCGGGATATGAAACCGACGCCTATATCTTCGCGCTGAGCTGGCCCAGGGGCCAGGCACGCCCGAAGCAGCCCGACCAGATGACAGTCATCAACGGCAGCTATGTGCGGCGTGACGGCAGCCTGTTGTTGGACAGCCTGGCGAAAATGTCGCTGCACGTCGATCAGGGTCGCCGCCGCACCGTCACGCTGGGCGTCCAGCCTGATGGCGCTGTTCGACTGGCCTGCAACGCCGACCTGTCGGTCGGCGGCAAAGCGATTGCGTGCAGGGAGGGGATCGGAATCTTTGCCAAGCAGGGCAATCGCATAAAGGAATGATCGATGCCAAACGCAGGACATAGCGAAGCCCTGTTCAATCTTTCGGAATCGGGATTGCCATCTTCTTCGGCGCGGCCGGCATGGCGGCGCAGGCTGCCAGCGAGCTGCGGACATACCCCGTTCCGCCGGCGCTGCTCTATTCCGCGCATAATGACGACTATACCGTTCGCGTTCGCCAGCCGGGCGGCCCGTGGCAGGATCTGTACGAATATCGGGTGCAGGTCGACACCGATACGAAGCGGAATGCGTCGATGGTCTATTTCGACTTCGCGGGTTCGGTCGAGATCGAGGTGCAGAAGAATAATGGCATTGCCCTGTCGGTCGGCGTGTCTCCGCTCTCCAGCAGCGTCCGCCCCATACTGACCGGATCGATCGCCCGGCTCACGCTGAGGGCGCCCTGAGCGCCTGTCTCTACAGTTTGACGATGATCGACTTCGCAATCTTCACATTATCGCCGGACCATTGCCCGCGGCACGTCCGGCCGGCAACCATGTGCGCTATTTCGGACCGGGTATGCATACGCCGCCTGCGGGAACCGACATTTTTTCCGGTCAAATCGGGCGATCATATCTATTTGGACGGCGGCGCGGTGCTCAAGGGCGGGCGCATTCGACCTGAGCGGTCTCGATGACGTCACGATATCGGGACGTGGCCTCATCTGGGATCCGGGCCGGGGAATCGATCTGGATCGATCGCGCAACATCGACATTGGCGACCTCGTCCTAGTCAACAGCGATCGCAAGGATGCCGCCCGCATCATGAACATCCGCAATTCGAGTAATATCAAAGTGCACGAGATTACCGGCTTCACGTCCGGCAAATGGTCCGACGGCATCAACATTTCAACGTCCTCAGCATGTCCTTGTCGATGGCGGATATCTGCGACGTATCGGATGATGCTGGTCGTCGTCTATGCCGTGGCCGACTGCCCCCTGTGCCGCCAGCGTGCGGCCCAGACCGGCGTGCCCGACGCCAACCCACCGGGGGACACCCATGACATCCAGGTGCGCAACCTGCGTATCTGGAACGATGTGGCCCACGCGCTTTATATCGGTCATTTCGGGGACAATGACGTTCCACGAACGATCCGCGACGTGACGTTCGACAATATCGACATCGCTAATCTCGATGAGGATGATCCCGACTGGGAAGGCGCCATGGCGATCTATTCCGGTGACAAGACGCTGATAAGGGACATTCGCTTCAGCAACATCCGCGTGGATCGGATCGAAGAAGGCAAGCTGATCCATGTCGTTGCCGGCAACAACGCCCGGTACAACAAGGCGGCCGGTCGCGGCATCGCCAACATAGCGTTCCGCAACATTCGTTTCACGGGCGCTGGAATGCCAGGGCCGTCAGTCATAAAGGGCCTGTCGCCTGCGGACTGCCGTGCGCAACGTGACGATCGAGAAACATCGTCATAAAGGGCGCGCGAGTCCGGTCTTCTCGCGGACGCCGATCTGGATGTCGGCAGCCATGTGGAAGACCTTAAGCTGCAATAAGCATTCCCTTGCATACATCAATTGTCTTGCGCGACTGCAGAGGCATCGCTATTAAATTGTTATCGATATCACATAAGGCGCTCGGACGGTTTGATCGCCGCATCTGGTGCGCTGCCACAGCGGCGGGTGATGAGCCGACGATAAGGCTGCGCCGATAGAATTCGACGGTCTTCGACTGTCGATCGGGGGGGGAAGGGTTTCTGCACGGACACTTCCTCCCCGTCCTCCCCAAACTTGACGGGCTGCCAACCTCCCTGGCGGCCCGTCTTTCCTTGGACTGGCGCAGAGCGCTCCGGGTCAGCGGACCCGAAAATCCTTCACGAACGGACCGACCTCCACATCGTCAGCGCGCAACAAGGTGTCGCCAACACGCACATTTTCGATGGAAATGCCACGCACGGCGCGATCGGCGGCAAAGCCGGACACCACCGATGGATTAATCATGCCCGTCCTGAAACGGACATTGCGCACGACGACGTCCTCAATGCCGCGTCCCGGCGCAAGGCTATATTTGTCGTTGAACAGCACGCGGAAGTTGAAGATCATGCCCTCTTCGATGCGGTCGATCCGGATATCTTCGAAAACTATCTTGCGGACCAGATTATTGTCCCCGTCGGTGATGGCCAGCGCGCCCTGATAATTGCGGTCATCCTCATCATGGCCCAGAATGTCGATGTTGCGGAAAATCAGATCCTCGATGACGCGCGGCTCATCCTTGCTGCCGTGCAGGCCGATATTGATAGGATGGGCGACGTCGGCCCACAGGGTCGAATTCGTGACGCGATAATGGCGCGCATCGCCATGATGCTCCCAACGATCGGCGTAGATCGCAATGGAATCATCCGACGTGCGCAGAAACACATTGTCGATCTCGACGTCGGAGCAGCTCATCAGGTCGATGCCGTCGGTCCAGCTGCCGACGCTGAACGACTTGAAATTCCGAACGGTCAGGCCCGACGACTGGCCGCACAATATGGTATAATGGCCGGATTGACGACCACCGGACCGTCGATGAGGACATTGCGGGCGTTGACGACCGTAATGCCTTCCTTTCCTCCTTCAAGCAGGCCATGGCCGATCACGCGGACATTCGTGGCATTGCTGATATCGAGCTGACCCTTCACGATGGCACCGCCCGCGACATAGACGGTCTTGTTCGACGGGATCGGAAAGGACTGTTTTCCTGCCGGCAGCATGTGGATACCCGACCCGAAATAAATCAGGTTGGGATCGGTACGATCGGGACCGCGGGTTCGGGCGGATTGGCGAACAAGTGCAGATTGTGCAGACGGTCGCCGTCAAATTCGACCGACAGGTTCACCGGCCGAGCCAGCGTGAAATAGGCGATATTGCCATCGAGCCGGGCCGTAATCGCCTTCGAGCCCGACGGATTTCCACCGCCCTGACCGCGCCGTCATTTTTTTGCACGGCGACTTCGACGGGGCCGTTCATGCCGAAATTGACCATGGAGGCAGGCTGTGGATTGTCGCCATCGACCCGTACGCGATATTCGTACAGATCCTTCCACGGACCGCCCGGTTCACGAACCCGGACGGTGAAACTGTCGTCATGATAGTCGTAGAGCGCCTTGCCGGGCGGGTTTTCGTAAATTATCGGCTGGGCGTCCAGCCGCTCCCCACCCGTCAGGGTACCGAGGCTCATGGCGGTCATGAACATCATGGTCTTTTTCATCGGGATATCCTGACCAGTCAAAATCGGCATGACCAACGGTGGTCGCAACAGCAGCGGGAGTGCCGGAAGATGCCTGCGCGAACAGGCCGATCTGGGTTCCCACCCATCGACCGGGCCGCGTCTGGAACGGCGCTCCCAGCGGCGTGAAGTCAGTCCCATCAAGGCTGTAGCTGAACATGACGTTCATATGCGTCTCTTTCAGCATGGATGGCCAATAGGGCGAAAATGCCGGTGGCGGGACGCCAATCGTCACCGGACTGGCGTGGATCCGAAGCCATAGCCGGCCCGATGGGACGCGCGGGCCGTTCGCCACGGCCATCGGCACGCCCGGCAGGGCGTCGACCTTCGCGACCTGCACGACACGCATCCCCTCGGCCCCCTGCTCCACGCCGATCCACGCGAAATTCATGCCGTGCACCGACAGCCCCGCCCTCTCCCCCACGCGCAACGGAGCAAAGCGCAGGAGCGCGGTGGCGGTAAATTGGAGGGCAGGCAGCTTCTGCGACAGGATGGCGCCGTTTTCATAATGGTCCTGCGATCCTGTCACGGATTTCAGACGCAATTGCCCATCCTTTACGGCCATCCAGTCGACGGCCGGGTTGCTGCCGAACTGCCAGGCCAGCGATATCGGGCCGGCAAATTCATCATCAGCCGCCGGCGCGGTGCGATCCTGCTTTGGCAGACGGGGTTTGCGATG
This sequence comes from Sphingobium sp. V4, assembly GCF_029590555.1. NCBI lineage: Bacteria > Pseudomonadati > Pseudomonadota > Alphaproteobacteria > Sphingomonadales > Sphingobiaceae > Sphingobium > Sphingobium sp. V4. The sequence goes on along the minus strand of NZ_CP081002.1, from coordinate 54 downwards.
GCGCAGGACCGGCTCCCCCCTGCCGTCGCTGTCCGGGTCTGCGCCGATGACCGG